>DATAUH010000025.1:0-2216 GCA_036268375.1 Bryobacteraceae bacterium | reverse complement strand
GCCGTTGCCGCACCTGTTGTCAGCATTATTGGCCCACCCCGCAGAAGCTACTCACCTTGCCAAGGAAGTGGTTCCATTGAGCGTTCTCAAGAAGAGCACCACCGGCGTAGTATTTGGCAGCGTTCGTCCACCCATTGAAGTTACCTGTCAAATTGATATTGAAGTTGATCGAGCCCGTGACCTGCACCCTTAATTCGCCCACGCGATCATACAACATTCGACCCTCCGTTGAGCGACTTGGTTTTCTCCTTCGCTCCGCTCATAGAGTCGGGCCAGCAGACCGGAGCGGCCGTCAAGGCCGCCGCAGGCGCCCGGCAGGGCTTGGCCTTGACGGGCGCGAGGATCTGCGGCATTTCCATCCTGCGGGGCGAAGGAGTGCAAGCCTCCCGAAATGCTTCCGGCGTCTGATATCCCAAACTGCTATGCGGACGCGCCGAATTATATTCCTTGCGCCACGCCGCGATTCGCACCCGCGCCTGCCCTAAATTCCGAAACCAACTTACGTTCAAACATTCATCGCGAAGTTTTCCATTGAAGCTTTCCACGTAGGCGTTTTGCACCGGCTTGCCTGGCTCGATGTGAGCCAATTCCAGTTTCTGATCGATACCCCAGCTCAGAAAATGCCGCGAGGTCAGTTCGCTGCCGTTATCCATCACCAGACGTCGCGGTCGCCCGCGCTCGGCGATCACTTCGTCCAGCGCACGCGTCACACGCCGGCTGGCGAAGCTCGTATCGACTTCCAGCGCGAGGCACTCGCGCGTGAACGTATCTACCACGCAGAGCACACGAATCGTGCGACCACCGGCCAGCCGATCGTGCACAAAATCCAGCGACCATTCCTGGTTTGGCGCGGTAGGGCGGGTGCGCGGTTGACACACTCGCACCAGCCGTTTGCGACGTTTTCGTTTTACGCTCAACCCGGCTGCGCGATAAATCCGGAACAGCCGTTTGTGATTGACCACGGTTCCTTTCCAGCGCATCAGTACCAGCAATCGACGATAACCGAAGCGCGGCTTCTCGTGCGCCAACTCGATCAGCTGCGTGCGCAACGGCTCGTCGCGATGCAGATCTCGCTCGAATCGATACGTTGATCTTGGAATCAGAGCCAGCTCGCAGGCTCGGCGAACGCTCGTCGGAAAGTTCACCATCAGATGATTGGCGTCTTCCCGGCCTACTACGCGTTGCGCCCTCAAACCCGCGAGCTGTACCCGTTTTTTTGAATCACCGACTTCAGCATGTCTTTGTCGAGACTCAAATCGGCGACCAGCTTCTTCAGCCGGCCGTTTTCCTCGCGCAGCGAACGCAACTCTTCGGCCTCGTTCACCTCCATGCCGCCGAACTTCGCTTTCCAGGCATAGATCGTGTGCTGCGACACACCCACTTCCCGCGCCACATCCGCCGCCGTGCGGCCCGCTTCCAGTTGTTTCAGAACCCCGATGATCTGCTCGGTGTTCAGCTTCTGTTTTGGCATCTCGCTTTTCCCTTTCTTCGTCCGAAATCATACTTCCTTTCGGGCGAATGGTGGCGTTCAGGTCAGTGGAGTGTTTGCCCCATATGGGACTGGCTGGGAATTGAAGCGCCGCGTCAAGCGCTGCGGCGGCACCCACAAATCCAAAAGCTTTAGCGGGCAGCATCATCTTCCGGCGCCCTCGGGTGATATGCTGTGTGGTTAAGCGCTCATGACCACCGCACGAATTTCCGTCGCGATTCGGCTCATCGGCGATACGGCCGTGGTCACTGCTGCGCGATTTTCAAATGCTCGCAACTCGCGGATTGTGAGTCGGGAGCTTTGCGTTTTGGCCAATCAAGTAATTGCGATCAGTAATTAAGGAGATTTCGATATGGGTTCGACCAGACGCACCATCCTGGCGGCGGGCGCCGTTGCAGCAGCAACTGCCGCCGTGCCGCGTGTATTTGCGCAGCAGGCGGGCAAAACAGGAAATGGCAAGTTCTACGAAAAAGGCCCGGTCCGCATTTACTATGAGGAGGCCGGTTCGGGCTTTCCGCTGATGATGATTCCCGGCGGAGGATTGAATTCAACGATTGGTTTCTTCCGCGGCAATTCGCCTTTTAATGCGATCGAAGAGTTCAAGGGGCAATACCGCTGCATCACGGCGGACCTGCGCAACGCGCCCAGCGGCCAATCGACTGGTTCTGTCGAAGTCGACCGGCCCTGGGAATCGTATGCCGACGACCAGCTCGGCCTGATGGATCAT
>DATAUH010000024.1:0-18142 GCA_036268375.1 Bryobacteraceae bacterium | reverse complement strand
CGGCAGCGCCTTTTTGTTGTCGTTAATACGTAACGAAAAATCGTCGCTCGAAATTATCGTGTGCGCGTCCGGCGTGGCTCCAAACAGCGCCAACTCAACTACGATGTAGTTCTCGTTCGAAAGCGTGGACTTCTGCGTCGGCACCGAGTGGCCGGTGAATTCGGCCGCCAACGTCACCTGGCCCACCTGCGTATGCGCCTGATAATCTGCGGGCGTGGCGCGGGCTGGCTTGCCCTTCGCCGCTTCATGAGCTTGGGCCTCTTTTGCGGCGGCATCTTGCGCCGAAATGGGAGGGATAAACGTAAGAACGGCCAAAGCCGCAGCCGCTACAGCGACGTTCCTCGGCCGCTGGGAAAAATACAAATGCACAATTCACGTTAACATGGAGGCGCTGCCGCGGGTCCCCATTAGCGGCCCCGGAAGCATCCCTGTATAATGACAACCGTGGGAAGCCTCGCCACCAGATGATCGATATTAAGAAAAAACTACAGGACGACATCGCTGCGCTGGAGCACGAACTCCATGTCGAGCTGCCGAAGGAAATTCTGAAAGCGCGCGAACACGGCGACCTGAGCGAAAATGCCGAATATCACGCTGCCAAAGACCGGCAAGGCTTCGTAAACGCTCGCCTCGGCCAACTCAAAAAGCGGCTGTCCGAGGTCGCGATGGTGGACTTCTCAAAGATTCCACAAGGCAAAGTCGGTTTGGGCTCTACCGTGGTGGTGCTCGACGTCAAGCGCGAAGAGGAGTTGACTTACAATCTGGTCACGAGCGAGGAAGCCGACGCAGCCAATGGCAAGATTTCAACGACTTCGCCAATTGGACGCGCGCTGCTGAATAAAGAAGAAGGCGACGTGGTTAAAGTACAGAGTCCGGGTGGACTTAAGGAGCTCGAGATTCTAAAATTGACCACGATTCACGATGCGG
The DNA here is from genome assembly GCA_036268375.1 of Bryobacteraceae bacterium. Classification (GTDB taxonomy): domain Bacteria; phylum Acidobacteriota; class Terriglobia; order Bryobacterales; family Bryobacteraceae; genus PALSA-243. The sequence goes on along the minus strand of DATAUH010000024.1, from coordinate 17,215 downwards.
GCTAGATTATGACTTACACGCGCGCGATTGGCGTGGTCTGCGGCGCCATCATCGACCGCATCGTCCGCTGGCTCGCGCTCTCGCGCATTCATCCCAACGTTCTTACATTTCTCGGCCTGGTTATCAACGCTTGGGCCGCTTGGCTGTTTTCGCAGGGCAAATTTTTCTGGGCGGGAATTGTCGTGATCGGCGCGGGACTGTTCGACATGGTCGATGGACGCGTTGCGCGCGCCAGTAATCAAGTCACACGTTTCGGGGGCTTCTTCGATTCCGTATTGGACCGATACTCGGACCTGGCATTGTTTATGGGCCTGCTGGTTTACTACGCGTCGGTAAACCGGTTCTTCTATATCGTTCTAACCGCTATCGTGATGACCGGCTCGGTCATGGTCAGCTACGCCCGCGCTCGCGCCGAGTGCACGATCCCAAAATGCAAGGTGGGATTTCTGGAGCGTCCGGAGCGCGTGGTGCTCATTATCATTGGAGCGCTGTTCAATCGGATGGCTGCTGCCTTGTGGGTCACCGCGGTGCTGTCTAACCTCACGGTCATCCACCGCATGATCTACACCTATCAACAGTGCCAGCGTATCGGCGACGCGCAGCCCACCGAAGAGGCATTGCTCGTTCAAGGTTCTAAAGGGTAGCATCCGCGCAGGACGCCTTCTTTTCGGGCGCCCAAAAGCGGCGTCCCACGCGATCTCCCCTCCCGACAATTACTTCTTCACGCTGGAAGCGCTCGACGCATTCACGCTGCTCTTCACCGCCGGCTTCTTCACCGCCTTTTTGTGACTCTTCTTGGCGGTTGCTGTCTTCGCGGTAGAGCCGGCGTTCTGCGCGGCAAAGGTAAATGGAACGGCGGCGGCCGTCAGGGCGAGTGCAAGGATCGTCTTTTTCATTCGTTTGGTCTCCCAGCGGGCCATCTTTTGTATTGCCCGCTTAAAGTCCATCTTGCGCTTCGCCGCCGAGTTATTCGATAGCCCGCGCAGGCTAAAACATGCGCCTGATTTGAGGGATAACTGGTTAAGGCTGGTTCCGCGCGGTGTGACGCCAGATCGGCGCTGCTGCCAGGCGCGTCCGGAGACTGGAGCGTCGAATGGGCTGTAGCGGCCAGATAGCGGCGACTGACGTGCAGCGCAAGCGTTCCCGTAACAACTTGCCAATCGCCTGTTGGCTTTCTTGAGAGGAATGCGCACAGGCAGCGAGGGTGCTTTCGATTTCGCCGTGGTAAGGACCATCGCGGCGGGAAACCAGCGCGAACGTCAGGCGGGAAACAGGCATGGTGGCGCGGCTGAGATCGGACCGCAGCAAGGTGGCGTCGCTGAATTCGGCGTCGAGGATCGCCAGCCAGCCACGCCCCTCGATGTGCAGCAGCGCGGGCGCCGAGTTGCGCACGATGGATTCGGCGCGAGCGCCCCAAAGCTCCGTGGAACAAGTGTGAAGTCCAGCTGCTTTGGCGATTGCGGCTATGGCGGATCCTTGTGGCGCTCTACGCGATGCACAGGGTGCCACGTGGAGCGCTTTTGCCATCGCCGAAACCAGCTGCGTCAGGTGAGATTCCGGCCAGATCGAATCATCGAGCGAGTCTTGCATGGAAACCTTTCGTTTTTGGAAACGGCACGCGACGAAAAACCGCCTCAACTAGATAAGGCGTCAAACGCGGGCAGATTTCGTCTAGAAAATGCGAAAAAGTTTTGAGGTACTCCTGCAGACGGCCGGGAACGCTGTTCTACCCGCGTCGTAGAATGCTTTGGCAGCGTTCGAGGAATCTGAAGTAATTCGCCTGGCCGAGACTTCGTTCGTCTCCCCTCATATCGATGTTGCAGTAACCTAAGACTTTCCGCCCGCGTCCGGGGAAAAAGAGAGGTTCTGTGACTTTTAAGAAAACAGCCGGAATACTATTTCTGTTGCTTGCCGCTGCTGGTATTGCGCCGGCGCAAAACTGGGACACGAGCGGCAACGGAATGTTGACCGGATCTTATTATTTTCGCCAGGTATTTTATGTAATCGGTTCTAACGACGGTTCGTTAAGCGAAGCGGTGGCGATGTACGGATCGCTCACGTTTGATGGCAATGGCAAATACAGCGGGCAGGTGTCGGTACTCGACAGCGGCAGCCAAGGTTTGCAGAGTGGTCCAATCAATAACGGAACGTATTCGATTTCTGCGTCGGGCTATGGGTTTATTTCGAACCCGCTGGTGGCAGGCGACTACGTTTACGGACTCGTCAATCAATCCGGCATCTTCATCGCTAGCGACACCGAAACGCAAAGTGGTTATAACGATCTTTTGATTGCCGCACCGCTCGCATCGCCCGCGCCGACAGTGGGGAATTTCAAGGGCAACTACATGATTGCGGGCATCGATCTTTCAAGTGGCTCTCCGCAAAGCACGCTGAACTATATGGTGCAGATGAACCCGGACGGCGTGAGCAGCATGGGCGCGACCACGGGAACGGCATATATCGGAGGGAACGGGACCACCAAATACGCGCTGAATATTTCGGGCGCCGGATATATTGCGAGCGGCGGCGCGATGGTAGCGACGTTCCCCAACTCGAATTCGATCAGCGGGCAGAAATACATCTACATTTCGCCGGACGGCAATTTCATTTTTGGCGGCTCGCCGCAGGGCTTCGACATGATGGTCGGTGTGCGCGCGTCCTCCACTGCCCCCACGTTCGGAGGTCTGTATTATCAGGCAGGAATTGACCAGGATGAATCGCTGCTGCTCTCGCAGGGCTTCGCAAATTTAGACACTTACTTCGGGTCCTTTAGCGCGAATAACAACAACATTACCGGGCACCAGCGCCTGTTTTCGGTCTTCAATAACAGCCCGCTCGATTACACTTACAGCGACAGTTACTCGGCCCTGTCGAACGGCGCTTATAGTACGCCGCTGATGAACTATGTGGTGGGCCAAAATGGCGTGCGAATCGGCTCGGGTATTGGCCCTTATTTGGGAATTAACGTTGCGATTCCGGCGCCGAGTTTTTCGGGAAGCGGCGTCTACCTGAATCCTACGGGAATAGTAAATGCGGCAAGTTACGCGCCATTTACTGCCGGTGTCTCCGCCGGTGAATTGATCACACTGTATGGAACCGGCCTGGCAAACTCGACAGTGACAGCCTCGACGCTCCCTCTCCCCACCTCGTTGGGCGACGTGCAGGTAACCATCAACGGCGTCAACTGTCCCATTTACTACGTAACTCCGACGCAGTTATCGGTAATTGTTCCTTATGAGGTAAACTCGGCGATCTTGCAGATTCAGGTGAATAACAACGGCGCAACTTCGAACACAGTTACGGACTTCGCGAGTACGACGTCACCCGGTGTATTTTCGACCGCGCAAAATGGCCTGGGTTACGGAGCCGTTGTGCACCAGGATGGTACGCTTGTCACGTCATCCAGTCCGGCGGTCGCAAACGAAACTGTTTCGGTGTACTTGACTGGATTGGGGGCCGTCAGTCCAAAGATTACGGACGGCGCGGTGGGTCCATCCGGCACCCTCAGTCAGACGTCGAGTACGATTGCAGCTAATATCGGCGCCACGACGGCGACCGTTGGCTTTGCCGGGCTTGCGCCAGGAATTGCCGGCGAGTATCAGGTGAATCTGACGATTCCGACCGGGTTGACGGCCGGCGACAATTATCTGAACATCTCTGGACCGGATTCCTATACCTCGGAGGTCCTGATCCCGATCGGAGGCAGCGGAACCACCAGCGCTTCGGCCATCGCGCAAACTCCTCACGCTCGGCCAACGTCTTCGCACGCGCTGAGGAAGCCGATCAGCAAACCGAAGAGCCTGATTATGCATTTCCAATCGCATTGAGCGTTGCGCTCGACGATAGACGAACAACTAAAGCTTGCGTGTGGATCCGAGTGACGACTCGAGCGCGATTCTGACGAGTTGGCTACGGGTCCGCACGCGCGTTTTCTGAAATAGCTGCTGTAGCGTCGCTTTGATGGCGCTTTCCGAAACACCCAATTGAGCGGCGATTTCCTTGTTGGTCAGACCCTCGAAAAGCGCCTGCAACACCTGGCGCTCGCGCGCCGTAAGCAGGGCTTGCAGGGTGCGGTCTTCGCGCTGCGGCACGCCTTCCGCCAGCATCCTGACGATCTTTGGGTCTACCCACATCTGGCCCGCGGCGACCAAGCGTATGGCTTGCGCCAGAAGGCTGGGCGAACTGTGCTTCAGAAAAATCCCGGAGGCGCCGCTGGTTAACGCGAGCGAAGATTCGGCCGCGTTCATGCCCGCGGTCACCATCAAAATCTTGCCTTGAAAACCGGCTGCACGAGCGGCATCGGCGAAATGCGTGGCGTGATCGCCGCCCAGGTCGAAATCGAGCAGCAACACGTCTACGCGCCTTTCGCGCAGCATTTCCAGGGCTTCGGTAGTGGCTCCGCAGTGACCGGCCATCTCGAAATCGGGCTCGGATTCAAGCAGACGGCTCAGGCTCTCGCGAAAGAGCACGTGGTCGTCAAGCAACAGTAGCCGGATAGGTTCCATGTTCGTGGCTTCGCGGGCCGCGTGATGCAGGCGGCTCGGAATCCGCTCCCGCGACTGCCAGATCGATCACGAACGTGCAGCCTGCTTGTACCGGATCGTACCGCAAATCGCCATGGAACGAGCGCACGAACGCGCGCGAGAGGTAAAGCCCGAGGCCGGTGGAGTCTGCGCCTTTTTGGAAGGGCTGGAACAGCTTGTCGACGGACGCAATTCCCGGGCCCGTATCTGTCACCCGAATCGAAACGACGCCGTGGTTCACGGCTGCTGAGATCGAAATGCGTTTTTCTGTCGCATTTTCGAGGGCGCGCTCGCTGTTTTTGGCAAGGTTGAGCAGAACCTGCAGGAGGCTATGCGGATCGGCCCAGACCGTGGGCAAATCGGGCGGAATGTCCCAGGTAATTTGGATGCCGACATCGTGACAGAAAGGCTCGAGCACGATGCGCAGGTCATTAAGGCTTTCGAGAAGGTCGACCGGCGCGGCTTCCGTCCAGCCTTTGCTTTGCTTCAATTCGAGCGATGCAATTTTGTGGAGAGTCTCTACCAGCGAACCGAGGGCTTCGAAGTCTTTGTTGTCGCGCAACCCGCCGCTGCGCGCCAGGTTTTCATAGATGATTCCGATGGCGCCGCACACATTTCGTACTTCGTGCGAGACGGCGCCTACCAGGATTCTGGAGCCGGCCATCAATTGCTGCAAACTGGTCTCTTCGCGATCGCGCATCTCTTCCGATGCGTCCACCACCAGGGCTGCGAGCCGTGGCCCGGCGGCGGTGTTGTAAGTCGAAAAGAAGACGTTGGCGAGGAACACGTCGCCATTGGCGCGTTCGCCGCGGCATTGCATTTCGGTGCGGAAAGCGCCCGGCTCACCGCCGCTGTTGTAGACGCGGCCGAGCGCCGGAATGAAACGCCGGACGTTGGTTCCGTGCAATTCGCCGGCTCCGGTGGCCAGCAGTTTTTGCGCGGCGGCGTTGGCCAGGATGATGGTGCCTCCTACCGTCATCGTAAAGACGGCCACGGGGCTGCTGTCGATGAGAAATTCGAGTTGTTCTTCGGCCTCTCGACGGGCCGCGACTTCACGCTCCACGCGTCGCAGGTTTTCCATTTCCCGTGCACGGCGGCTGGTGGCCTCAAAGGCGTACATCCCCGCGCCTAACAAGGCGGTGAAGACGAGAATATCCTGCGGCAAAGCAGTGGTATAGCTGAAGACGAAAGGGTCGAAGATATCCGCCAGAATCGTGCACAGAAACGCGGAAGTAATGACAACGGTGCGGGGCAGAATTGCGCCGACGAGGAGCAGCGGGAAGATATACAGGAAACCGAATGCGATGGGCGCATCGACGCGCCAATCGACCACCGCAATGGCCGCGATTGATAAAGCTGCGCACGCCACGCGACCGGCCCCCGGTGCACGCAGGAAAGTGCTCATGGCGCTCCTATTTCTCATTGTAGGTATATTGAAACGGAGTTGAACAAGAATGCCAAAAGATAGGCTGACATCGCCTGAAAGATAGGCTTGGCCGAATAGAGGGTATTCTCCGATTTTTAGATAATGAAAGTTCACCTATTCCCGCAAAGTCAACTTGAAAATCGGACGTCTCAAACTTACTCTCTCCAACAAGCGGGCCTGCGCGATTGCCGTAGCGCTCACTTTGCGGCTCAGTGCGCAGACTCCACTTACTTGGGAGCAGGTGAAGGCGCGATTTATTGCCGCTAATCCGACTTTGATGGCAGGCCGCATTAACGTAGATGAAACCAAGGCCCAAGAGATTACGGCATTTCTGCGTCCGAATCCCGATGTAAGTCTGTCTGTCGATGGAACGCAGCTTACTCCCAGCCGGGGCGTCTACACTCCCTTCTCGGGTACGCAGTTCACGCCGGGCATCAGTTACCTGCACGAACGGCAGCACAAACGGGAACTGCGCCTCGAAACCGCGCAGCAGGCTACGGGAATCGCGGCGCTCCAGCAGGCCGACGAGGAGCGCACGTTACTCTTCAATCTTCGCAGCGCATTTGTGCAAACGTTGCAAGCGAAACACCTGCTGGCGCTGGCGAAAGAGGAACTGGACTACTTCGAGAAACAGTACGGCATCACACAGGACCGATACAGAGCAGGCGATATTGCGCAGATGGATATGCAGCGCATCCATCTGCAGCGCGTGCAATTTGAGTCCGACTATCAAACCGCACAGGTGAACCTGCGGACTGCCAAAATCACGCTGCTGGAACTGTTGGACCAGCGTACGCCGGTCGACCAGTTCGATACCGACGGTAACTTCGAATTCAGCCCAACAGTGGATACGCTGGAGCACTTTCGCGACATGGCGCTGGCGGAACGGCCCGATTTGCGATCGGCGCTGGCTGCGGTGGAGAAGGCGGAGACGGATCACCGCTTGGCCATCGCAAACGGATCTACAGATCCGACATGGAGTGTTTGGGTCACGCACAATCCCTCGTTCAACAATCCGTTCGACGCCAACACCATCGGAGCAAGCGTCAGCATTCCGTTGCGGCTATTCGACCGCAATCAGGGGGAAAAGGCGCGTACGGAGATCGATATCCGCCATGCGCAACGGTTAAAAGACGCTACTCAGGCGCAGGTCTTTAGCGATGTCGATTCGGCTTACTTCACGCTGATGAGCGCGGTTAACCTGCTGACTCCGTATCGGTCGACCTATCTGACGGAGGCTTCGGACGTTCGCGAAAAAATCGCATTTTCGTATCAACGCGGCGGCTCCGCGCTGCTCGATTATTTGCAGGCGCAGCAGGATTACCGCTCGGTGCAACAGGCATACGTAAATTTGATCGCGTCATATCTCATGGCGGCCGCGCAACTGAACATGGCGGTAGGACGGGAAGTTATTCAATGAAAATCCGGCAATACATGCAGAGGGCAGTATGCGCCGCGGGCCTGTCCGCTGCCTTGTTGATCACCGGATGCGGGAAAACGGAGGCCCCCAACGAAAAGGCCGAAGCTCCTCCGCCGGTGCAGGTGCTGAAGGAGAACGATGCGAGCCTGGTGAAGGTGGACAAACCGGAGCAGTTTCCTGTGGTTGCCGCGGACACGTACGACGATACGCCGGTGCTGGAAGTGACGGGCGTGGTCAGCCCGGATGTTTCGCGAAATGTCCCGGTGATTTCGGTTGCATCTGGCCGGATTGTGGAAGTGGACACGCGCTTGGGCGATCAGGTGAAGAAGGGGCAACTGCTGATGAAGGTCCAGAGCGTTGACCTGGCAAGCGCATTCTCGGACTATCAGCATGCGGTGGCGGATGAGGTGTTGGCGCGGGCGCAATTGGAGCGCGCCAAGATTTTGCTGGATAAAGGCGCGCTCGCCGCCAAGGACCAAGAGGTTGCGCAGGACGTCGAAGACAAAGCCAAGGTCGACCTCACAACGTCCGAGGAGCGTTTGAAGGTGTTGGGCGCGGACGCGAACAACCCGACGCCAGTAGTTCCAGTGTATGCGCCGATCTCCGGCGTGGTTACGGATCAACTTGTGACGGCGGCGGCGGGCACGCAGGGTCTCGCCTCGCCAAATGCGTTCACGATCTCCGATCTCTCGCACGTCTGGATCATGTGCGACGTTTACGAGAACGATCTCTCGTTCGTACATCTCGGCGAGTTTGCCGATATCAAGCTGAACGCGTTTCCTGGGCGCACGTTTCGTGGCCGCATCGGAAATATCGGGTCGATTCTTGACCCGAACATCCGAACGGCGAAAGTTAGGCTGGAGATTGAGAATCCGGGCCTGATGCGCCTGGGAATGTTCGCTACAGCGGTGTTTCACGCGTCACAGAAGGTGGTGCGCGCCACAGTGCCGGCTTCGGCAGTATTGCACCTTCACGATCGCGACTGGGTGTACACACCGGTGGACGGCGCAAACGGTGAGTTCCGCCGCTTGGAAGTGGTTGGCGGCAGAATGGTCCCGCCCGATAGGCAGGAAATCAATTCCGGTTTGCGGCCGGGAGATCGAGTCGTGAGAGACGCGCTGATTTTGCAGAACACAGCCGAGCAGTAGCCCATTACGCGCGATTTAAAGCGCTGATTCCTTTTCAGAGAGACGTCTCTCTCGGACCGCGTTCAGGCCAATTGCAATTTGCAATTCACAAACGTTGGAAAAATTTAACCCATTTCATTCCATTTACTTAGGTTTGGCAAAACCCGTCTTTTCACGGTCCCCTTGGTAATCTGAAGGCGAAAAGAGCGTTGCTCGCTGGCCGAGATGCAACCCGTTTCGGAAATACGGTGGACTCTTTCTGGGGGGTTAGAGTCGATCGTGTTCAACGTCCGACAGGCTGTCTTGAGCGGCGGTCCTCCTTCGGGAGGCTTGGAACTTGTTCCCGCCGCTTTGGACACTCCGATTTTGGAACCTGATGTTCACCCTGAAAAACGAACCTGCTCACGTGCCTGATGCCGTCTCGGGCGCGCACATCATCACGACGCCACGGCATACGGAAGAGAATTGGAACGGTCAAACGCTGCATGTTGCGCTCGTCTATACAAACCCCTGCCGTTGGGATACGCGCCGCCAACTGTTTCTCGATTGCCGCCGTCACCTAGAAACGTTTCCTCAGGTGCAGGTGCATGTTTGCGAATTGGCATACGGAGACCGTCCGTTTGAAGTAACCAGCCGCGACGATTTGCAACTCCGCACTCGGCACGAACTTTGGCACAAAGAAAACCTGATCAATCTCTGTGTGCGGCGTTTTCCAGGCGATTGGCAATATGGCGCTACGATCGACGGCGATTTTCAGATGACGCATATCGATTGGGCCAGCGAAGCGGTGCATCAGCTTCAGCACCATCCGTTTGTGCAGCTTTATTCGAATCTGATTTACCTTTCGGCAAGCCATCGTCCGCATCGCATGATGTCGAGCTTCGCGTGGAACTGGTTAAACAAACGCGGTATGTGCCGCGCCGATCAGGATTCCCCCGGAGCGGTGGGTGGAGCGTGGGCGTTCACTCGCGAAGCGTTCGATTCCGTGGGCGGGATGTTGGAAAATTGCATCTGCGGCAGCGGAGATTGGCATATGGCTTTCGGCCTGGTGGGACGCAGCAGCGGCAGCCGCGAACTGAAGGCCACTCATCCGAACTATGCCGCATCGATACGCGCCTGGCAGGAACGTGCGAAGGCGTTGCGGTCGGATATTGGCTGCATCGATCATCTGGCGCTGCATCATTGGCACGGCGCGTTACAGAAGCGCGGGTACGGGTCGCGGGTGTCAATTCTGGTGGACAATGCATACGATCCGTTGGTGGACATCGCGTATGACTGCCAGGGAGTTTTGAGTCTGACGGGCAGTAAGCCGCAGCTTCGCGACGACCTGCGGGCGTATTTCCGTTCGCGCAACGAGGATTCGCTCGAACTCGTGGAGCCACACCTCACATAACGGTGTATGTGCGGCGGCGCACCCGCACCGATCTCTCAACAAAGATTCACGCGGCGTTGATGATCCTGAAACCTTGGCGGCGCAAGCTGGCAGGTAGAGGAGATCGACATGAGCCCGCGAACCGTTCCGGATCCGCACGCGAACCCGCTTTCGGTAGGCGCCCTGCTCGGCGAGCCGCTGCGGGGAATTCTGCATCCCGCCGAACTCGCAATCGAAAAGATCTTCGCGCTTGATCGGTTGCGCGATCTTTATCGCGGATCCTGCACGCCCGAGGATTTGCTCGCGCGGTTGCAGGTCCAGTATGAATTGCCCGAGGAAGAGCTGTCGAACATCCCCCAATCGGGCCCTCTGCTTTTCGTTTCCAACCACCCTTTTGGCCTGCTGGACGCGGTGATCCTGTCCGTCGCGCTCCCTAAGGTGCGCCCGGACATGCGCATCGTGACGAGCACTCTGCTACGGAACATTCCGATGTTGCAGGGCCGATGCTTCTTCGTTGACAACTTCGCGAAAACGGAGGCGGCGACGCAAAACACGACCGCGGTTCGCGATTGCGTACGGTGGATGCGGCGCGGCGGCGCGCTGCTCACGTTTCCCGCGGGTGAAGTGGCGCATTTCCATGTCAAGGACGGCGTGATTGCGGACCCGCCATGGAATCCTACAGCGGCCCGACTGGCGCAAATCGCCGGCGCGGCAGCGGTGCCAGTGTTTTTCCCCGGTTCCAACAGCCCCGCTTTCCAAGTAGCGGGCGTGATTCACCCGATGCTGCGCACGGCAAGTCTGCCGCGCGAATTTCTGAACAAACGAGGACAGACAATCAAGCTGCGAATCGGCAGGCCGGTGACTGCGGAGACGTTGCGTCGTTTTGAGGATCCGGCTGACGCAAGCGAGTACCTACGTTGCCGCACCTATCAACTGGAGAACGCTAAGCCAAGTTCGTCGGTAGCCTGGCGGCCGAAGCGGAATGTGGCTGTAGCGAGCCTGACGGCGCAATCGGAACTCATTCGTGAAATCGCCGACTTGCCCTCGGACCGTCTGCTTTCGGAATCCGGCGAGTTTGCCGTTTTTGTCGCGACTCAAACTGACTCGCCGCATGTGGTGCGCGAAATCGGCAGGCTGCGCGAGATTGCGTTTCGCGGCGTCGGCGAAGGATCCGGGCGTGATCTGGATCTGGACCGGTTCGATACATATTACGATCACCTCGCACTGTGGAATCGCGAGACAAATGAGATCGCGGGTGGATATCGCTTGGCGCCGGCGCCGGATGTGCTGGCGCGGCACGGATTGAGCGGACTCTACACGAGCACGCTATTTCGCTATTCAAAGCAGTTGCTGGATCGCATCGGACCGTCAGTGGAACTGGGGCGCTCCTTCATCCGTCCCGAATATCAGAGGCAGTATGCGCCACTGCTGTTGTTGTGGAAGGCGATCGGCTCCTACATTGCGCGGCGTCCCGAATGCGCTACGCTCTTCGGAGCCGTGAGCATCAGCAACGACTATCACCCGGTATCTCGCCACTTGCTGGTGAAGTTTTTGGAGGCGCATCGCGCCGAGCAGTTGGCCGGTATGGTTGCGCCCCGGTGCGCTTATCGCCCTGACGAAAAGCTGTTTCGCCGCACGGGAACGCTGCGAACGGCCCCAGCGGAGCTCAGCGATTTGGATGCGCTAATCGCGGATTTGGAGCGCGATGGGAAAGGCGTGCCCATTTTGCTAAGGCAGTATCTGAAGACGGGCGGACGCCTCTTGAGTTTCAATGTGGACCGCAACTTTTCCAATGCGCTGGATGCATTGATCATGGTGGATTTGCGCACGGCCCCCGCACCCCTGCTGGATCGCTATTTGGGCAAGGCGCGAGCCGCTGCCTTTCGCGAATGGCACGCAGCCCACGCATGAAGTCGAGGGCTACGTCAGCCGCACTGGCCCTGTTTGCCGGATTTGCGCACGCGCAGACGCCGGCCGAAGATCTGATCGAAGCCGGGCATTGGAAGCGCGCACGGGCGATCGTGGAACGGCGCCTTCGCGAGACTCCCAACGACGCGCTGGCTGCGTTTTTGATGTCTCAAATCAATTTTGCCTTCGGGCACAGGGAGGCGCCGCTCGATTTGGCAGAAAAAGCGGTGGCCCTTGCGCCGGATGTCGCGAAGTATCACCGCCAATTGGCCGAAGCGTTGGGGGACAAGGCACAGCACTCAAACGTTTTCCAGCAGGCGTTTCTGGCCCGTCGCTTCAAGAAGGAGATCGACGCCGCCATTGCTCTGGACCCGGCAAATATTCAGGCTCGCCGCGATCTGATGGAATACTACTTGATCGCTCCTGCGATCGTTGGAGGAGATCGCAAAGCGGCAGAGTCGGTTGCCGCGGCTATTGCGAAGATGGACGCGCCGGAGGGCCTTCGGGCGCGGGCGCGTATTGCTCAATGGCAGCGGGACTATGCGCTGGAGGAGGAACTGCTACACAAAACCGTTGAGGCGGCTCCGGAAAGATATAAACTTCGCATCGCGCTGGCCGAAGTTTTTGTGAAAGATCGTGTGAATTGGAGCGCCGCGGCTGAACAGGCGCGAGCCGCGATCACGATTGATGTCACCCGGGTGGACGGCTACTCGATTCTTGCGGAGGCGCTTGCTACCGAAAACAAATGGCAGGAGTTGGACGCCACGCTCGAAGAGGCGGAGCGAAACGTACCGGACGACCTTACCCCGTATTACCGTGCAGCACAGGGTATGATCGCGACCGGCAAGAATCTGGCGCAGGCAGGAGCCGATCTGCAGAAATATCTCAGTCAGGAACCTGAGGGAAATGAACCGCCCGCCAGGGAAGCCCGTCAGAAGCTGAGTGCAATTATCTCTGCTCTTAAGGGCTTTTCTATTTCCCACTCCCCCTAAAGCTTTTCTCGAACCTGCCGATAGCTGGACAGGAACACGTAATGACCTCAATTGCACTATCAGAAGATTGGCAACGGCTGCTCATAGGTGAGAGCTGGGAAATGCGGCAGGTGCACCGGACCGTGGAGCTTGCAGGACCTCGCCGGGCTACGGTGTTGATCACTGGCGAAAGCGGTACGGGTAAGGAGAGAGCCGCGCGCGCGTTGCACATGGCTAGCCCACGGCGAAAGGGTCCCTGGGTGGCTGTAAACTGCACGGCGCTTCCCGACAATTTACTCGAGGCAGAACTCTTCGGTCATACGCGCGGCGCGTTCACAGGCGCTTTGACGACTCGCATCGGACGCTTCGAGCAGGCCAATGGCGGCACGATCTTCTTGGATGAAATTGGCGACATGCCCCTGGATTTACAAGGGAAACTGCTGCGGGTGTTGCAGGAACGCGAGTTCCAGCGATTGGGCAGCTCGGAGACGATCAAAATCGACGTGCGCGTGATTGCCGCCACGAATTGCGATCTGCTGACGCGTGTGGAGGAAGGCCGGTTCCGCGAAGATCTGTATTACCGCTTGAGCGTAGTGCCCTTATCCATGCCGGCGCTGCGCCAGCGCAAACTTGACATCCCTATGTTGGCTGGCCATTTCGCCGCCAAGATTTGCACCATCGAAGGAATGCCCCTAAAAGCGATTCACCCGGAGGCGTTGGAGCGGCTGTGTGAGTATGGATGGCCGGGCAACGTTCGGCAACTGGAAAATGCGATCGAGGCCGCGGTGGCGCTGAGCGGCGACCGCGAAATGCTGGTTGCGAGTGACTTTCCGCTTGCGGCGGAAAGAGGCACGGCCGCATCTACGGCCAGCGTGCCGCCGATTGCGTTACCGGATCACGGGCTGGACTACGAACAGACCTTGGCCTTCATTGAGCGCAGCATACTCGAGCAGGCGCTGCAGAAGACGGGCGGGAATAAAAAGGCGGCCGCCGAAATGCTGCGTCTCAAGCGGACAACGCTGTCGGCCAAGGTGCGTACGCTAGACGCCCGCTATTGCGCGTGATCCTTCGGTAGCTTCCAATCTTCGGTGTTGGCAGGCGGTTTGAACTCGTCGGTGCTGAAGATTCGAAACTGCTCGCCCGGTCCAGCGATCATCAAAACCAGCGCGACTTCATTGCGCGGACCCTGGAAATACTCGACGCGAATCTGGTGGACGCCTGTCACGAGATTCATGCGAGTCTCGCGCCGTATAGCTGCATGAATACCGTCGTTGATGATGGCATCCAGTCCATCGATCTCAAGACGCGAACCATCATCGGAGATAAGGGCGAAGCGATAGGAGCCCGGCCTTTCGATCCAAAATCTTCCGGTATAAGCGAGGGCGAACCATTCAAACCGCTTGGTTACTCCGGGAAATCCGGCCGTAAAACTCTGCGGCGGAACATTCAGCGACGAAGTGTAAATCACGCCCTTTGGTTTCATCCTGTTGAAGTCGGGCAAGCGTTGCGAGTCTCTCTTGATGTGATAGACCTGGCCGCGTAGTCCGGAATTGATCACTACAGTGGTTCCGAAAGTCGCGATCGGCGCGTCCTGCGCCAGTGCGGCGCACGCCACTGAGAGCGCGAGGATCGCCCGCCATTTCAATCGATCAATCCATTTCTGACGGCGAACCGCACCATTTCGTTGATGCTGTGCAGGTTCAGTTTTTCCATGATGCGCCCGCGATGCGCGTCTACGGTATAGACGCTCAAGTTCAAAATGCCCGCAATCTCCTTGTTCGTTTTTCCTTCCGCGAGCATTTGCAGTACTTCGCGCTCACGGCTGGTGAGCGTGTCGATGGGATTAGTGACGTGGCGGCGGTAATCATCCAATACTGCGTTCGAAACGGCTGGACTGATATAGCCCTCTCCACGCGCGACGCCCCGTATGGCCGACACCAGATCGCCGGCGACGGCATCTTTCAGAAGATAGGCGCGCGCGCCTGCTCGCAGGATTTCGCGGACGTAAACCGAATCCTTGTGCATACTGAGCGCGACCACGCGCGTGTGCGGCGCGGTTTCCGCAATGCGTCGAGTGGCTTCGATGCCGTTGAGCTCCGGCATGGCGACGTCCATGACGACAATGTCCGGCTTCAGAGACTCCGCGAGCGCCAACGCCTCTCGGCCATTGCCCGCTTCACCGACAATCTCCATGTCCGGCTGTTCGGCGAGAATCATTTTGAAGCCTTGCCGCACTACCGCGTGATCATCGGCCAGCAGGATACGAATCCGTTTCATTGCGACGCGGCTCCGACGCGAATTGGCGCCCGCACCTCAATTAAAACACCGCCGCCGGGGGCCGGCCGGATATCGACGTCACCGCCCGCGCTGCGCGCGCGAGCCCGCATCCCGATCATCCCCATTCCGCTGCCGTTCGGAAACTTGGCGGAGAGACCGGCGCCATCATCGCGTATGGTGAGGCAGACTTGCCCTTCGACAGACTCGAGTCTTATCTGCACGTGCTTGGCGCCGGAATGCCGCGCGACATTCGTGAGCGCTTCCTGCGCAATACGAAAGAGGTGAGTCTCGGCATCATCAGACAAACGCCCGGAGTAATTCGATTCGACATGCACGTCAATGCCGGTGCGGCTGGCGAAACCCTCTGCAAGCCACCGCAGGCCAGCCTCCAAACCGAAATCATCGAGTATGGTGGGGTGCAGAAGCTGTGACATTTGACGCACATTGCCGATGGCTTCATCCACGAGTCGCAGACAATCTTCCAGCCGGGCGTGATTCAGCGTTCCGTTGCCGTTGAGGGCCGCAAGATTGGTCTTCATGGCCGTCAGTTGCTGGCCCAGCTCATCGTGCAGTTCATGCGAGAACCGGCGCGCGGTCGCCTCCTGGTCTTCCAGCATGTGGAAGGACACGCGACTGAGCTCGCCGGTTTGCCACTCCATTCGGCGCGTGAGTTCGAGCGTCGCCTTGATCGTGAATGCAGTGAAAATCAGGGCTAACACCACGCTTGCGCCGGCGAAGGCCAGCGTCAAATCGAGCAGGCGGCTGGAGCGTTCATCGATTTGCGCTTGCGCGGCGCTCACCTTGTGGTATTCGGCTTCGATCAGCTTCGCGACGACGGAGATGAAGGCTTCGTGGTAGCGGAAAAGCTCGGCCGGCGCGAAAGTTTCGGGCGCGTCCATGTCGAGAATGCGACGCGCTTCATCGGAAAACTGCGCAGATGACTGTTTCAGGCGCAGCCACAGATCCCTTTCCGGCGTTTTTTCGCCTTCGGTTGAGATCCGATCGATATCTTTGTCGGCTTCGTCGAGCTGCTGCAGGATGTGGATGTAGTCGAGCGAATCGGGATCGCGCGCCATCACGGAAAAGACATCGCTCAGGCTGGTTTGCTGCAGATGAAGCTCGTCAATCAGGCCGTTGGTGACCGATTGTTCCCGCACCAGATTGGCTGCATTCTGTTGAATGGATTGTATGTTGTGAACGCCGACAGTAGCTGCGGACAGCATCAGCAGGATCACCAGCGAAAAGCCCGCTATGAGCACCCGCAGGATATTTCGGTGCGTAATTGGCCGAGGCTGCATCGCGATTCCAGTATCGCTAATGAATCTTAATCGCGATAGACCCAGATTAGGGGCCAAATATAGCCTACGTAGGCTATCGAAGAATTCGGCCGGTTCCCGCAAGATAGAACTGTGAGCGGGCAAGAGAAAAGACGGCCCGCTGGGAGAAAAACAATGAAAAATACGATTCTTGCACTTGCCCTGACGGCCGCCGCCGTTCCGTTTACCTTTGCCGCGCAGACCGCGGGTTCGGCCGCTAAGCCGACTGCCCAGAGCTCTTCGAGCTCAACCGCTGCTCCGGCTGCGAAAACAACCAAAAAAGCTCACAAGAAGAGCACGAAGAAAGCCGTGAAAAGCGATAGCACTTCGACGCCCGCTGCGGCCAACTCTCCTGTGAAGAAGTAAGTGTCCCGCGGGGCAGGCGCGCGCTGCGCCTGCCCTTCCTGCATTTGTAAGCGCTGCTTAGTTCCTGCCAGTTATTTCCCCTGTTAGTTCTCTTTCCTTGTTGCATCTTCGCCAGAGTAATCTGAGTTTGTCGATCATCGCATGCCGTGATGGTAATTAAAGCCACTATGTGCTGCCGCGGGTGAGCGATACGACGCGCCTATGCGCGGCTTTGAGATAACGTCTCCGGCAGGGTGTTTCGATCGAAGCGGACCGCGGCGCAATAAACGGACAAACCGTGCAGCGGAATCCATGATCTGGGTAGCTGCATGGCTGGCTGTGGGCCGCGAAGTGCTAGCGCGAGAGATTGCCCACCGTTGGGATTCCATCTTCTGATGGGGCCTTCTCCGCCGTTATTTTCCATCCGCTTCATACGCGGTTTTCAGCCACTTCTTGACTTCCGCGCCGATATCGTCCGAACTCTGAATCTCGATGCGATGCGTGATGCGATCCTTCTTCGCGTAGCCCCC
>DATAUH010000023.1:0-19815 GCA_036268375.1 Bryobacteraceae bacterium | reverse complement strand
TCACGCCCGCTCGAAGTTCAGAGGACATATCCCGGGAACTCGCGAAAAAGATCGCGAGACATGTCGAGGAAGCGCTGCCGCGCCTCGTGCCGAGAGCTTTGGAGCCGGGCGTAATGCCCCGCGAGACCCAGTTGCGCGAGGCAGGCGCCACCTTTCCCTCTCCGGTTTATGAGAAATGGTTCAAGAACTACCATCGCCAGAACCCGGCCGTCACGTTATCCTACTTCGCCGTAGGTTCAGAGGCTGGGGTACGCAGCCTTTTAAATGGCGAAGTTAACTTTGCCGCCTCGGATAGCCCGGTCGCACTCCAGGAACTGGCGCCTTCGCAAGAATCCAATTATCTGATGTTCCCGGCCGTGATCGGCGCGGTAGTTCCGATCGTCAACTTACCCAAAACTTCGCCTGACTTACAACTTACTCCGCAAAGCTTAGTCGGTATCTATTCTGGGCAGATAAAAAAGTGGAACGATCCCGCCATCCGCCAGTCGAATCGCGGCGTACATCTGCCCGATCTCGATATCCAAGTCATTCATCGTTCCGATGGCAGCGGCGCCAGCCATGCGTTCACCGATTTTCTCTCACAGACTGACTCGATTGGAACGCGCGCATCGGCGTAGCGCTCAGGCCCCAGTGGCCTGTGGGCCCCGGGGCGGCGGGAAATTATGGCGTCGCGGCGGTGGTGAAGGAATTCGGCGGCGCCATTGGGTATGTCGAGTTCATTGTGCGCTTCGCAACCACCTGAATTACGCCAAGGTGCAGAACCGGAATGGCGAGTTTGTGGCGGCCAGTCTCGAAAGCATCGCTGCCGCAGTGAACCATTCTCCTCACTGGAGTGCGGACGGCAGGAAGTCGCTTATCAATGTGCCCGGCCAGGGATCTTATCCGATCGCTTCATTCACTTGGCTGGTGACGCCGCTTCACTTCAGCGACGAGAGAAAATGCGAAGCTATGGTCGCGTTTCTCCAGTGGATCTTGGGGCCGGGGCAGGCGCAAGCGGCTGCAGTCGGGTATCTGGCGTTGCCCAAAGAGGTCGTAACGCGCGAGCTAACCCAAATCCCCAGGCTACATTAGGCCGGCGCCTTTCCTGACTACGCCTTCGCTTGAGAGTCCCGGTTGTTGACTTCGAGAAGCGACGCAACCTTATCCGCGAGTTGCTTCGACGTATAGGGTTTGTGCAGAAATCCCTGAACGGACTTCCTGCTGAAACGAGCTGCGACTTCGCGCTGTCCGTACCCGGTCGAAACGATTACTTGAAGCGCCGGGCGCGCGGCCAACAAGCGGTCGATCGCCTCTTCTCCGCTCATCACCGGCATCGTCAAATCCAGCAGTACGATCGCGATTTCCGCGTGTTTTTCCACCATCTGTATGGCTTCGAGGCCATTGGTCGCCAGCAGCACGCGATAACCGCGGATTTCAAGAGATGCCTGCGCGATCCGGCGTACCATGTCCTCGTCATCTACTACGAGAATGGTCACCTTGGAATTAGAAGCGGGTCCCGGTTTGGGAGGCGCTATCTTGGCGGCGGTGGCGGGTGGGAAGGTCACGCGAAACGTGGAACCCTCGCCAACTCCGCTTTTTACTTCAATGGACGCTTTGTGCCCGCGCACGATACCGGCCACGGCCGCCATTCCCAAACCGCGGCCCGTGAATTTAGTGGTGAAGAATGGATCGAAGATGCGCGACTTTGTTTCGGCATTCATGCCGCAGCCGTTGTCGGTTACCTCGACGTATGGACGGTCGCCGCTTTCCAAACCTGTAGAGATCGCGATGACGCCCGCGTTCTCGCCGATCGCTTCCGCCGCGTTCGTGATCAGGTTCATCACAAGCTGCTGCACCTGGTTGGAATCGGCTTCGATCTCGGGCAGATTCGGCGCCAGGCGCCATTCCACGCGAATCTTCTTCGTAATCGTCGCTTCGATCAGAGCGGTCATGCTGCGCACCACGCTTGAAAGCTCCAGCTTCTGAAGAAAGTGGCGCCCCTTGCCGGAATAGGCGAGCAACTGTTTGGTCAGGTCGGCGGCGCGCTGGCTGGCTCGCACCACATCGTTCAGGCGTTCCTGCAGCGGGTTGCCTTCTCCCAAGTCGCCGAGCAGAAGGCTCGCATTGCCCATGATGCTGGTCAACAGGTTGTTGAAATCGTGGGCCACGCCGGCGGCGAGAGTGCCGACCGTCTCCACCTTCTGAGCTTCGTAAAACTGCTGCGCCATTTTGTGCTGCTCGGTAATGTCGGAAATGATCTGGACTGCGCCCGAAACGCGGCCATCTTCGTCGAACACTGGATCCACGGTGATGGTGAGACGCCGTCCGTCAAAATCCAGCTCGACACTTTCGCGCCGGCTGCTGATGAGCGCTCGCGCGAATGGTTCGCGATCCGCCGCGAGAGCGCCCCAGAGCTTGGTGCTATCCATGCCCGCAAGCTCCGCTTTAGAGCGGCCGAGCAGCGTCGTCATGCTTCCGTTGAGGCGCTGAATCTTGCCTTCCAGATTCACCAGGGCTACGCCGTCGCGCATCGCATCGAAGGTGGTCTCCCACTCGCGCGCCAGCGTCCGCGCGATTTCCTCTGCATGGCGGGCGCGCAGCACCGCGCGAATCGTGGCGATCAGAACTTCGGGCTCTACGGGTTCAATAAGGTAGGCTTCCGCCCCGGAGTTGAGGCCTTGCACCATGTCTACGCTCTTCGCGTAAGACGCAGTGATGTGCATCACCGGAATGTTCGTGGTCTCGGGCGCAAGCTTCAGACTCCGGCAGACATCGAATCCGGTGATGTCGGGAAGGTTGACATCCAGCAGCACCAGATCCGGGCGCTCAGCGCGCGCCACCCGCAGCGCCTCTTTCCCGCTCGCCGCTTCGCCGACTTCAAAGCCCGCGTGCTCCAGCACGCGCGTAACTGCGTAGCGGCTGCCTTCATTGTCGTCGACGTTCAAAATTCGCGGTTTGCCGATTCTCATGCGAGCTTTTGTCCTCCTGTCAGAGCAACGCGCAGCCGGTCGGGACCATCCGGCTGCGAGAGCAGCTCTTTTGAGAGCACGCTCGTTACACGGCCGTGCAGCGTCTCTGATTGTTCTCGCGTAAGGGCCTGCGCAGTCAGAATTACAACCGGGATTTCCCGTATGGCCGGATCTGCTTTGAGCTCCTGCAGCACTTGAAAGCCGTTCATCTGCGGCATGTTCAGGTCGAGAATGATCGCCCGCGGGCGCCGCCTGCGCGCCATCTCAATACCCGCCTGTCCGGTGGACGCTTCAATCGAAGCAACCGAAGGCCCGAGCGCCTGACGCACCAGATACCGGGAGATCTCTTCATCATCGATTACCAGCACGCTCGGTTCGGACGTAGCTTCGGGTTTGGATTCAAAGTAGATGGGAATCTCCGCGTAAAAAGTGGAGCCCTCTCCAACCTTGCTGGTGACGTGTACATTGCCGCCCAGCAGTTCCGCCAGGCCCTTCGCGAGCGGCAGTCCCAGGCCCGAGCCCGAGAGTCTCCGCTGCATTGCGCTCTCCACCTGCGCGTACTCTTGAAAGATCGTATCCAGGTGCGATTCCGGAATGCCAACGCCCGTATCGCTAACAGAAAAAAGTACGTATTTACCGTCCTTCACCAGCTCCGCGACCACGCGGACTCTGCCCTGTTCGGTGAACTTCAGCGCGTTCGATACGAAATTGCGCAGGATCTGCGCTACTTTGGACTCGTCGGTATAAAGCGGCGGAATGCCTTCCGCTTCTTCGAAGGACAGTTCTACCTCCGACCCTGCCAGCGGACGAAGCACGCCGCGCAGCGGTCGCAGTACGCCGTGTGACGCGGCGAAAAGCTCGGTCACGGTGAAGTGGCTGGGCCGGACGATGCTCTTGCCGGCCTCGAGCCGCGCCATTTCGAGGAGTTCGTTGACCATCTCCAGCAGCGTTTCCGCCGACTTACGAATGAAACTGGCCTGTTTGCGCTGCTCAGACGAGAGCTTGCCGTCCACCTCGTCCGTCAGCAGACGGCTAAGAGCCATAATCGAGGCCAACGGAGTCCGGAACTCATGGCTCATATGCGAGAGAAAGCGCGACTTCATCTGGTCGGCGCGGCGAAGCCCCTCGGCTTTCTCATCGATCTCCGCGTAAAGCGCAACCACTCCGCGATTGGTGTGCTCCAACTCCGCATTGAGCCTCGCCAAATCTTCCTGACGGGCGCGGAGCTCATCCATTACGCGCAGCAACTCGCGGTTTTCCTGCCGCAACTCCTCCATAACGCCGCGCGGCGCCGAAGCGGCAATTTCACCCGCCAGCTTCATCATGCGCTGCGCGCTTTGCGGCGCTTTGGCCGGCAACCGCTTCTCCATCGATACCACCGAACCCGTGGCTCCCAGATTTTCGATGTGGAAGCCTTCCATCAGGCGCTGGGCGCCAATCAACGCGATAGCGGCGGGCGAATCGCCCTGCAGCATTTGTTTCAGTTCAGTGGTGGAACGGGATTTGCTTGCAATACGAATGATGAGACTACCCTTTGTGCTATCCGCGATGAAGTCCGCGGAGCCATCGCCGCCGCTTGCAAACGCATCGCGCGCCACTTCCGAGACCGCGGTGGCAATACGAGTCTGCTCGTTGAGGTCATAGCCCAGCATCGCCGCAATTTCGCGGGCTTTGCGCCGCACCACGACCACGTCATCTTCGGTCTGTATAGCGGTCGAGTACAGCGTGGAACTCATGCGGACCTTCTCTCGCGAATCGCCAGGACAGACGCGTCATCGCGGCCGCGCTTCCGGTCCCGATAAATTACTGCAGAGATGAGGGAAGGATCCTGATTGACCAAACCTTCATATTCATCCAACGACCAGTGGCTGCCGATGCCATCCGAGTATATCAGTACGACAGAATTAGCGGGCCAGTCATATGTGAACTCCCGAACAGCGTTCATGTTGTGGCCAACGATGCCCGGCATGCAGACGAAGTTCTTGGCCGCGCCAAAGCCGCTCAGCATTCCCAGGACATTCCCGACGCCGCAGAACTGGATTTTCCTGGTAGCCAGATTCAGACGCGCAACCGATACCGCTCCGCCCCGGCCGCCGCGCAAGGCGGTATGAATGTCCGGGAGTATTTTGCCGGGAGCGCTCTCGCGGCTGTCGCGGAACGCCTCAAGCGCGCGGTTGGCGCTTTCAGCGGCTGAGGGACCGTGGCCTAAGCCATCCGCGAGAATGGCGAGCATACCGGCGGCATCGTGGCGAACGGCGAAAGCATCGCCACAAATCGGCTCCCCTGCTAATGGCACGGCGATGCCGCCGGTCAGTAGCGCGCTGGTCTCCGTTTTTCGAGAGCCCTGTATAAACAGCCGGGACAAAAGCGCCGTGCCTTTGCCCGGCCGGGAATAAACAGTGCATTCCGAGAGCCTGGCGAGCGCGCCGAGTCCAGACCCGGCGCTGCCGGCCGTGGAATAGCCGTCTTCGAAGCAGCGCGACACGTCGGCCATACCAGGGCCGCGGTCGAGCGCGATCACTTCGATGCAGGGCCGGCCGTCATTTTCGGCCGTGCTGATGAGGACTTCGCCGCCCCCGCCGTGTTTCCAGAGATTGCTGGCGCATTCCGTGACGACGATCGCCACGCGGCCCGTATGTTCCTCGTCGAAACCGAGGGCGATGGCCAGGGATGCGCCCTCGCGGCGCGCTTCCCCCACCTGATCCGGCCCTTCGACCGGAATCGAGATGGTGCTCATGATTTCCAACGTGCGATGGTGATACGGGTGCCCAAACCGGGCTTGGACTCAATGTTGAAGTCGTTGACCAGGCGCTTGGCGCCGCCCAGTCCCAAGCCCAAGCCACTCCCGGTGGTGAAGCCGTCCTTCAACGCCTGGTCAATATCCGCAATGCCAGGCCCCTGATCTTCGAAAGTGACACGCAAACCTTTACGTCCTTCGCGAGCGATAATTTCGATCGATGCCCAACCGCCGCCGCCATAAATCACCGTGTTGCGCGCGATCTCGCTGGCGGCTGTGACGAATTTGGTCTGGTCGACCAGACTGAATCCAAGCTCGACAGCGATCGAACGTACCATCTGACGTACGTTCACGATGTCTTCCGAGGTGAGGAGGGGAATTCGATCAGTCTTGGGCGCCATCGGCGGGTTCCGATTCCGGGTCTGCGATGCCCAGAAGCTCGATCGCGCGCTCCAGGCTAAGCGCGGTGCGCACGCCTTTCAGGGAAAGACCCAGTTCCACGAGCGTGATCGCAACTGAAGGCCGCATACCGGCGACCACCGTATCCGCTCCCAACAGCTTCGACATGCCGGCAATATTGCTCAGCATGCGGCCGATAAAAGAATCCACCATTTCCAGGGCGGAGATGTCGATGATGACGCCGTTGGCCCCGGTGAGCGCGATTCGCTCCGTCAGATCGTCCTGGAGCGCGATGGCAAGCCGGTCGTGCATATCTACCTGAATGCTCACCAGAAGCAGCCTGCCGATTTTGAGGATGGGTATCCGTTCCATGGACTAGCGGACCGCCGCCTTGCCCGGATTAACCTTCGTGACTGTCTTGCCCTGCTGGCTAAGCGCGATGCGAAACGCATCCGCAAGCGTGGCGCGGGTCGACACGTCGCCAAGTTCGACGCCCAGGTGCACGATCGTCTGCGCAATTTGAGGCCGCACGCCGCTCACAATGCAATCGGCGCCCATCAGGCGCGCGGCGGCGATCGTCTTCAACAGATACTGCGCCACCAGCGTGTCAACTGTGGGAACGCCGGTGATATCGATGATGGCGATGGTGGAACCGGTTTGCACAATCTGCTGCAGCAGACTTTCCATCACTACTTGCGTGCGGCCGCTATCCAGAGTCCCGATGAGTGGCAGCGCCAGGATTCCGTCCCAAATCTGAATTACAGGCGTGGACAGTTCGAGCATTTCCTGCTGCTGGCGCGAGATGACCTCCTCGCGACCCTTGCTGAATGCGTCGAACGTGATTAGCCCGAGTTGATCCAGAATTTCGTTAATAGCCCAGGTCTCTTCGGCCAGACCGGCAGCATCGTTAGAATATTCGCCGCGCAGACGGTCGAAAAGAGGACGCTTGAGTGAAAAAACAAAGGTGGCCGTTTCGATTGGCGTGTGGCCTTGGCGGGCGCGGCCCCTGGAGATTCCGCTGAGAATTTCACGCACATTTTCCCAAGCGGCAGTGAAGACATTCGCTTCCGCGCCGGATGCCAGAGCCTCTCGAATTGCCTTCAGAAGGGCTGACGAATGCTGGCGGTGCTCTCCCTCTTGAAAAGTCTTGCCTCGAGACTTGGCATCTGCGGCCTGCTGAGCCAGCCAATCCGAAAGTATTGCGGCTTCATGCCGCTCTAAAACGCCCGCGAGCTTCGATGTCATGTAATAAACCGAACCATTATCTGATGTGGTGCTTTGCGGAGGACAGTTGAGTATTGCTCCTGGTCTATTTTCTGTCAAGGTGAGTGGGCGTGCAACACCTTAGAGCATCCGATATTTAGCCGATGCCGGGCACGCCTCCTAACGGTTTCGCAAACTTCACGGCGCGCAATATCGCCTGTACTACCGCTTCAGCCGCCGCGGAGCCCAGCGCATTGAGATTGCCGCGTGCCTCGCCCAATGAGAGCGCGAAGGTGGTATCGCCATCGAACGTAGTGTTGACAGGGGAGATGGCGCGGGCAACGCCGAGGTTGGCGAACTGCGCCAGTTTCTGCGCCTGAACTTTCGTCAACCTGGCATTGGTCGCGACCACCGTCAACGTCGTATTCTGCGATGCGCCTTCGGGCGCGCTTTCGAGCATGGCGCGTTCGCTATTCAGGAATTCACGGCTTCCCGGAGCTGTGCGCGCACCGGCGACGATCTTTCCCGTGGCAGGATCGCGCACATCGCCGAACGCATTGACCGCAGAAAGCGCAGCCACCATTACGCCGCCGGGCATCGACACAGTGTAGGAACCGATACCGGATTTCATGGCCTGTGGCATGCCGCGGATTTTGCCGATGGTGGCGCCAGTTCCGGCGCCTACGCAGCCTTCCGCTACCGCCGCTGTGCTGGCGGCGTTTGCGGCCGCTTCACCCATGCCGATAGTGGGCCGCACGTCGCCCTTGCCGATTCCGAGATCGAACAGGATGGCGCCGGCAACGATCGGTATGGTGTGGCCGCCGAACTTCACGCCCGCGCCGCGCCGCTCGAGATAACGGCGCACGCCGGAGACGGCTTCGAGGCCGAAGGCGCTGCCGCCTGCCAGCAGAATGCCGTGAATGGTCTGATCCTGATGCAGCGGGTCGAGTGCGGGAGTATCTTCAGTACCGCTTGCCGAGCCGCGGATATCGACTCCCGCGACGGCGCCGGTCTCACAAAGAATAGCGGTACATCCGGTGATGGCCTGAAAATCGGAGACATGACCCACACGAATCCCCGCGATATCGGTGAGGCCTTTCATCGAATGTCCGAACAGGCTTATGGTAGCATCGGGAAAGCGGAGACCTGACCCATTTGCTCGATTTCCTGAAAGAGCCAGTAGCCGCAGTTCAAGAATTTTTCGTGCTTACGGGACAGGCGATACGCAACATCGTCCGCCGCCCTCATTACGTCGACGACATCGTTCTGCAGATGGACGATATCGGCGTCGGCAGCCTCATGATCGTCGTGCTCACCGGCTTCTTCGCCGGCATCGTGATGGCGCTGCAGATGTCGAGCGCGTTAAGCACCTACGGACAAATCAGCAAAACAGGCACGCTGGTGTCGCTCACGCTGGTGCGCGAATTGGGGCCGGTATTGACGGCGCTGATGGTGGCGGGGCGCAATGCGACCGGCATCGCGAGCGAGCTTGGATCGATGAAGGTCACCGAGCAGATCGACGCGATGCGCGCTTTGGGTACCGATCCGATTCAGAAGCTGGTGACACCGCGCTTGGAAGCTGCGTCTATTATGTTGCCGCTGCTGACTATCATTTCGGATTTCGTCGGGATGTTCGGCGGCTGGCTGATTGCCGCGCTGTTCCTGAATATCGGCAACCGGCTCTACTGGACTACGGTGTGGCAGGCATTGGTTTGGAAAGACGTAGGCGAGGGCTTACTGAAGCCGCTGGTTTTTGCGTTGGTGATCGCGTTGGTGGGCTGCTATAACGGCTTGCGAACGACCGGTGGAACACAGGGCGTGGGGCGCTCGACAACGCGGGCGATGGTCTCCGCGGGCGTACTGATTTTGCTGCTGGACGCAGTGATCACCAAAATCTTCGTCAGCCAGAATGGAAGCTGATGTCCGACGCCCGCCCTTCGGTTCTCCGTTTTGAGCACGTAACGGTTTCCTTCGACGATCTCGAGGCGCTGCATGATGTGTCGTTCGACACCGTTGAGAGTGAGTCGCGCGTCATTTTGGGCGCGGCGGGCAGCGGCAAGACCATCCTGCTCAAAGTGGCGATGGGATTGATTCCGCCGACCTCGGGCAAGGTCTATGCATTTGGCCAGGACTTGACGGCCATGGGCGAGCGGCAGTTATTCCAGATCCGCAGTCGCATTGGAATGCTGTTTCAGGAAAGCGCGCTCTTCGATTCGCTGAACATCGAAGAGAACGTTGCGTATCCACTGTTGAACCAGATGTCGTTGAAGGTGCCGCGGGAACAGGTGCATCCCAAAGTGGCTGAGGCGCTGAACTTTGTGGAGTTGGGCGGAACGCTCGAAAAGTTTCCGAGTGAGCTTTCGGGCGGCATGCGGCGCCGTGCGGCGATTGCGCGCGCAGTGGTTACGGGGCCTCCCTTGATCCTTTATGATTCCCCCACCGCCGGCTTGGACCCGATCACAGCGCACACCATCATCGCGCTACTAATCAAAGAGCGCGATCAGAGCCATACGACCACGCTCGTCGTGACGCATCGTTATCAGGATGGCAATTTGATTGCTAATTTCCGTTACAATTCGGAACGAGGGGAGTTGGAGCCTGCGGGGAAAGGCTCCGGCAGACGTTATAAAACCACATTCATGGTGTTGCGTGAAGGCCGCCTGGTGTTTGAGGGCGATCAGGACCAGTTGGAAGCCTCGAAGGATGACTACGTCACCAAATTTTTTAAGCGACGCGAGTAAATAGGTACAAACGATGCCCGATCCAAGGAAAGTACGCTGGTCCAAGCTGAAAGTCGGAATCGTTGGGATGATCGCTACTATCATTCTGTTCGTTTTAGTGTTTTTGCTCACCAGTTCAAAAGGTATTTTCCGTCAATACGCTACGCTGCGCACTTACATGGACGATGCTTCCGGGTTGGCCGATGGTACGGCCGTACGGTTGAATGGGATCAGCGTCGGGTATCTGGATAAGTTGCACTTGACGGGCTCGCGCGACCCGAAGCGCACCGTCGAATTCGATATGAAGGTGCAAACGTCGTTTCTTCCCGAGATTCCGGTGGATTCGCATGTCGGAGTGGCGGCCGCTAATCTGCTAGGCGACAAGTTTCTAAACATCACCAAGGGTCAGACGCAGCAGCACGTGCTGGACGGCCAGGAGTTAGCCGCGCTGCAGACGCAGGATATACCGGAAATGATGGGGCAGATGAGCAACGTGCTGGATTCGTTGCAGCGAATTGTGGGCCGCGCTGACGGGTTACTGGCGGGCGTGGAGGCGGGGCACGGCAACTTAGGGCTGTTTTTAAAGGATGAAGAGCTGTACCGTCGCTTGAACGCGATCTTTACCCAGGGCCAGCAACTATTGGCCGACATAAAGACCGGTCACGGTACATTTAGCCGGCTTCTTTACGACGACACGTTGTACACCGACTTAGACAAGCCGATTAAGCGCATTGATGCAATGTTGGCGGATTTGCAGGCGGGGCAGGGAACCGCGGGCAAGCTTTTGAAAGACACTCAGCTTTTCGATGACGCGCACCAGACTCTGAATGACATTAACCAACTCATTGCCGAAATAAACTCCGGGAAGGGAACGGCAGGACATCTCCTGAAAGATCCCGCATTAGGCCAACGCCTGGATGAGTTAGTCGCTAAGTTTAATGTAACAGTGGATAAGATCAATTCCGGACAGGGCACGGTTGGCCAGTTGATGAGCAATCCGCAGCTTTACGATGCGCTTACCGGGACCACCCGTGAATTTCAGTCACTGGCGAAGGACATTCGCGCCAATCCCAAGAAGTTTCTCTCCATCCGGCTGATGCTTTTTTAATGGCGCAGCGGCGGCTGTTGGTGAATGCCGACGATTTCGGCTTTACCCCTGATGTGAACGAAGGGATCATTGAGGCGCACCGTCACGGCATACTGACTGCGACGACGCTGATGGCGAACGGCGCGGCCTTTGACGACGCTCTGCAGCGGGCGCAAGATACGCCGGAGCTCGATATCGGATGTCACCTGGTGTTGATTGGCGGCAATTCGCTGATCGACGGCCGCGCGTTTCCAGCGAGCGTGGCGAAGCTACTGAGCGCGTTGGCGAAGCGCGACCTGCGTCCCTACGACGAACTGCGCGCGCAGATGCGGAAGATTCTGGACGCCGGAATCCGGCCGACTCATCTCGATACTCACAAACACACGCATCTTGCGCCACCTGTCCTGGACGCGGTGGCGCGGCTTGCGGAGGAGTTCGGAATCCGTTGGGTGCGGCGGCCGTTCGATTTTCCTCTAAATACGATGCGGGGCGCCGTGCCGGCGCTAAAGCGCATCACAAGCGATGCGCTGGGATTACTGCGCCGCCGGTTTCATCGAGTGTTGGAACGCCACCACTGCCGGACGACGGACCATTTCGCTGGGTTTCAGATTACCGGCCGCTTTCACGTGAAGGAGTTAGTCGAGTTAGTGGGAATGCTGCCCGAGGGTACTACGGAATTCATGTGTCATCCGGGCCGATGCCGGGAGTCCCTTCGCGCCGCGCATACCCGGCTGAAGGAGAGCCGGGAACGCGAGTTAGAGGCTCTGGTAGCGCCGGAAGTCAAGGCCGCATTGGTGAAGAACGAGATCAAGCTGACGCGCTATTCCGAGCTTTAGTTCTGGCAGGTATAGATAAGCGCGAGCTAACTTCGCGTTGACCTGCTGCTATGCCGCGGCTTACACTTGCGGAATGTCTCAGCAAGCCCAACAGCCCATGAAGAGCGATGATGCTCTGCAATTCCGGCACGCGGAGCCAATCCTGACTGGAACTCCAGCCTTGAGCTGTGCGGCATGCAAAGAAGGCATAGACGGTTCGTTTTTTCAGGCTGCGGGACACGATGTGTGTCGGTCCTGTGCGCAGCGGATCGAACAGGGACAACAGGCGCCGCCTGCAACTTCGCTCGGGAGAGCGTTCCTTTACGGCAGTGGCGCGGCGTTCGCCGGATGCACGATCTACGCCTTGGTCGGGATCGTGTTACACGCAGAGGTTGGTCTGATCTCGATTTTGGTTGGCTACATGGTCGCGAAGGCCGTTCGCGCCGGATCGCGAGGGTTGGGCGGCAGACCTCAGCAGATCCTGGCGGTGCTCCTGACCTATTTTGCGATCACGATCAGCTACATTCCGGTCTCCATTGTCGAGGCGATGAATACTCCGACGCAGACCAGCCAGACCGCGGCGCAAGCATCGCAAAGCAGCGCTACCCCGACCGCCGAAAACGGAAACGCGCAGGGAAGCCTGGGCCAGGCCGTTCTGTATTTGTTGCTAGTTGTGGTGGCTGCTCCGTTTCTGATGTTGGGGCACGACGCTTCCGCCATCCTGTCATTGCTGATAATCTTTTTCGGACTCAGCCGCGCGTGGCGGCTGACCGGCAGAACCGATATCCTGATAACAGGTCCGTACCAAAGAAGTCCCCAAGCAACCTAGAGATGTCCGCACCGTCCACCAGCCCTGAACATTCTTGTCCCGATTGCGGAGGTCCCGTTTCCTCCTCTGAACTGAGTTGCCCCAAATGCGGCCGATTGAGACATACGGCCGAGTTGGAGCAACTCGGGGCCCGCGCCGGCGAGGCCGAGCAGGCAGGAGATTGGATCGGCGCGATCGGGAAATGGCAACAGGCACTGCCGCTGCTGCCCGCGAATACGGTTCAGTACAAAAAGGTAGAAGCGCGGATCGAATCCTTGCATGCCAAGGTCGACGCTGCCGCGGGCAATTCGGCCAGGTGGAAGAAGGGCGCCGCGGGTTTAGGATCCACGCTGTTGCTGCTTCTAGGCAAGGGAAAGCTGCTGCTCTTGGGATTGACCAAACTGAGCACGCTGCTTTCGATGTTTGCGTTCTTCGGCGTGTATTGGGGCCTTTACGGCTGGTCGTTTGCCCTGGGCATGGTGCTCTCGATCTACATACACGAGATGGGACACGTGATTATGCTGCGGCGATACGGAATTCCGGCGACCGCGCCTATCTTCATTCCTGGTTTAGGCGCAATGATCGGCGTTCCAGGCGCGATTCTCGATCCGGTGGCGGATTCGCGCGTCGGCTTGGCGGGGCCGCTTTACGGCTTGGGCGCCGCTATCGGAACTTTGGCGGCCGTTCCGCTAACCGGCTGGGCTCCGCTGTCGGCGATTGCTTACTCTACCGCTGTGCTCAACCTTTTCAACCTGATTCCAGTGTGGCAACTGGATGGCGGCCGCGGCGTGCATTCGCTGAGCCGCGCGCAACGCGCAGTGCTGCTCGGAGTCGCAGTCGGAATGTTTGCGATCACGGGCGAGCGGATGCTGCTGCTGATCGCGGCGGGCATGGTCTACCGGCTGTTCACTAGAGACCAGGCGGCGCAGGGCGACCAGGTCGGCTTGATGCAGTTTGCGTTTCTGCTGGTGGCGTTGCCGGCAATTGCGCTGCTGGTAAAGTTGCCGGCGCGCTAATCAACGCCGGCCTGTAAACTCACACGCTAAAACGAATGCCCTGCGCCAGCGGTAGCTGCGTAGACCAATTGATGGTGTTGGTCTGGCGGGGCATGTAGGCCTTCCACGCGTCGCTGCCCGATTCGCGGCCACCGCCCGTGTCCTTTTCGCCGCCGAACGCGCCGCCGATTTCGGCGCCGCTGGTTCCCAGGTTGATGTTGGCGATGCCACAATCGCTGCCACGATGGCTGAGGAAGGTCTCGGCCGCGATCAGGTTGGTGGTGAACATTGCCGAAGAAAGGCCCTGCGGGACATCGTTGTGCCAGTGGATGGCTTCGTCGAGCGAATCGAACTCGATCAGGTAAAGGATCGGCGCGAAGATCTCCTCTTTAAGAATCGACATGTCTGAACGCGCGCGCACCAGGGTCGGTTGAGCGAAACAACCGGTCATGCGGTCGCCGCCAAAGATCACCTCGCCGCCCTGTTCCCGAATTCGCCGCACGCCCTCGATCATGTCCGTCACGGCCCGGCGATTCACGAGAGGGCCCATTAACGTTTCCTCGTCCAGCGGATCGCCGATCTTCACCTGCTTATAAGCGGCAATCAACGCTTCGGTGAAACGCGCGGCAATTCCACGCTGCAGGAAGAGGCGGCGCGTCGTGGTGCAGCGCTGTCCCGCGGTGCCGACCGCGCCGAAGACGACAGCGCGCAGAGCGAGATCGAGATTGGCGTCATCCATCACGATGAGGCCGTTGTTACCGCCAAGTTCAAGGATCGTCCGCCCAAGACGCCGGGCGACGGTTTCGGATACTTTGCGGCCGACTTCCGTAGAGCCGGTGAAGCTGACCAGCGGGATCCGGCGATCGTTCACGACCGCTTCGCCAATCGGATTGCTGGGTCCGATCACCAGGTTGAAGATGCCTTTCAGATTGTGGCGTTCCATGACGCGGTTGCAGATCTTCTGAACCGCGATCGCGGTGAGCGGCGTCTCCGAGGACGGCCGCCAGACGACGCAATCGCCGCAAACGGCCGCGATCATCGCGTTCCAGGCCCAAACGGCAACGGGAAAATTGAAGGCGCTGATGACGCCGACGACGCCCATCGGATGCCACTGCTCATACATGCGATGGCCGGGGCGTTCGCTGTGCATGGAAAGGCCGTAGAGTTGGCGCGAGAGTCCAACTGCGAAATCGGCGATGTCGATCATCTCCTGCACTTCGCCTAATCCTTCGGGGAGAATCTTGCCCATCTCGAGCGATACCAAAGCGCCGAGGTCGCGCTGATGCAGGCGCAGTTCGTTCGCAATTTCGCGCACGATCTCACCCCGGCGTGGCGCGGGAATCACACGCCATTCCAGAAAGGCCTCGGTGGCGTGCTGCATTACGCATTCATAATCGGCAATGTTGGCCTGCTTCACTTTGGCAAGCAACTCGTCATTCGATGGATTGCGCGAGTCGAGTTCGCCGCCGCCGGGATCGGCGATCCAATCTCCGTAACAGGCGCCGGAGTTCACCGGTTCAATATGCAGCTTTTCTAAGATGTCGGGAATAAGTCCGCTGAGAGTGCGCACATCTAATTATGTCTCTGCGGGCGCATCGGCGATTGGCTCCGTGCGCGCCTGGAAGGCTGCGAGTGCGCACGAATACGGGCGGCCGCCGGACGTGAAACGCATTACATATGGCTCCGCGCCTTGATCGATTTCAACTTGGGAATGCCGCTTGATTTCGTAGTTGGAAACGGTGGCTCCGGGATCGAGATCGATTTGTGCGTGCGCGGTATGGTCCCACGCACGCAGTCTGGCGATGATTGCCCGTTGAGCGACAGCGACACTCACCCCTATGCCTCGGTCGACCAGCTCTGAGGCGCCGGTCGTGTTATGCGCTACGGTACCGCACTGATCCGGGGAGGGCCGGTTATCTTTTGGGCACACGAAGTTACAACTGGTCTTCGTATTGCTCGAACGCAACGCGCACCAACTGGCCGCGCGTTCGCACGCCCGTCTTTTGGAAGAGGCTCTGCAGAATTGCCTTCACATAGCTTTCGGAAATCTGCAGCCGCCACGCGATCTCTTTGTTCGAAAGCCCTTCCAATACGAAGCGAAGCACGCGGCGTTGCCGGTCCGTGAGCGCCGAACTGGAGGCGCCGCGTTCCGGCTCGCTAGTCGTTGCGCCAAAGGAGCTGTCCATCCAGGAGCCACCCGCCGCGACCACGCGGATGCTCTCGCTCAATTCGCTGAGCGGCGCCTTCTTGAGAAAAATTCCCGCTACGCCCTGGCGGAGCAGCCGCCGCGCTTCGGTATCGCTCACCCAAGCCGTAACGACGAGGACGCGGCCTTCATAACCGCTTTGCCGCGCCGCCGGAAGGAAATGCGAAGCGCGCTCATTGCCCAGATCGTGATCCAGCAGGACTACATCGAAGTGATGAGTCGACAGCATCGCAAGAGCTTCGCGGATGCTGCCGCAATGTTCAATTTCGAATCCCTCTTCCGCGCCGAGCACGCGTCCCATGCTTTCGCGAAATAGCGCGTGGTCGTCGATCAACAAAAGTCGAATCGTCTGCGCCGATGTTTCAGTTAGTACTGTTTCCATTATTCCGCCGTATTCTCCACGGGCCAAAGCTCCACTATAAAGCAACTCCCGTCTGCCTGAGGTTCATACCTGAGTCCGCCGCCGTGCGACCGTACTATCGCGCGGGTGATGTAAAGCCCCAAGCCGGTATGTGATGAGCTCGGTTGAAAAGGCCGGAAGAGCTCTTCCGGGTGGGCCACGCCGGGTCCGGTATCGTAGAAGCGGACGGTCGCGAGGTCGTTTTCGACTTTCGCCAGCACGCGCAGGCAGCGCTTCTGGCGCCCCTCCATTGCCTGCTGGCTATTTCGCACTAGATTTAGGAAAGCTTGCAGCAAGCTGTGATGGTCGCCTTGGACCACGGGCAGTGGGCCTTCGAGCTCCCACTCGAGTGTGATGTCCGCTTCGCGCAGGGCGGGCTCTATGACGATGCGGGTTTCGTCGAGCAGCATGGCGAGATCGGCGACCACGTGTTCGCGCCCGGACGCCATCTGCAGACCGGCGGAGGCGATCTTCTCTAGCCCGCGAATCAGTGTGCCAAGCGCGTGATAATTTTCGCTAGGGGCGGCCTCTGCGCCGAGAGACGCGTGCGCCGAAGCGGCAGCCGACGCCAGATTGCGAATCTCGTGCGAGAGCGCGCCCACCAGGACGCGCGAGGTAGCCATCATCGAATCGAGCCCCGCTCCCTCGCGGTCTCGCAGACTCTCCGACGCGTCCCATACGACCGCCGCGAGGCTGGAGCCTTCGGAGGTTTCGTATGTGGAAAGCCAGACGCTGGCGAGGAAGATTTCACCGTTGCGGCGCTGCCCGCGGAATTCGACGTTGGTGCGAATGTTATTGCCGCGGTGGAGCATGCGCCCCAGAAGCGGCAGATAGCGCTCCACCGGCTGGCCCTGCAGCGGCTCGTTTTCGAAGCCGAGAAGAAGGCGCGCAGATTCGTTGGCCAGATCCACTTCACCGCGATTGTTGACTGTAAGAATGGCGAGCGGACTGGTTTCGATCAGGATGCGGAGGCGGCGCTCCATTTCCTGGCGAAACAGAATCTGTTTTTCGCGCTCCTTCAGGTGTTCCGCAAGCATACGGCGCCGGTGATTGAGTTCCGCCGCGAAAAATCCTGTCATAGCGAAGGCGGCAACGGCGACCACCAAACGTCCAGTTGTACCCGGCACCCAGTGGAACGGATTCATCTGCTCCAGCAAAGCCAGACCGGTCTTGCCCGTCGCGCCCTGCGAAGGGTCCAGCGCCTCGGTCAAAAAACCGCAGACGCCCGCGAAACCGGCGATCTGCCAATTGTTCATGGCGGGGGCGGACAAGAGAATCGGTACCAGGTAGAGAAAGCCGATGGAGACATCGAACAGCAGCCAATCGATCCAAGCGATGAGTAACGTTACGCCGGCGGCCGCGAGGAATACGACTCCGCGATGCGATTCCGTGTAACTGAGGAAGCTGTCGAGTTTGATCATGCGGAGACTCCGGCGACCAGACCCGTGATGGTATTCAGGCTGTTCACAAGGCGGTCTGTTTCGGCGTTCACCAGTGCGTGGCGGCCGAAGTGCGGGTCCCCGGCGCGCACGAGTTCGGTGTGGAGTTCTCGCAGATCGGGTAGCGCGCCGCGGTCGAGAGGGGCGCCGCGTAGAGCCGCGGCCAACTGTTTCAATGTGGAGATGACGCCGTCCGAGAAAGTAAGAAACGCGGCGCGCACAGGAGCCGGAGCGCTGCGTGCGATGCCCGCTTCGAGAGACATCTCGGCCAGCACGAAACGGTGTGAATCGGCCAGCAGCTTGCCGAAAACTGCGAAACGCGCTTCGGTTGCGCGGGGCTCTGCGAGCAGGCGTGTAACGGACGCTTCGGTATTCGAACGCGCCAGGCGCGCGGCCACCCGCGCTCGATCGAGCCGCAGTTGGGCTTCAGGACCGGGATTCAGATACGCGTTGCGAATGGCTTCAAAATAGCAGCCGTACGCCTCCAGCAGGGAGGCCATGCTCTCTGGCATCAGCCTCCGTTCCCACGTGGGCCAGACCGCGTACGCAAGCAAAGCGATGACGCCGCCCACAAGCGTATTGGCGCCGCGGGCAAGCATGGCGGGGCCGGGCGGCACGCCCGTAATCGCGATCAGGAACACCACCAGGCCGGTGAGGGCGGTGACGAAAATGCCGTAGTTCGCCGGCCCAAAGCAGCGCATCAGGTAAACGAAGGCGCCAACCAGAAGAATTTCGATCCCGGGCGAGGGCTGCAGGAAATGGGTGATTGCGGTGGCGGTGACGAGTCCAACCAGTGTTCCAGCCAAGCGCAGCAGACCGCGTGCAAACGTAGCGGTGAAATCGGGGCGCAGAATGATCGCGACGGTCATCGGCAGCCAATAACCGCGCCGCACACCCGTGACGCGGTTAATGGCTTCGCCCAGCGCGACGCACGCAGCCATGCGGATGGCATGGCGAAACACGGCGGAATCCAGGTTCAGATTGGCGCGTATACGGGCCAGGGCACTGCCTAAACGTAAAGGACGGGGAGCCGCGGCCTCAGCGGCCTCGAAGGCCAGACGGCCCGCCGCAGTGGAATGGAATGCGAGTTCCGATGCCGCGCGCAACTGCCCGGCAAGAGCATTCAATTGCCAACGGGCGTCGCCCGCGATGGCCCGCCCCGATGCGCGCAGTTGTTCGGCTGCGGCGTCCAGCTTGGATGCTTCGGCGGCGGGTTCGCCGCTCATCGTTTTGCCGGAGCTTGGCCGAAGCGCTTCGCTGATGGTTCCTAAAGCCCGGGAAGATGCGGCCAAGGCTTCATCGAGCGCCGCAGTTTCGTTTGCGCCGTCGGCCTCTCGTGAAAGTCGCACCCGCAGTCGGGCGATCGCGAGGAGTGAAAGCCGTATGCGCTCGGCCTGGTTCAGAAGCGTGAGATAGCGTTCCGCTTCGACCGACGAATCACCGTTTAGAGTCTCGAGCGCTCGCTGCGCTTCCGTGCTTTCGGTGCTTGCCGCCGGCGCAATATCAGGAGAGGCCAGCGCGTCCGCGCCCCAGGAGGCGCCGCGGGCGAGTGCGCCATAGAACGTAGACAGAGCGCGCTGTTCGGGCGAGTAGCGGCCGACTGTCCACGATGCCACCGCCAGCAACGTCTGCAGCAAGCCGCCGCCTAAAGCGATCAAGCCCGATTCGAGTGCGATGGTGGGCGTCATGGCCTGCGCCGCGAAGACGATCATAGTCGCCAGCGTGGTGACGCCGAGATCGGCGGCGGTTTGATTTACCGCGCCCATCATTCCCGTGGCGAATGCAGCCAGAGCGGTGAGCGCGACGAACGATAGATGTTGAGTGGCGAGAAGACCTCCCGCGGCCACGGCCAGCGAGACGCAGCAGGTGGCCGTGAGCATACGGCGCGCGCGCTGGCGGTAAGGCTGCTGGCTATCCGAATAGGAGACGTTGAGAGCGCCGGTGGCGATGATAGCGCCGGCGGCGGGCTGATGGAGCACAGCGCCAGCCGCCAGAGGGATCAGCACTCCCACGGTATTGCGGAGTGCGATCCAGGGAATTATTTTCGATTTATCGAAG
>DATAUH010000022.1:0-5491 GCA_036268375.1 Bryobacteraceae bacterium | reverse complement strand
GCGCCTGATTGCTTCGCCGATCAAATCCAGTGGAAGGTCCTCGATTTTCTTGAATCGGATGCAAGCCTTGCCCATGTTGAGCTTCTTTCCAGTTCGTGCCCAGGCTTCGCGAAACCAGCGCGCATGCTGATTCGCCGGACTGTCGTCCACGCATCCGCAATAGACAGACATTAAATAAAGGGACATGTAATTTTTTTGCGAGGCAAGCGCGGCGAAAGGCAGCGGTTGCTTGGGGTCGCAGTGATAGCCTTTCGGGTATACGCGGTGGGGTACGTAAAAGCCGATCGCTCCATATTGCATGCCTTCCTCATACGATCCGTCGAGATTCTTGAGGATTACATCGCGAACCGCGCCGATGGCTGCACGGCGATCCGCTGGCAATGACTGGAGGTAGGCTTCCACAGTCGCGGCTTTGCTCTGCATTTCGAGATCATATCAGGCCCGGCTGGCGCGTCTCGGGCGCGCTAAATCCTCGCTGGTCGCGCCCGCCCAGCATTTAGGAACGTGCCGCGGCCAAAGCATTGAACTTCGTTACACGACTTACTTTGTACCTTGGGCGATATACTGAAGATAGAACGTGAATAGCAGGCCTTGGATTGCCATTGCGCTCTTTGCGTGCGTTCCCGGCGCATTTGCGCTCGATCTCCACAAGAGCCTCACCCAATATACCCGCACGGTTTGGACTCAGCAGCAGGGACTCCCGCAAGACACCATCCGAGCCATCGCCCAGACAAGCGACGGGTACTTGTGGTTAGGCACCGACGATGGTCTGGCCCGCTTTGACGGCTACGACTTCACGTTTTTCAATAAAGGTAAGGGTGAGTTGCCGTCGAACTCCGTTACCGCTCTTGCGGCTGCCAAGAACGGCTGTCTTTGGATTGGAACGGCCGACGGTCTGGCGAAATATTGTAATAAGCATTTTGAAACTTACACGCGTCAACAGGGCTTGGCGGATAACGCGATCACGACGTTGTTCATGGATCACGAGGGCGCGCTCTGGATCATCGACGGGGTGGATCTGAGCCGGTTTGCCAATGGCAAATTCACCAATTTCGAGCCGGGCGCACGCTTTCCCCTCACTTCTTTCCGCACCATTACGCAGGATCGAGAAGGTCATCTTTGGGTTGCGGGAATTAATACCATCGGGACGTTTTCCAATGACAAATTCACGCCGGTGCTGGGAGCGGCGGAACTGCATAGCGATCTGATCACGGGGCTTGCATTCGACTCGGCGAATCATTTGTGGGTCGGCGGCAGCAAGGGCGTCCTGGAGCGGTCCACCACAGGCGAACTGCGCTGGTATCGTGAACGGGACGGGCTACCGGACGCATTTCTTCGCGCCATTCTGATCGATCACGATGGTTCGGTTTGGGCCGGCACCAACGGAGGTCTGGCGCGGTTGGAAGGCGATCGATTCGCCACGCCGCCGCCGGGCCCGCAACAGGTTCGATGCCTGTTTGAGGATCGTGAAGGCGATCTGTGGATGGGTTCGAACGACGGCCTGACGGAGTTTCGCGACGACGTATTCACGATTTACGGCACGAGCGAAGGTTATCCCAGCGATGAACCCAATGTGGCATTTCAAGACCATTTGGGCCGCATGTGGGTGGGCTTTCACGAAGCCGGTTTGATGATGATCTCGGGTTCGGAGCGAAAGATATTCACCACCCACGATGTTCTGTTGAACAACGAGATCTTTTCGATCCGAGAGACCAAGTCCGGCGATCTGCTGATCGGTACGCGCGGTGGTCTGGTGCGTTTTTCGAATGGGCGATTCCAGCATTTCGTCCCCGGAGATCCGCTGGCCCGCTACGCAGTATTTGATGCGCTGGAGGATTCGGCGGGGCGCATCTGGGTAGCCGACAGCACCGGCCTGCAGCGTTTCGAAGACGGCGGCTTTCGCGATGTGATTACCTCGCCGCCGGTGTTGAACAATATTCCGATCACGCTTTGCGTCGGCGTAGACGGCGCTTTGTGGGCAGGCACGTATGGCAAGGGGTTGTGGCGCATCGATGGCGATTCGCGGCGCATTTACACGACGGCGGATGGATTATCAAGCGACCAGATACGCTCCCTGTATCAAGACCCTGACGGCACGCTGTGGATCGCCACATTCGATGGCGGCCTGAACGCGTTTAAGAACGGCCGCATCGTGAGTTATCGCCAAAGAGACGGCCTTCTGAGCGACAACATCGCCAAAATTGAAGACGACGGCGTCTCGCTTTGGCTAGCTACAACGCGGGGCATTTGCCGCATCGCAAAAGACCAGCTGCACGAGTTTTCTGAAGGAAGACGAAAGCTTCTAATCCCGTTGAATTATGGCGTAGAGGACGGTCTTCGTAGTGCGCAGTGCGCGCCCGCATATCCCGCGGGCGGAGGCGGAACGCGCAGTTCCGATGGCCGGCTTTGGTTCACCACCAGCCGCGGACTGGCCATGTTCGATCCACGCACACACACGCGCGTCCGGTTCACTCCGCAAATTCATCTCGCGGACATGATAGCGGATGGAAAAGCGGTGGACTTGACCCGCGCAGGCAGGCTGCAGCCGGGCGGTGGACGCGTGCAGTTCCGCTACACCGCCATTCACTTGAGCGATCCCGAGCTGGTGCGCTACTCCTATCGCCTGGAAGGGCTGGAGGCTGACTGGATGCAGGCCGGTACGCGACGCGTGCAGAACTACAACAGCCTGAGTCACGGAAGCTATACCTTTCGCGTGCGGGCGGAACTGCCGGGCGGGCCTGCGACGGAAGCTTCGTACGCGTTTGTTGTGCTGCCGCAGTTCTATGAAACGCTTTGGTTCCGGCTGGCCTGCGTCCTGCTGATAATGGCCTCCGTCTTCGCTGGCTATCAGATGCGCCTGGGACAGGTGCGCGCGCGTTTCGCGGCTGTTTTGGACGAGAGAGCGCGATTGGCGCGCGAAATTCACGATACTCTGGCGCAGGGCTTCGTTGGCATCTCCTCGCAGCTTGATGCGGTGGCGATGTGCATGCCGGAAGACCCCGCTCCTGCACGTAAACATCTGGATATGGCGCGGCGCATGGCTCGTCATAGCCTGACAGAGGCGCGGCGTTCGGTGATGGATCTGCGCGCGTCTGTGCTCGAAGGCCAGGATCTGGCGGCGGCGCTCGAAGCAGGTATGCGCATCTGGACGGCGGGCGCGGGAGTGGAAATCAAAGTTGATGTCAGCGGTCCGGCTCGCGAGCTTCCGCAGGAAATGGAGCAGCACCTGCTGCGCATCGCGCAGGAGGCTGTGACGAACGTCGTCAAACACGCGGGCGCCAAGAAAATCTGGATCAAGCTGCATTTGGAAGCGCGCAAACTTTATCTCCGCATTGTGGATGACGGCCACGGCTTCGATGAAAATGGCGTATTCAACGCGAGGGGCGGCCATTTTGGCCTGATTGGCATGCGCGAGCGCGCGGAACGGTTAGGCGGAGAGCTGAAACTCTCCAGCCATCCTGGAGAAGGTACGGAAGTAGAGGTAACGGCGCCCTTGCCGTAACTAATGAATGGAGCTATGCCGCAAATTCGAATTCTAGTCGCTGAAGATCACCTGGTGGCGCGCGTGGGAGTGACCACGATCGTCAATCTTCAACCGGATATGGTGGTGATCGCCGAAGCCTCCAACGGCCAACAGGCGGTCGAACTGTACCGCAAGCATCTGCCGGATGTCACACTGCTCGATTTGCGTATGCCGGGCATGGGTGGAGTCGAAGCGGCGCAGCAGATTCGCTCCGAATTTCCCAATGCGCGCATGATCGCGCTCACCACATATGGCGGCGACGAAGACATTCGCCGTGCGCTTGCCGCGGGCGTCCAGGCATATTTGACGAAGGACGTACTGCATGACGAGTTGCTGAAAGCGATTCACGCCGTGTATGCGGGGCAGACATATCTTCCGGCGGCGGTCGCGGCCGCACTGGCCGCGCAGATGCCGCGGCAGGACCTGAGCGCGCGCGAAATTCAGGTGCTGGAGTTGATTGTGCAAGGTCTGGCGAACAAACAGATCGCGTACGCGTTGACCATCGCGGAACACACGGTGAAGAACCACGTGAAGAGCATACTGAGCAAGCTCGGCGTGCAGGACCGGACGCAAGCTGCGACGGCTGCGATTCAACGCGGCATCATTCATCTGTGATCGCAAGGGTTACATGATTAATCCCGAAGCGGCGATAGCGATGCCAAGAAGTCCGGCGACGATTCCCATGATGGGGAAGAAGCCCTTGCGCGAGATGAAGTACATCGAACTTACGACAAGCCCGATTTCGAGCAGCCCTTCGCCGAGATCGTAACGCAACGCGCGCGCTTCGTCTGCTTCGGCTGCATGATCGTCGCGGTCGGCCGCCTCCTGAATCTGCTTCGCC
This sequence comes from Bryobacteraceae bacterium, assembly GCA_036268375.1. Lineage (GTDB taxonomy): Bacteria > Acidobacteriota > Terriglobia > Bryobacterales > Bryobacteraceae > PALSA-243. The sequence goes on along the minus strand of DATAUH010000022.1, from coordinate 1,127 downwards.
TGATCGTCGTACTTTTTCATCTGCGCGGCGCTATCGGCAAGCATCTGCGCCGCGGGCGCGCTTTTATCGCCGAAGATCTTGACCAGGCTCTGTCCCAATTCCAGGTTGTGATACTTCACGCGCGTTGCCTGATAGTGGGCCCAGGAATCGTTGGACGTGGATTTGTGCATGATGGCCGCTGTATGAGTCCGATGCGACGCGATGGTCACGACGGCAAGCGCAACCGCCAATACAGCGGCCAGCACGCCTACTTTTTGCCCGATCGGATCGGACTTGTGTTCATGTTCGGTATGTATTTCAAGTTCAGCCACGCTAGGATTATAGCGAGTGCCCCGCCAGCCAGCCGACGCGAATTGGGATGAACAGTGCATGCGCGAAGCGCTGGCCCAGGCGCGGGCCGCCGAGGAAGCGGGTGAAGCTCCGGTGGGCGCGGTGGTGGCGGTCGACGGCGAAATCGTGGGCCGAGGCGCCAATGCATCGATCGCGCGCAACGACCCTACTGCGCACGCCGAAGTTCTCGCCTTGCGAGAGGCCGCGACTCGCATCGGCAACTACAGGTTGACTGGCGCTACGCTCTATTGCACGCTCGAGCCCTGCGTAATGTGCGCGGGCGCGCTGGTGAATGCCCGCGTGAAACGGCTGGTTTTTGGGGCGCGGGATTTGCGGTTTGGAGGGGTTCGCAGCAAATTTCAGATTGCCGATTCGCCTATCTTGAATCACGCGGTGGATGTGAGCGAAGGCGTGCTGGCGGTGGAATGCGTCGAGTTGCTGAAGCGGTTTTTTGAAGCGCGGCGTTAAATTATCTTATCCGCGTTGATCGGCGTTCACCCGCGGCTCACATTCTTATTCGGCAAGAATTTCAGAACAAAACTGGCCGTAGATCAACGCCGATGAAAGCGGATTTTGAGATAGAAGGCACGACGCTGTTTACTCGGTTGGTGATTCCGCTGTGCCAGGCTTAGTGCATTCCGGCAGTCTCTTCGACAGGAGAAAACGGGCTGATCAGATTGCCTGCGCCATCGAAATCGAAATCGACCGTCGCTTCGATTTTGAGATTTGGATTGCCTTCGATTTTGCCGCGCAGGTTTTCGCTCAAGCCGATCCGCGTCAGTTCCATGCTGTTGCGA
>DATAUH010000021.1:0-14389 GCA_036268375.1 Bryobacteraceae bacterium | reverse complement strand
CCGACTCCCAGCAACTTGCCCTGTGGCTGACGTGATTGGGACAGCCTGCCTCAGCAAAAAAGGAGACCTCCTTCTGAAAAACTCATTTCGGCCACTTCAAGGCCTTTGCTTTCACCGAACCTCACGGCTACGCCGCGCTGTTTTGGACAGCAGTGTCAGATTCTATATTTTAGAACGTCATATCAGCTCGACGTAGATGCTTACCATAGCCTTGGTGAGCTACGAAAACATCGGCCCGCATTGGGATATAAAGACCCAGTCAGGCATAAAGCACATCGTCGTTGGAGGGCAAGGTTGCTCACCGCAAAACTAAGCCACCAGACGTTCCCGCAAATAAGCGGGCGAATCGCGCCCAAAAGGTATTTCTCTGTCACTCTTCAAACGGCAAAGCAACAGTTCGAGAACTCCACAATCGTCTACTCGTCAATGTTACTGAGACGTGGTTCGACGAGGTTGACCTAATCGGCGGCCAGGACTGGAGAATCGAGATAGAGAAGGCTGTATCTGATGGCTTCATCGTACTTGCATGCTTCTCACACTCCTTCATTTCGAAAGACGCTTTGTCCAGAAAGAGATGCGCTGCGCCTTGGACATCGCCTATGAGAGCCTGATGGTACTGTTTTCATAATTCCCGTTCGCCTTGACGATTTGTGAAGTACCTGTCCGCCTAAGAAGGTGGCGCTATATCAATCTTTATGAAGAGGGAGGACTCGATAAGCTGTTTCGTGCCGTACGGCATCAGTTGTCACAGCGTCGCGCTTAGCTATGTCGAACATGGCTGCGAATCCGGGCTTAGTGTGGGCGGGGACTGGGCCAAAAATGAGACATCCTACCGGGCAAGCCGATCGATCCTCCACTGGAAGGCGCCGGCATCGGATGACTTCTGGAAGGCAGATCACTTGCGAGGCGAGGTACGTTCTGAGTTATCGTTTACCGAGACAAGTGGTAACTGGGTGAGGGCGAGTGTCAGCCGGACCGGCGTGGTAGACTGGCACACTGGCAAGTCCCAGAGGGAAGATCTTTATGCAAAGGCTCTTGCGGGGAGCGGCGTTGTTGGCGCTCCCGGTGATTTTGTGGGCGCAGCCCGCGGGCAGCGGCGAATTGCAGCAGTTACAAAATAGGGCCGGGCAACTGTTTGCGCAAGGCAACTATAGGGAGGCCGCGCCGCTCGCGGAGCAGGTGGTAACGCTCACCGAACAAGCCAGCGGAAAAGACAGCGCGCCTGTTGCGGAGGCCTTGATCAACCTTGGGGCCGTGTATCGCGAACTGGGAAAAACGGACCGCGCGGAGACGGCCCTGACGCACGCGCTACAAATCGATACCAGGATGCTTGGTCCCGAAAGTGAGGAGGTGGCGCGCGCCTGCAACATTTTAGGACTGGTGTATCGCGACCGGGAGGATTTTATCCGCGCGGAACCGCTGTTAGGCCGGAGTTTGGCCATTCGCGAGAAAATCCTGCCTGCCGGCAGCTCCTCAATTATTCTTTCAATGGAGAATCTTGGCGATACATATCGGGGCTTGGGCCGCTACCTGGACGGCGAGTTGCTGCTCAAGAAAGCCTTGGAATTGAGGGAGGCGAAAAGCGGGACGAGCGACCGTTCTTTGATTTGGCCCTTGAACAACCTTGCCACTCTTTATGAAGACATGAACAATGCCGGCGCCGCTTCCGATTTCCTGGAGCGTGCGTTGGCTATCGCGAAAAAGCCAGGAAACGCGGATGAGTTACAGCTTGCCACTCTGTATTCCAATCTGGGGCATCAGGATCTAGTCCGGGGCCGCGACGCCGAGGCGCGAGGCCACTTAGATTCTGCGCTACAAGTGGTGCGCCGGTTGGAGCCGGATTCGCTAAAACTGGCCAGTGTGTTGAGTAACACTGCGCTAGTGAAAAAGCACGCAGGCGACTATACGGGCGCCACGAGAGATTTTGCGGAAGCAGTCGCCATTCGCGAAGCCCGGCAGCCCGGTTCAGCGCTGCTTGCAGACTCGTTGGAGAATCTCGCATTGATGAGCTGGTTAGCCGGCGATGCAAAGGCGGCTCTTCAGGCCTTCACCAAGGCGACGGAGATTCGGGAAATAGAAACGCCCAAGACTTTGGCTATGGGTTCCCCGGAGCAAAAGGCAGAATTCCTAAAGCGTCAAGTCGACACCCTGGACTCTATCCTTACGCTACAAATGGGCGCGCTCCCAGACAGTCCGGAAGCGGCCCAACTTGCTCTCCGGTCGGTTTTGTTTCGAAAGGGATTGCTGCTCGACACCTTGGCGAACGAAAGTGCAGTGCTGAAAGACTGGCCGCCAGATGACAGGCCCCTGGCCAATCAGCTGCGCCGTCTGCGATCGCAAACCAGTACATTCTGGTTTTCGCAGCGGCAGTCAAAGGAAGCATGGCTACACTTCGAAGTGAGCCGGGAAATGGAGCGCCAGCTGTCCGGGACGTTGCGCTCGCGAAATCCAGAGGTCCACGTGGTTACACCCGTCCCCCGGCTGGCGGCCGTCCTGGCGGCGCTGCCCATTGGCTCTGTGTTGGCGGATTGGGTGCGCGTACGTCCGACCGGGCCCAACGGCGCCGCCTCGAAACCGCGCTACTTCTGCTACGCGATCGCTCAGGATGGCCGTGTCTTAGCGGTGGATAACGGCCCAGCCGAAGAGATTGAGCAACAGGTTAGTGAATTTCGTAGCGCCATCACCAGCAATGCTGCGCCGGACAAGATTCAGTTGCTGGGACGCGGGCTGGAGAAACGGCTGCTGGAACCGCTCTATCCTCTGATCGCCAAGCAGACGGAGCTGATTCTGTCACCCGACGGTGAGCTCACCTTGCTGCCCTTCGCCGCTTTGTCCGACGCCGACGGCAAGTACGCCGGAGAGCGATGGAGTCTGAGCTACGTAACCTCCGGTCGTGACCTGGTGCGAGTACCGTCGCATGTGGCTTCACGGCAAAACGATGTGGTGGTCGCCGATCCCGCATTCGGCGCCGCTGCTCCGGACGCCAACAGCGGAGCCGGAAGCTTAGCCGGTATGTTCGGCGATCTGCCCGCCGCGTTGGAGGAAGGGAAGGCGGTACATGAGCTCTTGCCCCAATCGACGCTGCTCGCTGGCAGCGACGCCACCGAAGAGGCGGTGAAGAGCCTGCACGGACCGCGGATTCTCCACTTGGCGACCCATGGCTTCTTCCTGAATAGCGATGGCGTTTCGACGATCTCGCAGTCCCGCGGAGTGAAGCTCGCGCCTCTGGAGCGCAACTATAAGTACATCGACGATCCGATGCTGAAAAGCGGGATCGCTCTGGCGGGCGCGAACACCGGAGGAAGCCCCCAGGAAAATGGCGTTCTTACCGCCACGGAAGCTTCGGACCTGGATCTGGAAGGCACGGATTTGGTGGTGCTTTCCGCCTGCGACACGGGTGTGGGCGAGCCAGTGATTGCTGACGGTGTGTATGGGCTGCGCCGGGCATTCGCTATTGCAGGCGCTCGAGCGCAGGTGCTCAGCCTCTGGAAGGTGAACGACGAGGCCACGGAGGAGTTGATGAAGAGCTTCTACGGCGAACTGGCGGGCGGAGCTCCGAAGGACGTCGCGCTGCAACGCGCACAACTGCGTCTGCTGACCGACGGCAAGCACGGCCATCCTTATTATTGGGCGGCATTTGCATTATCAGGGGACCGAAGTCCCTTGCCGGGCGCAATCCGAAAGTTGGAAACGCCGCCTTTGCAGGAATCGCCATCGCCTGCGGCGCCGAGCCGCGAGGAATTGATGCAAGCTCGCGAGGATCTTGCGAAGCTGAACTCGCGCGCCAGTGTGATCCACGATATTTTGGAGCGTCTCAAGCAATCGCAGCAGGCCATGGGACTCGGCCCCAGCGCGAAGTTTACACAGCCTGAGAGCCTGATGGATAGTAATCTGCACAGCGCCCGAGAGGCGTTGGACCACGGAGACTTGGCGGTTGGCAAGGAGGCTGCAGATAAGGCGGAACGGCAAATCGAGATTCTGGAAAGGTTATTGAACCTTTAGCGAGCGTCTCTTCTCGTGTTCGGATGCCGCGCAGGCCGGCGCCATCGTGTTCGCTGCGGCCGCCGCTCTTCAGCGCGACGCTCAGATCCAGCTTCATGGCGCTCCAGACCGGCGCTAATCTCCCCGAAGCGCCAACGAGGGTTCCTGATATCAGCACTTGCCGCCTGCTACTCTTCCCGCAGCGCCGATAGCGGATCGAGCGCTGCCGCCCGATACGCCGGAATCCACGTCGCTAGGGCTGCGATCAGAAGAAAGAAGACGGCCATGCCGGAGAACGTCAGAGGGTCTGTCGGCGTGATTCCGACCAGCATCGACGTCAGCGCGCGGGTTAATAGCACCGCTGCGGTAAAGCCGACGGCAATCCCTGCGACGCTAAGGCGCAGCCCGTATCCGATCATCAGTCCGAAAATGCTGCGGGGCGCTGCCCCCAGAGCCGCGCGTACGCCGATTTCCGCCGTTCTCTGGCGCACCACCGTCGAGAGCACTCCATATAACCCAACTCCGGCCAGCAGCGCGGCAATTGCCGCAAACACCGCAATCAGCAGTAGCGAAAAACGCGTGCCGGTCTGCGCGCGTTCCAACACCGCATCCATCGTTTCGACCTTGCTCACAAGCAGCGTACGATCGAACCGGTTCAAGGTCGCGCGTACGGCATCCGCGTAAGCGGCCGGCTCTCCGCGTGTGCGCAAAGCCCAATGAACCACTGCTTGATGCCCCCAGAAACCGTCGGGAAGATAGCCCTGCTCACGTCCCGTATCCGCGAGCGATGTGACTCGCTGGTGCGCCGCGACGCCGATGATCTCATACCATTCCGGCGTGACGCTGAAGAATCGGCTTAGGATTCGCTGACCGACCGCGTTACCGCCAGGAAACGCTTTGGCGGCAAGCATCTCATCCACAATGATGCGGTTGAGCCGCGGGTGATTGTCCGATTCGTCGAACTCTCGGCCCGCGACGATCGGCGTCCGCATTGTTTGGAAATACCCCGGCAGCACGGTCTCAACGTCGAACGACTGATATCTGCTCTCATCGCTCTGCGCATCGGCGGCCCCCCAACGATACGGAATATACGTACCTGTCAGGGGCAGCACGTCGGCCGCCGTAACGCTTTCCACACCAGGAATCGACGCGAGAGCATCGTGCATCTGACGCACAATGGCGGCGCGCTCTTCCGTACTTGCTCCCTGCCGGCCTCCCGTCGCGCGCACAGTGAGTATGCCCCTCGAATCAAAGCCGGGGTCGATGCGCCGCAGGGCGAGAAAGCTGCGGAACATCAGGCCCGAGCCCACCAGCAGCACGAAACACAGCGCCACTTCCGCCACCACCACTGCGTTTCGAGCCAGCGATCCTCCCGCGAGCGCGCCGGTTCTCCCGCCCGCGCGTAGTACCTGCGCTAAATCGGGACGTCGCGCCCCCCAAGAGGGAGCCAGCGCGAAGACCAACGCCGCTCCCAACCCCGCCGCAATGCTGAATGCCAGCGCTGCCGGGTTGATCGCAATCGCGTCCCGCCGCGGCAGGTTGGCCGGCGCGATCGAAAGCAGATCGCGGACTCCGGCCCATGCCAACGCGAATCCCAGCGACGATCCTAGCCCGCCCACCAGCAACGCTTCGGCCAGCATCTGACGCCCCAGCCGCCACCAGCTTGCGCCCATGGCCGTGCGCACAGCAATGTCGCGCGTGCGCAAGGAAGCGCGCACCAGGAACAGATTCGCTACATTCGAGCATGCGATGAGCAGCAGGAATAACGCGGCCCCCATCAACGCTAGAACTGCGGGCTTGGCTTGCGCGGCAAGATAGGCTCGCATTGGCTCCAGCCGGAAATGCAGGTCGGCGCCCTGGTAGGTGGGTGTCACCGCGCGACTGGCTGCCGCCGCCGCGTCTGCCTGCGCCTGCGCGCGTTCGAGCGAAGCGCCGGGACGCAGCCGCGCGATCACCCGCCACCTTAGAATGATGCGCGGCTCTCCCGCCACCGTGCGGCCGGCGACCCACAGGTCCGGTTTCTGCTCGACGTTCTTGTCGGGACGAAATAGCAGCTCAACCCCTGGCTGAGTCACGCCGACAATAACTGCCCCGCCCTTGATCAACGAGTGCCCGAGAATCGCCGGATTCCCTCCCAGCCGCCGCTCGAAGTACTCATAGCTGATGATGCCGTACGTTGGCAGGCGCTGCGCCGCGGGCGCGGGACCGCCGTTGGCGGCCAGCGGTTGCCGTTGAGCGTCGCTCTCATTAAAGTCGCGGCCGAGAATGATGCGCGTTCCCAGAAGACGGAAAAAATTCGCAGTCACGGTCGCTTGGGCTAACTCCTCGGGAGGGCCGTCGTCATGCTCTATCACTACCCGTTGCGTGTTGACGCCGCCTGCTTCCTCAATCGTTTCGGCGGCTCGCGCGCGCAAATCCAGGAGGTCCGCGGTTGACCAAAGATAGTCCGACACGTTGCGCTTCCGGAGATCCGTGCAAGCGTAAACCAGACGCTCGGAATCTTTGTACGGCAGCGGTCGTAGCAATACCGCGTCGGCCACGCTGAATATGGCGGTTCCCGCCCCGATGCCCAGTGCGAGCGTTAGTACGCCAGACACTGTGAAGGCTGGACTCGCGCGCAACGTGCGCGCAGCGTAGAGGAAGTCGGTTAGCATGCGGGTCTCCGCGTGTAGGACGAACCGAGAGCCCTCGGTACCGTCGGATTTCATTCTCTTGAGCGCCACCCGGCAACGCTCTTCGCGCAACTACGCCCCGGCCATAGCGTCAATGAGAGGTCGCCCTCCGAAGCTGCCGCCAGAACCCTCGTCGATTCACCAACGATGTTTACACGCTCTCCAGGCGGGAGGCAACCATCTCGCGGCCGGCCTTGAAGAATTGCGATCAACGGCCGCAGATAAAGCTCGTTTCAACCTATCGATTTCTTCCGTGTCTCGGTCGCCTGTTTGTCGATCAAGTGCACGTGCCGGTCCCGCGCCTCTTCGTCAATCCGGCAGGGTGACTTAGTCGGAGTTGCCCCCGCGCGCTGATGCCGGTTGTAGACGCAGAGCGCGGCGTGGTATAAATCACTGAATTCTGATGGGCCCCTGCGGGCGAGGAGATGGCTGTGCTTTCACGCTGGATTGCAACAATTGTGATGACTGCGGCTCTTGTGCCCGGCGTTGGCCGCGGCGAGGTGGCTGGTAAGTGGGTCGCCGAGCTGACGAGCCCGACGCTCCTGGAACCCTTATACATTCGTGTCGTGCTTGCGCGGACGGGCGATGCGGTTAGCGGCGCATGGGGCACTGAAATCGTGAAGGGCACGGTCATGGGATCGACCGTGTCACTGGCGCTGACAGATACCGCGGGCCGCGATGCCGGCACACTCACCGGCAAGATCGACGGTGATGAGGGCAGCGGCGGGGGAACGATGGCCGGTGTGGGGCGCAGGGGCGGCCGCGGCGGGGCTGGCGCACGCGCTCCCGTGCCGCAAGAGGTGACATGGAAGCTGACCCGCGAACTGCCGCCGCCGGCCAAACCGCGCGAGATCAACTATGATCCCATCACCTTTCAGGCTTACTACTACGCCGGGAACAAGCCGGGCATTCACATATTCCCGGGCGACATCGTGCACACCTGGGCGCCCGATTCCGCGGGAACCGATAAGAACCTGAAGCGCGTGGCTCTGGGCGGCAACCCGAATATCGGGCCCATTTACGTGGAAGGGGCATTACCGGGCGACACGCTGGTGGTCCACCTGATCAAGATCGAGCCAAACCGCAAGACGGCTCGGCAGGGGAGTAGAATTCAACAGTTCGGCGTCACGCCGGCTTACAATCTCGCCGCGAAGTACGACGCGGGCTTCAACGGCGAATACCAGTTGGACAACGCGACCGGCATCGCGGTGCTCACCGCGCCCACGCCCGCGCTCAAGAACTTTAAGGTCACGATGAAGCCGATGCTGGGCTGCATTTCCGTCGCGCCTCCGGGCTTCGAGGCCCTGACCGGGCCGCACCTCGGCGTGTTCGGCGGCAATCTCGACTATAACGGCACGGTGTCCGGCACGACGATGTTCTTCCCCGTCTTTCATCCGGGCGCGCTCTTCGGTTTCGGCGATGGCCACGCGGCTATGGCCGACGGCGAGATAACGCAAACGGGACTGGAAGTCTCGATGGCAGTCGATTTTTCCGTCGAGGTAATCAAGGGCTATCAGACGCAAGGCGTCCGTGAGGAGGATTCGGACTACATCATCTCGTTCGGGGTGGCGGGTTCACTGCAGGAGGCTCTGAAGGTGTCGACCGCGCAGCTTGCGACGTGGATCAAGCACGACTACGGACTGAGCGACAGCGAGGTCGCGTTGTTGCTAGGAGCCGTGATGAAGATTGAAGTAACCGAGCTGGTCGATCCCGAGTTTGACGTAGTGACCAAGGTGCCCAAAAGCTCGCTCGCCATGCTGATTAAAGCACCCGGTAACGGCAACTGATTACGTCACATACCAGGCCGGGACGAGCCGAGCGGCCCGGTTTAGACTTGGTTGAGGTCTTCGCGCCGGCGCAAAGTGCACTGGCCAGGGCCGCCGGTTACTTTCGGCCGGTTGTGGGAAGCGCTTCGCAGCATCGTCGACTATCAATACCCAGTCGTTGCCTTCGCGGGGCCCTCCGGGCGGGTTGAATGCGCGCTCACCTTGGTTGGCGAAAGTTCCTATGGATTTGGCCGGCCCATCGCGCGGATAGTACCAGTTCGCCCTGACGCGCCCGCCGGTGATCGCGCCCAGGTGGATGCGGAACGGCTTGTCTGTTGTAACATCCGCATGAACCGGAAACACGGTGGGGCTGCTGTCGGAGGATCTCGACACCAAACGCTGATGCGTTCAGATGCCCGGCTAAGCTAGTGAAGTGGCGAGATGAATTCTTCGATGCGCCGTATCTGCGTCCCTTGGAAGGTCCACCAAATCACGCCGCGCAATTCATAACGCTGGCCGTTTTCCTTGAGGTAGCCGGATTCGAGCAACAGCCAGACGATGTTATCGTCTTGCTCAACCATCGTCTCGATGCGCGGGTCCTGCTGAGAGAGTTTCTGAAAATTGCGGGTGGCGGCGGCGATAACGTTGGAACGTCCGACCCAGGAACCGTTTATCGGAGCAAATCCGTGTATGTGTAGTTCGACATCCTCAATGAAATAACGCTCAAGAGCCTCCATATCATTGGCCGCTATAGCAGAGATAACTGCATGGAGCGCCTCCTGATGCCCAGCGCGGGTTGTAGGAGTCTCTTTGATCGCTGATAGCACGGCGGAAAAATTTCGGGTTTCGGCCATGGTTTCCATTATAGTCAGCTGCGCGATCATGTCTTGGAGATCGTTGGGTCTAAGAGGATCGTGCGGACAAGCTCTGCCGGGGAACAGGGCGAGGACTATCTCAGTATCTCCATCAGAAGGACCCAGGCGCCAAGGACACCGGCGATGAAAGACATGACGACGCCGGTCAACATGGCATAAGTCCACGCCGGGCAGCCGGGCAGCAGCATAACGCCGCATGCGCAGAACGGCAGTGTCGCAACGTTGGAGAACGATTATGAGCGAGCCGAGCATACGCCTACCCCTTGGAGCCGCGCCTGCTTCTTGATATCCGCGGGTCATGACAGGATCGTCCATTTCGGCGGGATCTGCCAAACAATCGGTCGCATGAGTCGGAGGGCAATGCCCGCCTGACCAACGCGGCGGTGAACGCATTCGGTTCGGCTGCCAAGAAACTTGGCGTGAACGCCATCCAGATGGCCGAAAGGATGGAGGATTGGTTCGATTGCTGAATTGGCCACCGCTCTCGAACTGGTGCTTAGGTTTGTGCAGATGGGACATCAGGAGACCGCCTTTATGCGTGCGGCGCTGGCGAAGGTGAAGGGGGGCGGATCATGAGCTACTGGCAAGAATGCATCGAATCCCCTTTCGAGGAAGCCGGGATTACGGCCACCATCGAACAGATTTCTTTGATTCCGGACGCGGTCAGATGCGCCCACGAAAACTACGGTATGGCATATCCCGTTCCCGAGAATCCGCTGATTAATGATGTCGTATCGCTCAAGAAGAGCCTCGCGAGGGAAAGGCCAGGATCACCTGCCGGCGATGCAAAGGGACAGGTAGCTGGAATGCATCCGTCGGCGTCAGTCATTCCAGTTACGAGCGCTGCTACAAATGCGACGGCCAAGGAGGATCGATCTATGAAAGACGAAGACCGCGAGACGTTTGAGCGCAAAGGCCGCCATCATTCAAGCTTTTTCTGGGCCAACCCGTCGTCGATCATGACCGGGAGATGCTTTATGCCATGTCCCATGAAGAGATCGCCGAATTAGCCGCAGAGGCCGCACTGAAAACCATTCGCGACTATTACGCGCCGAAGCTGATAAAAGGTGCAGATGCTTTCGTTTCGGCTCGTCAGAGGAATCTGTGGGTCATTGATACGTCCAAATGGCGACGAGGACCTCAGGTCGTGTACCGGTTGCAGGCCAGATCTCACAAACGGGCGTTACATGGACAAGTTGCCGAAACGGATGCGACCGCTATAGGGAACCGTGTCAGAGCCCGCGCGGAAATAGTCCCAAACTATTCATGCCCGGTGTTCGAGGGCGTTGCCGATTCGCGAGCACGCGAAATGATGTAGGCGCGGATTGCTTGCACTTGCCGGGCGTCGAGAAGCGTTTTGAATGATGGCATGCCGAGTGAGGCGCGCGTTCCGCGGAGAACGATGTTCTCGAAGTTCTCGAGCGTTTCCTTGCTCGCATAACGAAGATCGGGCAGTGAACCGGCGACTGCGCTCACACCGTGACAACTCATGCAGTATTCGCTGTAAAGCAAACTCCCTGCGTGGATGAATTGGGGCGAATCGCTCGCGGCAAGAGCGGGCGCAGGGGGATCTTTGTGGCCGAAACTGGGCGCTCGTAGCGCCGTCGCACCGCCCAGTTTGAAGGTGAGAATCCGGCCAAAGCCTGGCTTGATCGGACCCCACCCCGGGAAGTTGAACAAGCCCGAGGCGCCGCCCAAACCCGCCATTACAGACACGTACTGCACGCCATCCAGTGCGAAAGTGACCGGAGCAGCCATGATGCCGGTGCCGGTATCGAATCTCCACAACAGCTCACCATCGGTAGCTCGATATGCGGCAAAGATGCCGTCTGCCGTACCCTGGAATACGAGGTTGCCGCCGGTAGCGAGGACACCTCCGCCTTCAACCACCGGGTAGCGGACGCTCCAGGCCTGCTTCTCCCGCACTGGATCCCAAGCCAGCAGTTCTCCAGTTGGAGCAGGCAGTGAATCGGCTTTGGCGCTAAGCGGCCCCTCGTAGGATGCGTCATAGCCTGTGTTGTCCCGGTCGGCGTTGTATTTCCATTTTTGATTCGGCGCATGAAGAGAACTCGTGCCGACCTTCGCCGCTAGGTAGACCAACTTGGTCACTGGGTTAAATGCCATCGGGCTCCAGTTGTGTGCGCCGTCCGGACTGGGCGAGACAATGACCGGATTGTAACCGTCGGAAGCGGTGGGCGATTCAATGGGACGGCCGCTTTTGGAATCCAGCCCCAAAGCCCATGTTATGCCGCTGACGAATGGCGCGCCGGAAAGGAACTCTCCAGTGATTCTGTCGAGAACATAGAAGAAGCCATTCTTGTTCGCCTGCATGATCACTTTTCGCGCGCGGCCGCGGATCGTTAGCTCCGCCTGCATCAAAGGTTGAGTAGCGTCAAAGTCCCAATTGTCCGCAGGAGTCGTTTGAAAGTGCCACGCGAGTTCGCCGTTCCGGGCGTGAACGGCAAGAATTGAGGCGGTATATAGATTGTTCCCTGTGCCGCGCAGGGCCCGGTACCAGGCCGTCGGGTTGCCGGTGCCGAAGTAAAGCAGATCCAGCGCCGGGTCGTAAACGAGTCCTTCCCAAGGAGTGCCGCCACCGCCCGCCTTCCACCATTCGCCCGTCCAGGTCTTCGCGGCCACTTCCATGGCTTTCGATTCGAACCCCTTCGAGGGATCGCCAGGCACAGTGTAAGAGCGCCATGCCATCCGCCCGGTTTCCGCATCGAAGGCCGAGATGTAGCCGCGCACTCCATACTCAGAACCCGCGTTGCCGATGATCACGAGCGATTTTGCAATTCTCGGGGCGCTGGTGATCGAGTACGCCTTCTCGCCATCGGCAGTGGACACGCTCCAAACCGGCATACCGGAAAGCTTGTCGAGGGCGATCAGACGAGCATCCAGTGTCCCAACGTAAATCTTGTCACGGTAGAGCGCGACCCCACGATTTACCGCGTCACTGCTAAGAAATCTGGAGTGCTCGCGAGGCACTTTAGGATCATAAGTCCAGCGGACTGTTCCCGTACTCGCATCGATAGCATAGACTACGCTCCAGGAACCGGTGGTATAGATCACGCCGTGCTCTACCAATGGCGTTGCTTCGAGTCCACGGGTGGTGCCGAGTTCCCGGCTCCAGGCCAACCCGAGCCCACCCACTGTTTGCTCATTGATCTGGTTCAGAGGGCTGAATCGCTGGTCATCGTACGTCCGCCCGTACATGACCCAATCGCTCGTGTACTCGCCGACAGATCGGCAGGACCCAAGCGTGAGTATGATCGGTAGGATTGCCCAGTGGCGCCTACGATGAATCAACATGGTCGGCCTCAGGATATCAGGACCGCGGAAGGTATACCTGGTTTGGGAAGTTTCCAATTGACAGTAGTCGCCATCTCGGAGTTTGGCGCCGATGATCGTTCGTAATCCGCCGTTCTGGGCGATAGACCTGCCTGGGTCACCTGGCACTTCACCAAGCTCGAGCTCCCATCAGAGGCGGTTTGTGGTGGAGGTTTCGCCGCTACTCGCCTTCACCATGGAACTGACCACGATTCTGAACCGCTGCCACCATTTCAAGGTTTTGTCTATGGAGCGTGCCCGTTTCAGTGCCGACAAGAAGAGCATCGAGTGGTCCTGCGACGGCGTAAAGGTTCAGCCGCAGTCTTCTCTCGCCTGCCATTTGCCGGCGCCCGGCTACGACCAACTCGCGGAACGACGTTTTGACTTCATTCCTCTGTGGGGATTCTTCGTCTTCCTGCTGTACGCCAGGCGTCGCGTCGATTGCCGCCAGTGTGGCATGGTGGCCGTCGAGGAAGTCCCCTGCGGCAACAGCCCTTCACCACGACTTAACCATCGTGACGCGGAACGTGAAATATTTTGCCGGTCTTGGCGCGGACGTTTTCAATCCGTTTGAAGACCGAGGCCCGGACACAAGTCCCACTATTGCGTAGCCGCTCGGGGCGAGACCAGACCCTAAGTCTTAGCCTCTGCGCTCCCTTTCCCCAAATCATCGGCTCAAAGGTCTCCCTGGATCAGAAAGCTGGAGGTGCCTCGATTCAAGCGAGATTCGGTTGTACACCCACACATCGCTCGAAGTCAGATTATAAAAATAGCGTCCAGTCACTTCCCGCTGAAAACTACAGGCTTGGCAGACGCGGCTGCGCCGCTTGCGGCGCTACGACCAACTGCGGACGCGCCAACCGAGTAACCGCGATTCGTAGAGAGCGCCGGCGCGATCATAGTCAGGACTAACTTCGTGTAGAGATCTGCCTCATAACTCGCCTCCGCCTCTTACTTGCACCGCGGCTTTGCCACTAGGAAAATCACTTAGCGATCCACGCGTGACTTACTCTTGTCTCGCACGCTCTGTCCTTTCGCGCGTCGCCCAACTCAGTCATCCGCCACTCGCAAAAGTAGAACGCGCTCATCCCGACTCCTGCGAGCCGCCATCGCGACAGCACGGACTCCTTCCGACCACCCTGGAAAGAGAATATCGAGCCTGATTTCCGCCCCCTCACTGGATCAGCCCCTCGCCGATTTGTGATAACCTCGCCCACATGCGGAAATCGCTTATCGGAGTTGGGACCGCTTTGTGCGCAGGCTTATGGGCGCAAGTCGGGTCACCGGAAAGAATCGACCTATCAGTCGTGCAACAGATTCGCCATGAAGCCTTCGGACAAAACTCGAAGGTGATGGACACCGCGTTCTATCTCACCGATGTCTACGGACCTCGTCTCACTGGTTCGCCGAACGCCAAAGCCGCCGGCGAGTGGGCGGTCAAGAAGATGACCGAGTGGGGCCTCGCCAACACAAAGTTAGAAACCTGGGGACCCTTCGGCCGCGGCTGGACCTGCACCCGTTTCATGGCGCAGATGAAGGAGCCCGAGTTTCAACCGATCATCGGATTTGCGCAGCCCTGGTCCCCCGGCACCAATGGCGACGTCAGCGGTGAAGCCGTCTACGCCGTTATCACCGGACCCGAGGATCTAGATCAATGGAAGGGTAAGCTAAAAGGCAAAATCGTCCTGGCCGCTGTCCCGCACGCGTCGGAAATGGTTTCCGAACCTTACCTACACCGGCTCACCGACGCGGAACTCGCGCTCGC
>DATAUH010000020.1:0-24061 GCA_036268375.1 Bryobacteraceae bacterium | reverse complement strand
GGTAACGGTGATATTAGGTGGCACGATTGGACCTCCGGGGCCGATGGGCGCTACTGGAGCAACAGGCGCGACGGGTGCGACAGGCGCGGCAGGAATCGCTGGCGCCGCGGGACCGACCGGGCCGGCGGGGACACAGGGCGTGCAGGGGGTCGCCGGAATCGGAAGCGCGGGAACTCCCGGCGCACAAGGTCCGATGGGCGCTACGGGGCCTGCGGGCGTGATGCCCCAAGTGACTACTTACTCGCCGACGGTCAACTACAGCCAAGGAGCGGTAGTCTCCTATTCGGGTTCAACTTACCAAAGCAGCGCCGCTAATAATTTGGGCAATGCGCCGTCGAATGGCGGGCCGTGGACCTCGATTGCGCAGGGGGGCGCGATTGGGCCGACAGGAGGAATTGGAGTTGCGGGTCCGACGGGGACCACGGGTCCCGTCGGGGCGACTGGGGTGCAGGGTATCCAGGGTGTTACGGGACCAACGGGCGCACAGGGAACTCAAGGCATACAGGGCGTAACAGGTTCGACAGGATCACAAGGCACGCAAGGGATTCAGGGCGTTACTGGCACAACAGGCCTTCAAGGGACTCAAGGCCTACAGGGAATAACGGGCCCTTTGGGTGTCACGGGGTCGACCGGCGTAACGGGCGCCACAGGGAGTGCGGCAACCGCGGCGGGAACTTGGGCGGCCGCCGGGGGTAGCGGCGCAGGCGGGACTTACAACGCCGGAGATATCGTACTATACACGCCAACACAGTCTTCGTACATCAGCGCATCAAGTGATAACTCCGCCGTGCCGCCGGCCGCACCATGGCAGTTGATTAGTCCGCAAGGGCCAACCGGCGCAACCGGACTAGCAGGCGTCACGGGCGCAACCGGAGCTACTGGCGCAGGCACAACGGGGGCTACCGGTCCAACTGGAGCCACGGGCGTTGGAACAGCGGGCGCAACCGGCGTGACTGGCACAACGGGAGCGACTGGCGCGACGGGTGTAGGCACAACCGGCGCTACCGGTCCAACTGGAGCCACGGGCGTTGGAACAACGGGCGCAACCGGCGCGACTGGCGAAACGGGAGCGACTGGCGCGACGGGAAGCGGCACGAGCACGAACATAATTCCAACGAGCACTACCCTCGTGAACGGCACCACCACCATTTCGGATTCCGATATCGATGTCTATTTCGTAAGCTCTTCCACAAATCCGAGCGGAACCATCACTCTGCCGCACTGTAACAACAGCGGGACGAAGTTTGATGGTAAGAAGATCGTTATCATCACCCGCTTGACGACCGGCGGAGGATTTAGTTTCGCTGCACAGGGTACCGATCAGATATTTGACTCTAATAGTGCGTTCACGAGCCTGTCGACTCCGGGTCAAGTCTCATCTGAGGCTTTTATCTGCACGACGATTATTCCCGGCCATACCGGGCTGTGGATGGCTACGGATAATGTTTATTAGATGCGCAAGGCAGTGGCCGGTCATTCGCAAGGTAACCGCAAGAGGCGCGGCAGGGCCTGAGGGAAGATCGATTAGATAGCGTTCATCGTAATAAAGGGACCGTTATTGCGCCACGCGTTTGCCGCCCATCTTATACACCACCCCACCTTTCATCACGAACTGCACGTGTTCCAGTTGAGTTATGTCGGTGAGCGGGTCGCCCGGCGTGGCGACCAGGTCGGCGTAGCGCCCTTCTTGGACTGAGCCGATTTGGTCAGCTGCCCCGATCAAATCCGCCGCCGAGTGCGTGGCGGCTTTGATAATGTCCATGGGGCTCATGCCGTCTTTGTTCAGAAGACTGAATTCGCGCAGGTCGGGGCCGGGGCCGACGTCGGTGCCGAAGGCGATTTTTACGCCGCTTTTGTAGGCGGCGGCGACCATTTTGTCTTTGAATTGGACCGCCTCGCGGACCTTGTTGGCGGTGTCGGCGGAGGTTTGGCCGGCGTTGGCGCGGTCGAAGGTTTCCATGGCAACGACGATGGTGGGAACCAAGTAAGCTCCGTGCTGTTTGAACAACGCAAAGGAGGCTTCGTCGGCGTAGGTGCCGTGTTCGATGGAGTCGATGCCGAGGCGTAGGGAGTTATCGATCGCCTCTTTGCCCTGGGCGTGGGCGGCGACTTTCATGCCGAGGGCGTGCGCGGCGTCGATGGCGGCTTTGATCTCCTCGTTTGTCATGAGTTGCAGGTGCGGGTTGTCGCCGGTGCTGAGGACGCCGCCGCTGGGCATGATCTTGATGAGGTCGGCGCCGCGTTTGTGGTGCTCGCGGACGGCGAGGGTGACTTCGACGGGGCCAGTGACGACGGAGTGAGCGATGCGGAGCGGATCGAAGGGGAGGTTGGGGTCGAGGGTGTTGGTGGGGTCGCCGTGGCCGCCGGCGGGGCTGAGGGGTTCGAGAGAGACCCACATGCGCGGGCCGGGGATGACGCCGGAATCGACGGCGTGTTTGAGGGCGATGTCGATGCCATCGGCGGCGCCGACGCTGCGGACAGAGGTGAAGCCCTCTTCGAGAATCTGACGGACGGGGCCGGTGGCGGCGAGGACGGCGTCGAGATTGGTGCGGGGGCCGCGTTCCACGACGTCGCTGCTGCGTCCGCCACGACGGCCGCCTCCGGAGCCGATGTGTTTGTGGGCGTCGATGAGGCCGGGGAGGACGGTGGATTGGGAGAGGTCGATGACTTCGGCGCCGGGCGGGGTGACGAAGCCGGCCTGGATTCCGGTGATTTTATCGTTGCGGATGAGGATGGAGACTTGGGAGCGGAGGGCGGCGCCTGTGCCGTCGATGAGGCGGCCGGCGTGGATGACGATGTCTTTGGCGCCTGCGGGGGCGGGGAAGAGGAGTGACGCGAGGAGCAGTGCGGCCGGCGGTTTCATGCAACCTCCAAATGGGCAGGCTAAGGGGCCTGCGTGCGGAATTCGTGCTGGGTCCTTAAATAGAGTGCCATAACGCGTGCAGCGCGATATACTCCCACGCATGAGGATTTTGTTACTAGCGTTTGCGTTGAGTTTCGCCGCGAACGCGCAGGATACGCCCGCCGCGGCAGGCGGGAGGCGAGGCGGCGCCGATACCGACCCGATCAATGCCAGAACTTTTGCAAATTTGAGATTGCGGAACGTAGGACCCGCGTTTATTTCCGGGCGCGTTTCGCAGATTGCGATGTTTCCAGGAAGCAACACGCACTATCTGGTTGCCGAGGCGTCGGGCGGAATTTTCATGACGCACAACGACGGCACGTCATGGACGCCTGTGTTTGACAACTACGGATCGTATTCGATTGGGTGGATCACGATTGACCCGAAGAACCCCAATGTCGTTTGGGTGGGGACCGGCGAAAACAACAGCCAGCGCAGTATTTCGTTTGGCGACGGCGTGTATAAGAGCGAGGACGGCGGGCGCACGTACCGCAACGTCGGCTTGAAGTTGACGGAGCATATTGCGCGGATTGTGATTGACCCGCGGGATTCGAATGTCGTGTACGTTGCCGCGCCGGGTCCGCTGTGGAGCGGCGGCGGCGAGCGCGGATTGTATAAGACGACGGACGGCGGGAAGACCTGGTCGCAGAGCCTGATTAAAGTTGGCGAGTACACGGGGTGTTCGGACGTAGTGATGGATCCGAAGAATCCCGACGTGCTGTTTGCGGCGACGCATCAGCGGGAGCGGCGGTATTTCGGCATGGTGCACGGCGGGCCGGAGAGCCGGCTGTGGCGGACTTCGGATGCGGGAAAGACGTGGACGGTGGTGGGCGGCGGGATGCCGAACACGGGCGATTTGGGGCGGATTGGGTTGAACTTTGCGCCGTCGAATCCATCGATTATTTATGCGCAGGTGGAGGGGAATGAGGGGCGCGGGGGGCTGTACCGGTCGACGGATTCGGGCGCGACGTGGGAGAAGCGGAACAGCTATGACGTGCAGGGGCAGTATTACGCGAAGGTCGTGGTGGACCCGGCGAACTCGGACCGGGTGTATGTAATGAACACGAATATCGCGGTGTCGGATGACGGCGGGCGCACGTCGACGTCGCTGGGCACGCGGTACAAGCACGTGGACAATCACGAAATCTGGATCGATCCGGCGAATAACGATCACTATTTGGTGGGCTGCGATGGCGGCGTGTATGAGAGTTTTGACCGTGCGCAGACGTGGATCTTCAAGTCAAACCTGCCGACGGCGCAGATGTATGACGTGGCGGTGAGCGAGGATGCGCCATTTTATTACGTGTACGGCGGGACGCAGGACAACAACAGCTTTGGGTGCCCGGTGCGGACGCGGAGTTCGGCGGGCATTATGAATAGCGACTGCTTTGTGACGATGGGCGGCGATGGGTTTTACAGCCGCGTGGATCCTAAGGACCCGAACACGGTTTACGCGAACATGCAGAACGGCGGCATGGTGCGGTATGACCGTAGGACGGGCGAGCGGGTGAGCATACAGCCGCAGCCGGGCAAGGATGATCCGGCGGTGCGATGGAATTGGGACGCGCCAGTGATGATCAGCCCGCATCTGAACACGCGGCTGTACTTCGGATCGCAGCGGTTGTGGAGGAGCGATGACCGCGGCGATAGCTGGCGGCCGATTTCGCCGGACTTGACGCGCAATCTGGATCGCAACACGCTGCCGGTGATGGGCAAGATCTGGCCGATTGACGCGATTCAGAAGAACGTTTCGACGGCCCTCTATGACAACATCTCGTCGATGGCGGAATCGCCCAAGCAGGAGGGCCTGATCTATGTGGGAACGGACGACGGGCTGCTGCAGATTACCGAGGACGGCGGGAAAAACTGGCGCAAGGTAGAGACGCCGGCGGGCGTGCCGGCGGATGCATATGTGCAGCGCATCCTGGCGTCGCAACACGACGCGGGTACGGTGTATGTGGCTTACGAGAACCACCAGAACGGGGACTTCAAGCCGTATTTGATCAAGAGCACGGACAAGGGCAAGACGTGGACGAATATTTCAGGCTCGTTGCCGGAACGCGGTGGCGTGTATGCCATTGCGGAGGATTACAAAGATCCGAAGCTGCTGTTTGCGGGGACGGAATTCGGCCTGTTCTTCAGCAAAACGGCTGGCGATAAATGGATACAGTTGCGCAACGGGCTGCCGACGATCATGGTGCGCGACTTGACGATCCAGAAGAAGATGGACGACCTGGTGATCGGCACGTTTGGACGCAGCATTTACGTGCTCGACGACTACGGCCCGCTGCGCGACGCGATGCCCGAGCTGCTGAGCAAGGAGAGCGAGATCTTTCCGGTGAAGACGGCGCTGTCGTACATTCCGGGCTCGATTTTTGGCGGCGGAAGGGGCGATCAGGGAGAGAACTTCTTCACGGCGCCGAATCCGCCCGTGGGCGCGGTGATTACGTACAACCTGAAGGAGGCGATTCGCAGCAAAGCGCAGGAGCGGCAGCAGCAGGAGCGGGCCGCAGTGGCTCGGGGCGAGACGCCGAAGTATCCGAACACGGAGATACTGCGCGCGGAGTCGGAGGAAGAGGCGCCGGCGATTCTGATTTCGATCAGCGATGCGTCGGGTAAGGTGATCCGGAGGATGACGGAGCCTTCGACGGCGGGGATTCGGCGCGTGACGTGGGATCTGCGCGGCCAGAGTCCGACGTTGCCGGCAGCGACGGGCGGCGGCGGTGGTGGTCGTGGAGGCCGCGGCGGCGCGGGCGGTGGCGGGGGTGCAGGAGGCGGAGGCGAAGAAGAGGGCGGCGGCGGTGGCCGTGGCGCCGCCGGTGGCGCGTTGGTCGCGCCGGGCCGGTATAAGGTGACGCTGGCGAAGCGCGTGAATGGAGTGGAGACGGCGCTGGCGGGATCGCAGACGTTTGAAGTAGTTGCGGAAGGCGTTTCGACGCGCGAGGACCGGGTGGCGCTGTCGGAGTATCAAACGAAACTGGAGAAGCTGCAGCAAGCGCTGACGGCGACGAATGATGCAGTGGCGGAGGCGCGGCTGCATTTGGATTCGATTAAGCGCGCGGTGGATGCGACGCCGTCGTTGCCGGTGAAGCTGCATGAACAGACGCTGGCGCTTGGAAAGCAACTGGACGATATCAACCGGGCGCTGCGTGGGGACACGGTTTGGCGGTCGCACAACGAAGGCGTGGCGGCGTCGATTTCGGATCACGTGCAGGCGGCAGGGTCGCCGGTGCGCGGGACGACGGGGCATCCGACGAAGACGGCGATGGAGCAGTATCAGATTGGGTCGGACGAATTGGCGCTGCAGATTCCGAAACTGCGCAAGTTGATGGAGGTGGACATCAAGGCGCTGGAGAAGCAACTGGATGCCGCGGGCGCGCCGCCGACGCCGGGGCGCTTGCCGGATTGGAAGCCTGTAAAATGATCACGTGTCGCGAACGTGGATAGCGGTAGCGGTAATGGCTGGTTGCGCGGCGGCCCAACAGGGCGGCGGCAACCAGCCGGGAACGAAGTGGACGGACGAGCAGCTTAAGCAGACGGTGGATGTGGCTCGCGTGGGCCGCAAGCTGACGCCGAAAGCGTGGCCGAATGGCGCGCGAGTGGCGGTCTGTTTGAGTTTTGACGATGACACCGAGGCGCCGCTGCTGCGCGATGGGACGACATCGGCGACTGCGCTTTCGGCCTCGGACTTCGGGGCTGAGAGCGGCACGGCGCGGATTCTGAAGATGCTGGACCAGTATCAGATTCCGGCGACGTTTTTCGTTACGGGCGTGGATGCGATGCTGCATCCGGAGATGCTGGCGGCGATTCAAAAGAGCGGCAGGAATGAAGTGGGCGTGCATGGGTGGATCCACGAATTTCCGCCGCGACTCGCCGAGGGCGAAGAAGAGCGGCTGCTGGACAAGGCGATCGATTACCTGACGAAGGCCACGGGTAAGAAGCCGGTGGGGTACCGCGCGCCGTCGTGGGCGTTCAGCGGCGTGACGCTGGATCTAATCCGCAAGAAGGGATTTCTGTACGACAGCAGTTTGCAGGCGCTGGATGAGCCGTATGAGGTGGTCTCGCGCGGGCAGCCGACAGGCCTGGTAGAGCTGTCGATTGACTGGACGCTGACGGAGACGCCGTATCTGGGGCAGCAGGGGCACATGCCGTCGCCGGAACTGCTGTATCAGTTGTACAGGGATGAGTTTGACGGGGCTTACAAGGAAGGGACGACGTTTATATTGACGCTGCACCCATATCTGAGCGGGCATCGTGCGCCGATGAAGCACTTGGAGGAGTTTGTGGCTTATATGAAGTCGAAGCCGGGGGTCTGGTTTGCTACTTGTGAGCAGGTGGCGAGGTTTGTGAAGAAGTGAAGTAGGGATACTGAGGCGCGGCGTGCGCCGGCGTAAACTTCACCGGCGCACGCCCTAAAACTAAGCGGCGACCGGCTCCTGCCAAATCTCCACCTGGTTGATTTCGCCCGTGAGCGGAATCACGTTTGCCTTGGCCCGCGTGATTACGGTGCCAAAGTATTCGTCCACGGGATACAGCGCGTAGGGTTGGAGCGTTGCAAATACTTCGCCCAGCAGTTTTTCGATCCGGTAGACTTCGTGGAAGAATGCTCCCCGTTCCATCTTCAGGCGGCGGCAGCAAAGCTTCCAATCTGCGCCTAATAGAAAATGAAATTTGAATAGTTGGTATTGGGCGGGCGTTAAATGACGTTTGCTAACTAAGCAGAAGTCTGCTGCGAACTCCTCGGATCGCCGGCCATAACTATGTCGGCCCTCTGCTCCGTTATGCCTCTCCAAACTCACGCAGCCGATGTGATCCGCACTCATCGCACACCGGCGAAAACGGTTATAGCACGCGCGGAAGGCGCCGCGAAAGACGCAGTTACAGGGAACTTCCTTATCCCTGCGAACAATTCGGGTACCCAAGCCGTGGCATGCCAGGCAGCTTGCTTTTGCTAATCCAAGAGCGTTTGATCGATTCCATTGCATGTTGAGAATGTCCTTTTCTTTTGAAAGGCCGTTTCCTCTTTGGGAAGCGTGCCTGTGTTCTGTAGGTAACTTTAGCCGAAAACAAGAAATCGTCAATCGAAAAACTAATGTATTTCCTATTGTTTTCTTTATTGCAAATTAGTAGCCTCGGCGCTAAGCTATTCACAAAAGGGTCGTTATGTGGCTAAACAATTTCTCACTAAATTTTATTTCACCAGATAAAACTGAGGCCTATAGGGCAATTCTGATATTACCTATTTCACAAAGAAATAGGGCGCGATGAGCTTCCGCGATCTGCACGATCGCCTCACCGATCACATCCTTTATCGGGTACGCAATGGCGAGATGTCCGAGCGGGGCTTGGCTCGCCGTGCAGGCATATCGCAACCACACCTGCACAACGTTCTGAAGAAGAAAAGGCTGTTTTCGTTGGAGAGCGCTGACCTGCTGTTGCGTGAACTGGATATTTCGCTGCTCGACCTGCTGGTTCGTCCCGAAGATCTCACCTATCGCTGACGCGATATGCTGACAATGTGAAATCTTCGGACCGGGCGCCGGCTGTAGACGCTCGTTTAAAGCGGCTGGCAGAGAAGATAGAATCTTTGTCCGCCAAAGATGAGGAATTTCTGCGCGTCGCGCGCGAAATGGCGGAATTACGCTCGGCGGCAGCGCGGGAAATCTATGAAGTCTGTGCGGATTTTGTGGCGGCCCTGAACAGGATGCTGGCGCGCACAGAAGTCCTGATCGATCCTGGGCAGTTCGTCAATCAGGAACTTGACGATTCGTCTACCGCGCTGATTCAGATCAATATCCGCGGACGCATTCTGCAATTTGAATACGGCGCCTCGGACACTCTGATTTCGACCGAGGAGTTCCGCATTCCCTACACCCTCGCGGGCTCGATACGCGCTTTCAATCAGGAGCTTCTGGAGAAGGATGTAATTGAAGAGCAATTAATCTTCTACACCATTGAAAAGGCCCACCGTATGTGGCGCTTCTTTGATGCTCGCACTTACCGCTCCGGCCCGGTCGACCAGGCGTATCTGATTTCGTTGATGGAAGGTCTGCTGTAACCTTACCGTCACTTTCGAGCGGCGCGTCTCCCGCTCGCGAGCATTGACTTTTCTCCGCACCGAACACCCGCCCGCCGAATTCGCTCGCGCCGGCGGCGAACTTCCGCTGCCAACCAATTGCGGCGCCGCACGCGAATAGTTACACTGGTTTGTCTTACATGAGCTTAGGCAAGCTGGGACAAGCCCTGACGGCCCGCGAGATCTTCGATCTGATTCACGAAGACCTCGAGCGTGTCGAAAGCAAGATTACCGCCGAGTCCGTCGCGTCGGTGGACGCGGTCACGGCGATCAATCAATACCTCCATTCCAGTGGGGGCAAGCGCCTGCGTCCGTCGCTGCTGCTTCTTTCCGCTAAGCTGGCCGGCGGCGGCGGTACTACGGCAATCCAGCTCGGCGCAGTGGTCGAGATGGTGCACGCCGCCACGCTGGTGCATGATGATGTCATCGACGCCGCCCAGACCCGCCGCGGCCGCCCATCCACCAACGTCAAATGGGGTAATCACACCTGCGTTTTGGCCGGCGACTGGCTCTATATGCAGGCCTTTCAGGTAGCCCTGCGCGAACGCAATTTTTTGATTCTCGATCTGCTCATCGGCCTTACCCAAATGATGGTCGAAGGCGAGCTGATCCAGCTCGAACGCATCGGCCGCATCGATGTTACCGAGGCCGATTGTATGGAACTGGTCGACCGCAAGACCGCCTGTCTCTTTTCCGTGTGCGCCCGTCTCGGCGCCGTGGCCGCGAATGCCGACGCTTCGTTCCAGGAACGTCTGGGTGAATTCGCCTGGAATCTCGGAATGGCGTTCCAACTGGTCGACGACGTGTTGGACTTCACCTCGCGAGAGGCCACGCTCGGCAAACCGGTGGGCGGTGATCTGCGCGAAGGCAAAGTCACGCTGCCGGTTGTCTACGCGCTCGAGAGCGCCACCCCGCAGGAACGCCGCCTGGTAGAGAACGTGCTCCGGCAGCGTAATTACGAGGAAACGCCCTTCTCGCAGATTCTCGCCCTGGTGAAGAAGTATCGCGGCATCGAACGCGTCCGCGAGCGCGCTCAAACCTTCACGGAAAAGGCGCGCCACCTTATCGGCGAATTCCCGGAGTCTCGCTATCAACGCGCCTTAATGGCGGTGACGGACCTGATTACGGAGCGCGATCACTAGTCCAGTCAGCACGCCGGCTATCGTCAGGTAGCTGACGATGTGGCAGCTCCACCATTCCCAGCCGCCGTTATAATCGAGCGCAATATCGCACTCGCCAGTACCGCCCGGCCGGAACCACATCAGCCCCAAGCCGTCTTTGAAAAGTTCACGCGGTTTACCATTTACTGTCGCGCGCCAGCCCGGGTGATAACCTTCCTGCACCGAAATCACCTGTCCCGCAGCCAGCCTGGCGTGAATCCGCATGTGTTCGCGCCCGCTCCATGCCAAGGGCGCTTCGGGCATCGCGGGATCGTCCAGCGCGCGGACATACCGCGCGGCCGCAGCCGTGTCCTCGGGGATTTTCGGAGGGTATTGAACGATCGCGCTCTCCGGGACGACATGCGCCAGTGACGCCGAGCGCTGCGGTATGCGCCGGATGGTCACGCCGCTTTCCTTCCAAATCGCGGGTAACGCGTCGAACTTTCCCGGATCGCTGAACGGTTTCCAGAATTCCGCGCTGTCCGGCCCGTTGACTGCAATTGCGCCCGCTCCATACGCCTTCAGCCAGATCAGCGAAAGTTTCGCTCCGTCATCCACCGGCCGCGTCTCGAACACAATCGCCGCATCGGCTTTTTGTTCGCTTTGGTTGGTCGCCATGCTCCACGAACTGCCTGTGAACTGCGGCGCGTCCGTGTAGGCATTCGCCCATTGCGCCATCGAACCGGGAAAGAATACGCGTACGCCGGGCAGGTTCGCCTGCGCCCAGGCCGCGCCGCGATATTCCACAGTCTTGGTCACATCCTGCGGAAACACGTACTCCTTTTCGAGCTTTCTATACGCCGCCACCTGTTCCGCCGCGAACGCTAATGCCAGTAAAATGGCAGCGCGGCGTATCGAGGTCGGAACCTTCTCCAACAGGGCTGCTGCCGCAAATGCCACCGCAAGTGCGAGCCCGAGTTCCAGTTCGAGCTTGTACCGCACCGGCTGCGGCATGATGCGTCGATTCAAATATGCCGCGGCGAGAGGTACGCAAGCCGCGATCCAGGTGAAGTAGGCGAAGAAGGCAACGCGCGAATTCTTCGTGCGACGCTGCACGCAGTAGCGCACGATGGTAAAGCCCAGCACCCCCGCCGCCATCGCAGTCAACGAGCCGAGTGTCCACTTCTCTTCATCGCTGGCGTTGGTCGATTCGCGAATGGCTCGCAGCACAGAAGGCGGCACAAACGCCATCACCATCAAGTAAGCGCAGACGCCAATCGCCGCGATCAGCAATGCCCGTTGACCCCGGATTCCATGCGGCGATGCGGCGAGCAACGCAACGACCGCCATTGCGACCATAATCGGGCCAAACGCGCTAGCCCCCGCCATCAGCGCAATCGCAATCGCCGCGCCGGCATAGTACTGGGGCCTCTTCCGTTCTACGGAGAGCCACAAAAAAAGAATCGCCAAGGGTAGCAGCGCAAGGGCCGCCAAGTGCGGCGTATCGTCCCAATCTGCCACCAGAAATAACCGGCGCGCCTCCAGGATTCGGCTCCAGTGGAACTCGCCGTCCGGGACCAGCCACTGCGTTGGGGCGAGCAACGAATAGATCAGGGATGCGAAGAAACTCACGCCGGCCTTACCGGTCAGCACCCACGCCATCAGAAACAGCGTTAACGGCGCCAGGCAATATGCCAGGCCCGTGATCGATGAAAACGCCATGTCCATCGGGGTGTGGAACAACGCCGCCCATGCCGCGCTCAACGCCGGAACCAGCGGCGAGTAAGTCGCCTCCAGCGGAATTCCGCTATCCCAGAATGGCCACCAGGATGGATGCAGCCAGCCGCCCCGTCTTGCGATTGCGATCCAGAACCCGTGCATCGAGTTCATGTGCGCCGTATGCCCACTGAAGAAATCGCGGGCGATATAGACGTTCAACCACAGCAGCACACCGGCATAAAGCGCTGCCCGCAGCCAGTCTCGTCGCGCTTGCGTGTTGACGTCCACCATACGCTGCTACCGTGCTTTCCGTTTCTTGCGCTGCGCCGGCGCTTCTTCCAGCAGCGAAAATTGCAGCTTCCGCTCCACGCCATCCACGCGGTCCAGAATCACACGCACCGGTTCCCCAATTGAAAACTCGCGTCGCGTCCGCTTGCCCACGATCTTGCGCACGTTCTCGTGATACGTGTATTGGTCGCCGGGCAGCGTTGCAATCGGGACCAGCCCTTCGATGTAGAGTTCGTTCAGCTCTACGAACAGGCCATATTTCGTAGTGCTGATGATGAGCGCGTCGAAGTCCTCGCCTACGCGCTCCTCCATGAACTTTACCTTTTTCCACTCCACCAGCTCACGCTCCGCATCGGCCGCGCGCCGTTCCGATTGCGAACACTCCTCCGCCAGTTCACTCAACTCCATCTCCTGCCCGATCCATCCGCGCATCAGTCGGTGCACCAGCAGGTCGGGATAGCGGCGGATCGGGGAGGTGAAGTGGGTATACGTATCCGCCGCGAGCGCAAAGTGGCCCACGTTCTCTTCGCTGTATTTGGCCTGCTTCAGCGAGCGAAGCATCAGATAGCTCAAGATGCGCTCTTCGGGCTTGCCCTCAATTTTCGCCACCAGCTTCTGGTACATCTTAGATGCGATCCGCAGGTTTGCGTCCGGCAGCGTCACTTCGCGCCGCGGTTTGCTGTGTGCGCGAGGACCTCGCTGCCGTTCGCTCACATTGAATTTTTTTACGGGAATTGGGCCCACGCCCAACGAATAGCCGAAGTGCGCCGCCACTTCTTCAAACTCCATGACGCGCTTGGGATCGGGCTTTTCATGCACGCGGTACAGCGCCGGGTTGCCGCCCTGTTCCAGGTGCGCTGCCACAGCTTCGTTGGCGGCCAGCATGAACTCCTCAATCAATCGATGGGCGATGTTGCGCGGCGCCCGCGTGACGCCGGTCATGGCTCCGAACTGATCGAACTCAATCAACGGCTCCGGCAAGTCGAAATCGATCGATCCGCGCCGCACGCGCTTCCGATTCAGGATAAGCGCCAACTCCTGCATCAGCTCGAAACGCCCAACCAGGGGTTTATAGCGGTCGCGCAACGCGGCATCGCCTTCCAATAGCAGATGTACGCCGGTGTATGTCATCCGCTCCGCGCTGCGAATCACCCCGGGGGTGAATTCCTGCGATACCACTTCGCCGTGCCCATCGATCTCCAGCAGCGCCGAATACACCAGCCGGTCCGCGTGCGGAACCAGTGAGCAGATGTTCGTCGAAAGCTCGAACGGCAGCATCGGCACCGCGCGATCGGGAAAGTACACGCTCGTGCCGCGCAGTTGGGCCTCCACATCGATCGGGGTTCCGGGTCGCACATAGTGGCTCACATCTGCGATATGCACGTGCAGCGCAAAGTGCCCGTTGGGCAGGCGGTCCACCCAGACGGCGTCGTCGAAATCGCGCGCCGTCTCTCCGTCGATAGTCACGATATCCATCGACCGGAAATCGCGGCGGCCCATCAGATCGTGCTCCGAAATCGTTTGCCGGATCGATTGCGCCTGCTCCACAACTTCCGCCGGGAACTGGTGCGGCAGGTGATGTTTGCGAATGACAACCTCGACATCCACGCCGAAATCGTCCGGGCGGCCGAGAATCTCCACCACCCGTCCCACCGGCCCCGAATTGCGCTCCGGGTACTCCAGCAACTCCACGTTGACGATCAGGCCGTCCAGTTCGTCCACGCTCGCCACTTGCGGCGCTTCTACGCCGATGCGGTCGACCGACGGTCCGGCCGCCGGGAACTCAAATCCCTCCGGGATCTCAATCCACTGGTGAATCCGTTCGTCCATTGGCACAACGAACTGCCCACGACGGTTCAGGCGAAACTCGCCCACGACAGTAGGGTTGGCGCGCTTGAGTACCTTGAGAATCTCGCCATCGGCGCGGCCGCCTGCTTCGATCCGCGCAATCCGTACCAACACGCGATCGCCGTGCATCGCCTTCTCCGCCTCGTCAGGCGGCAGAAAAACGTCGCCCTGGATCCCTTCAATGGGCCGCTCCGAAATCAGGAAGCCGTACCCGTCGCGATGCATGTTCAGCCGCCCGATCGCATATTCGCGGCTGCGCGCGGTCACGACGAAGTGGCCCGAGCGCAGTTCGATCAACTCGCCGCGGTCCGTCAGGCGGTCCAGCGTGGTTTCCAGGTCGTCGCGGGTCGTGCCCTTGGAGCCCAGTTCCTTTACCAGTTGTTTAAAAGTCGCCCGGGCGTGCGGCAAACGTGAGATGTGGTCGATCAGCGCCCGGTCAGTCATAGAATGATTTTACGTTCAACGCCGCCCGTGCCCGGTCCGTCAGATAATCGAATAGGTTCGCTTCGTCCGGGGAGGTCTATCATGCGCTATCTTTGGCTGCTGCTTCCGGCTCTGCTCAGTGCAAGCCCTGCGCGCTACGCCCGCGTCGCCGATTTCGATGGCATAGTTGAAGTTCAGCTCTCGGCTTCCGATCAGTGGATTCCCGCGGAACGTAATCTGCCTCTTCCCGAAGGAGCCTGGATTCGCACCGGCTCCACGTCGCGCGTTGAAATCGAACTGGATGAAGGCAGCGTCTGGCGTCTGGGTTCCGAATCGCAAGGCGGCCTCTCCGATTACACTCAGCACTCCACCGGTCAACGCGTCACGCTTCTTGTGCTGGACCACGGCTTGGCGTACTTCACCGGCCAATCGAGCGGCCAGGATTCGTTGATGCTGGTCGTCCCCGGCGCTCAAGTTTCGGTTACCAAACCCGCCAAGTTGCGCTTCGAAGCCGCCGACAGCGCTACGCAGCTTGCAGTCTTGCAGGGCATTGCGCGCTTCTCCTCGCCCGCTGCCGAAATCGACGTCGTGCACGGGCAGACGTCGCGCGTCGAACCCGCGCACTCCAACCGCTTCTTCCTCTACCGCGATGTTGCGCCCATCGATCTCGACCGTTGGAGCGCGGAGCGCGACAAGACGAACGGCTCCGCGGTCTCGGGCTTGCACGTCGCCCAGCATTACGGCCTCTCTGATCTCGATTCCGCCGGCGCGTGGGTCGACACCGAAGATCTCGGAACCGTTTGGAAGCCCCGTGTGATCGAAGGCTGGCGGCCCTATCGCGACGGCCATTGGCGCTGGATGGATGGACTCGGCTATTCGTGGATCGCCGATGAATCGTGGGGCTGGTTGCCTTATCACTACGGGCGCTGGAGGCGCCACGCCGACCTGGGCTGGGTTTGGACGCCTTCACCCACCGGCGTTTTCAAACCCGGCGAAGTCTTCTGGATGCGTGGCGCGAAGTTTGCCGCCTGGGGACCGCTTGCGCCCGGCGAAGATTGGAGGCCCGGCAATATGCCTGCGCAGTTTCTTCCCGCGAACTTGACGTACGCGGCCTTCTTGCCGGAAAACCCCGTCATCGATCCCACCGGTTTCAAGGATGTTCCCAAAGAGCCGTTGAAAGCCGCATCGTTTGTTGCCGCGTTGCCTTCTCCATCCTTCGATCCCGCGCGGCTCGAGGCATTGCGCCCGCTCGTGCGATTGAATAATCTGCGAACCCGTCCCGACGTGACCGAGCCGGCTGCCGATCCCCAACCCACGCGGACCATTGCGCCGCCCCCGGCAACTGCGCCCGCGCCGCCGCCTCCACCGGCGGACGATACGGCGGGTGTCGTGTTCTATCAGGGCATCTTCATCGTTAACGCGCCGAGCACGGCAAACGCTTCGAATCGGTTCGCGCATTCCCCGAGGTCTCGTACGCCAACACAGCCGCTTCAAACCGCGTCTAGCAAGCCTGAGCCGAGACCAATTTCCATTCCGATGCCGAATCCCTCGCGCGGCCAGCGCCGTCCTCCGCCGCCCAAGGATATCGAAGAGAAGAATCTCATGATGCGGGTGGAAAGCAATCTGTTTACTCAGGATTTTGAAAAATCTCTGGCCGAATTGGATGAGTGGTCAAAACGTTATCCGCAGTCGAAGCTCTCGGTTGTCCGACTCTACGATTACATGCAGGCGCACAGCGCGCTGGGGCATCCGGATCGGGTGTTGGAATACGGCGCGGGAGTGATGGCGCACAATCCCACAGCGGGTGCGGATGGCTTCCTCGACGAACAGCAGACGGCCGGCGTCCTTTACTT
This sequence comes from Bryobacteraceae bacterium, assembly GCA_036268375.1. Lineage (GTDB taxonomy): Bacteria > Acidobacteriota > Terriglobia > Bryobacterales > Bryobacteraceae > PALSA-243. Next base: position 7,852 of record DATAUH010000020.1, on the reverse strand, counting down.
GACCATGGTGAATGCCGCTGCCATCGCCAAGCCATCACCGCAGCAGCGCACGCTTGGCGTGGCTGCCGCCCAATCTCTCTTGGATAGCCTGGAGCACTACTTCCAGGCGGACCGCCGGCCCGAGGGCGCAAGCTTCGAACAGTGGACCAACTCTCGCAGGCAAATGGAGTCGGCCGGCCGCGCTGCGCTCAAAAAACTCGCGCCCAAGCCCGCCGCCTGAGATGGGGATCACCTTAGCCGCCCTGCGCCGCTATGCTGTCGCGCGCAGCCTGTTTCCGCCGGTCACGCTCAAGCGGGCCATCGACCGCATGGGCTTCGTGCAGGCCGATCCGATACGCGCCCCCGCCCGCGCGCAGGATCTGATCCTCCGCCATCGCGTGAAGAACTATCGCGCTGGCGATCTGGAGCGCGTCTACGCCGAACTTGGCGTCGAAGAAGACTTCTTCGTCGTCTACGGTTTCGTAAGCCGGGCGCTCGAAGAGTTGATGCATCCGCGAACGGTCCGAGGCGCGGTCGCGTGGGTTTCGAAGCCTTGGCCGCCATCGCGGCGCAAATTGGCGGAGCTGCTGATGGCTTTTGTGCGCGAGCGCGGGGCCGTGCATCCGCGCGACGCAGACGCGCATTTCGCCCTTGGGTCGGTAAAAAACTACTGGGGCGGCTCCTCGAACGCCACTACCCATCTGCTCGAAGCCATGCACTATCGCGGCATGTTGCGCGTGGTGCGGCGCGATCGCGGAATTCGTATCTATGCCTCGCGCGAGCTCGGTGCGGAGCCCGTCGATACAGCCGCGCGCATCTCGCGCATCGATGCTTTGGTCGATGCCGTGGTGAACGTGTACGCGCCGCTGCCGGCAAGCACGCTCAGTCCGCTGGTGCGCCGCCTGCGCTATGCCGCGCCTCAATGGCGAAAGGAGTTTGCGCGCGCCCTGAAGCGCGCCAAAGAGCGGCTGAAGCATGCTCGTGTGGACGGCCTCGATTGGTATTGGCCCGCCAATGAAGATCCAGGCGAGTTTGAACCCGACAGCCGCGTTCGATTCCTGGCTCCGTTCGATCCGGTGGTGTGGGATCGCGCGCGCTTTGAGCTGCTCTGGAACTGGGCCTATCGGTTCGAAGCCTACACGCCCGCGCCCAGGCGCAAGCTAGGCTATTACGCTTTGCCGTTGCTCTGGCATGACCGCGTCATCGGGTGGGCGAACTTATCCGTGGCGGAGGGCAAACTCCTCACGGACATCGGCTATGTTGCTTCAGATCCGCCGAAGGACGAGTCGTTTCACGCTGAATTGCAAAACGAAATCGAGCGAATGCGCGCCTTTCTCCGTCTTACTACTTCTGAACCGCCGGCTTCACGGCGTCGGCGCGTGTCAACACTGAGCTGACATAGGTCCGCGCCTGACCGCGCGTGTGGATCTGGTGATGCTTCTGAACCACGGCGGCCTTGTCGATATCGGTGCGTGCGGACATCTCGTAGTCCGTCTTTGCTGCGATTGCCAGAAACCCGCGCAGGCTACCGGACGAAGGCAGCGGTTGCTCATCGGTTGTGGCCTGCTGCTGCGGTGAAGGGGCGGCCGCGGCCCTGAGAACGTGCGCGACCGGGTTGGGCAAAGTCGACGGACAATCAGCGCGCGCGGCGGCAAGCGAGGTCAGATGGCGCAGGTCGTTCGCGTTTTGATCGCGCCCTGTAAGCGCCGCAAATCCGAATAGCCGTTCCAGCGTTGCGCAAATCGATGAGTGATCGTAAACCGTGTGGTCCACCGTTCCGGCCGGAATCAGTGGCGAGATCACGACCGCCGGCACGCGCACGCCGAGTTGCTCGAAATTGAACCCGTACTTGTTGTAGCGGTTATTGGCCGCTGATACATCCCCCGGTGCCTGCGTAGAGGGCGGCGCCACGCTGTCGTAAAAACCGCCATGCTCGTCATATGTGATGATCAGCAAGCTGTTGTCCCACAGCGGAGACTGGCGGATCGCCTCGTAAATCACCTTGATCAGCATCTCGCCGCCGTATGTATCGTCCATTGGGTGCTGCGATGACCCGCCCTGGTAGGAGTTGTTGAGGATATTGCCGTAATTCGGCTCAATGAACGTGTATTGGTACGGGTAAGACCCGTGTAGATCCGACTTGAAGTTCGATATCGAATGCACATCCAGCAGGCTGATGCCTTTGAGGGCAGCTACCTGCGCAATCGATCCCCCAAAATTCTGCGGAGCATCGCTCTCCGAATCCTCACAGTCGTTGTACAGCCGCCAAGGTACGTTAGCCTTCCGCAAAGCGTCGAAAATTGAGCCTTTGGGGTACTGAAATCCATTGATCGTTTCCCACTGCGCTAGTTCGGTGTCGGTTGGACTGCTATCCAGCCCAGCTGACGATGCGCCATGCACAAAGAACCGATTCGGCCACGTAGGACCCGGCATAGAGGAAAACCAGTGGTCGCAAATAGCGAATTGTGTCGCCAATTCGTAAATCACCGGTAACTGAGTCTTGGTATCAAAGCAGTCCATGACGCGCCCGATGTCGCCTGCCTGCGGCTGCTTACCCTCGGATGTCGACGTAGCGTAGTTACTCACGAAGCCCGAGTTGTTGATGGCGGGAGCGTACTGATTATTGGGATTGAAAATGATTCCAGCGCCCGCCAACTGTTCAAAGACATCCAGAAACTCATGCCCAGGATCGGTCGGCATTGCCACCGGCGCAGAACTTTGGATCGGGTACGTAACTGTGCCATAACTATTGGAGTCAGCGGTAGTCGCGACCGTAAGGCCGGGAATGCCCGACATAGCAAAAATGTTGTCGAACGAGTGGTTCTCCAGCATCAAAACAAAGACGTGAGTGATGTTCGGCATGGTGATGTTCAGCAGGTCGATAGGATACCAGTACCGGGATTTTGGCCGCGCAATATGGGGGCAGTGGCGACTCGGGTTGGTTTCTAAATGAGCGCCATTATCCCGACCCACTGAAACTATCAGATCGCGAAAGCGAATGCCACCCGAAGCGTCTTAGACGGCCTGGAGTCGCGCGAGACAGCGCCAGCGGCGGGCACTCTGGATCGGAGAGTGGTGGAGGGAGAACCTGCTCCGTCCCGTTATGCCCGCTTTGCTATGCTTGCGCCGCGGCCCAGTCGGAGCGGACCGAGCGAGACCGCGAAGGCGTGGAACCATCAGGAACAATAGGGAGACATTTCCACACCTCGTTTATAATGCCCGGGCGGAGCGGTGCATTACAAGATAATTTCGGTTTGACGGCAGGGCCGAACCGGTTTTATTCCGGTGTCTCCCGCGCCGGCACTACATGGGACGGCGCGGCCAGCGGCAAGGCTAGAATCTGACGTTCACCGGCTTCCGCAAACCCCGCGTTCCGGTAGGCTTTGAGCGCGGGTCCATTGTTTACGCCCACTTCGACGGTGATTGCGCGGACGCCACGCGCCTGGCAGAAGCTGCGCATAACCCGGATCGATGAAGTAGCAAGCCCGCGATTGCGATGGGCTGGGCGCACGTAGAGGTCGTCCAGGCAAGCCATCAGGCCGCCGTATTCCATTCCATATCGCAGTGTGACCACCATGTGTCCCGCGCACTCTTCGCGGCTACCCAGCAGCCAAACAAATCCAAGTTGTTCGTCGGCGAGCAGGGCGGCAAACGCGGCTGCCGCGTGTGGTTTGTCGAGTTCATATCCAGCTTCCGCGTAGAATTCGGTCATCAACTCGACTAACAGCGGAACATCCTCCGGCCTGGCACGTGTCATATATTGTCCAACAGAAGTTTATTTTCGTACATTGCCGGGGATTCATCAAATCTTCATTCGATTGATGCGGTAGTAAAAGCGTCAGAAGGTTTAAATGGAGCGATGGCTTCCAGGTTCGGGTTCCTGTTCGTTTTTTCGTTTTCGTTAGTCGCGCAGGTGGATCGCACAGCAATTAGCGGTAATGTCATCGATCAGCAGGGTAACCGCGTGCCGCGGTGCATGGTCCGCGCGACCGAAGGTTCTACCGGATTCCAACGTGATACGGCCACCACCGCGCACGGGAGCTATGAGTTACCAGGTCTGCCGCCGGGCACTTACACAGTGCGGTTTCTGAAAGATGGATTTTCAAGTGTAACGTTTGAAGGCGTCAAGCAGGTGGTCGGACAAACCCGCACACTTGATGCCCGCTTGGAACTGGCGGCGGGAAAACAGGAAACAACCGTTACGGAGCCGTTGGTGCAACTCGATAGAGTGGACGCTACGGTTGGTGCATCCATCGAACTGGCGCAGATCGATAACCTGCCCATCAACGGACGAAACTGGGCGACGCTAACGGCGCTGGCGCCGGGCGCCATCGACAACGGCGCAGGCGATCAGCGAACCATTCGGTTTGCGGGACATGGGCTGGACGACAACAATCTGACTCTCGACGGCATCGACGCCACTGCGGTCTATAACCAGGAGCAGCGCGAATACATGCGCTTGAATATTCCGCTCGATTCGATTCAGGAATTCCAGGTGCAATCGCAAAACTTCGGCGCCGATACGCAATCCGGAACCGCCGGCGGCCAGGTTACGGTCGTTTCGCCATCGGGGACGAACACGTTTCATGGTCAAGCTTTCGAATTCTTTCGAAACGACACGTTGGGCGCGCGTTCGCCTTTCAACGGACCCTCGCCGAACCCGTTTTTGTTGAATCAGTATGGCGCTGGATTCGGCGGCCCCCTAATTCACGGCAAGACCTTCTTTTACGCGAATTATGAGGGGCTGCGGCAGCGCCTGGATGGTACTCAGATTGGCCTGGTGCCGAGCCCGGCGTTTGCCGTGCAGGCGTCAGCCGCTTCGCCAGTGCTGCAACCGATTTTGCAGGCCTATCCGCAAGGAATGTCGGCCACGTCCAATCCCAATGTATGGCAGTACGACGCGTTGGGCAGACAGGTGGACAACGAAGATTCGGGAATGGTGCGAATCGATCACTATTTCAGCGAGCGCACCACGGCGTTCATCCGATTCAACGCGGACGAAGCCGTGGAATCGATCCCCACCGGCCAACTTACTGCGAATACGCATTACGACACGAAGTTCAATAACGGCGTGGCGTCGTTTTCGCACGTGTTTAGTCCGGAAGTGATCGATGAGTTGAAGTTTGGAGTCAACCAGACCATCTACCACACGGCCAACGTCTCGCCGGTACCTTTCGGTGTAGCCGTTTCGGGCTTCAGTTCACTTACCGGTTCTTCGACGACGGACTATCCGTCCAAAGCCTTTGACCTGATTGACGACCTTTCGTGGTCCATGGGCAAGCACGTTCTGAAATTCGGCTTCGAAACGCGTTGGATTCTGCTGAATCAAGGTACTTCTCAGAGCGGCGCCTTGACTTACACCTCTACCTCTGCGTTTTTGGCGAATAACATGGGCTCGGCGTCATATACGGCCATTCTTCCGCTGGTGCGGCAGCGTAAAATCGAATACTTTGCGTATGCGCAGGACGAGTGGAAGGTGACGCCGACGCTCACCATTACCGCCGGGCTTCGCTACAACGTGTTCAACGCCCTGCATGCCGTCGGCAATAACGATGTACCGTTCGATTTTGCGACCTGCGGCGGCTATTGCCCCAAGACTTTCTCGTTCTTCCATTCGCGTTATGACGACTTAGATCCGCGCTTGGGCATCGCCTGGTCGCATGGAGATACCGTGGTTCGCGCAGGCGCCGGCATCTATCACACGGATGGGCAGGAAGACGACCAAAACCTGCCGATCTCGAACACGGTGGACCGCTACTCCTTCAGCAATACAGCGTTCCCGGCGCTTTCCTATCCACTGACGCCGTTCCTTGAATACGCGGAGGCCGGCGGCCTTGGCGTGGTCTCGCCCCGGGACCTCGATCGCAATCGCAAGGACGAATATGTCGCAGCCTGGACGGCTTCTATTCAGCGTAAGTTGCCGGGTAAACTGATCGCCACGGCCACTTACTTGGGAAATAAAGGGACGGACGTACTTACGACGACTTACGTCAACTTACTGAACCCGGTGACGGGCGTCGCGCCGTATCCCGCGTTTGGCCCGGTCTCCTGGCGCGGCGACGTCGGCAACAGTACGTTTCACGCGCTGCAATTAAACGCGCGCCGGCCCTTTCAGAATGGGTTGCTGCTCTCTGTGAACTATATGTGGTCGCACTCCATCAACGATGGCAGCATTGGCGGTGGCGAATCCGATACGGCCCAGAACTCTTTCTGCCGCGCCTGCGATAAGGCCAGCAGCGATGACGACGTGCGGCAGTTGTTCAATCTATCGGCGGTCTACCAGCTTCCGTTTGGCGCAGGCAAGCACATGCTGAGCACGCCCGGTGTGACGAGGACGATTCTGGGCGGCTGGTCGCTGAGCGCGCTCGGGTCCGTGCAGACAGGCCTGCCGTTTAACATCACCATCGATCGCGCAAATGGCGTCGTGCCTGGCGGTTTTTCGATCAGCGGCGCGGAGCGTCCCAATTACATCTTCGGCGTCCCACTGACGCCGCCGGGCGGTTCGCGGCCGCAGCAGTGGGTGAACCCGGCAGCGTTCACCACCCCGGCGCCCGGGACATTCGGGACGCTGGGACGCAATGCATTCCGCGCCCCTGGAATATCACAGCTCGATCTTGCGCTTGCGAAAGAAGTGAGCCTTTCCGAGCGAACGCGCCTGCGCTTCCGGGCCGACGCGTTTAATATTTTCAATCGCGCGCAGTACGGCGCCCCGAACGCGGACGTTTCACAGGTGAATTTCGGCGTAATCACCACCACGATCAGCAACTACGCCACTGGGCGAGGGACGCCGCGCGAGTTTCAGCTTTCGGCGAAGGTCATTTTTTAGCGGCAGCGCGGTTATCGCGATTCTTTGATAACGCGCCCGTTGAGCGGTTGAACGGGGCGAACATCGTTGGGGAAGAGCTTGGCGAAGGCGTCAATCTGTTTCTGCGACAGCGAGACCGGCGTCTTCAGGATGAACCACGTCACGCGTTCGGTGCACGGCGGCGCGGTCACCGAACCTTCGTAACTGTAGTAACCCAGCGACTGCGGAATCAGCGCGGTGGGATCTACATCCACGCCGGGAATTTGATGTTCCGCGCCTTCAGTTGCGGGCATGTGCTCCCAGACTTTGGCCACGGTTTCATTGGCGGCCCCGGCCACCACCATCACGGCGACGCCCACCACCTTGCTGTCCGCTGATTGATGCATCAGATGCACCACCATCGGAAAGCTTTGTCCATTGAGCTGTTCTTCGCTGGGATGGTGAAAGTGAAACTGCGTGAGTTCGTAGCGTTTGCCATCCACCATCAGGGCGCCGGCGCTGACGTGGTCGTGATAGTTGACGCGAATCGTCTTTCCGTTGTTGGTCAGGTAGCGTAGCGGCGCGCTGTGATATTCGAAACCGAGCGGCGGCAGATCGGCCTTTTCAGTTGCGCGTATATCGACGGGCGACTGCTGTTTCCCGGCACAGGGCGCGTAGGAGGGATCGAGCTCGGCCCAATGATCCGGACCGCGCGCGCCTTCGTAACTCCACGGAACTTTCCATTGCGCAGCCGCCGGCGCGGTGATCATCGCGAGCGCAGCTAACAAACGAACCCGCGCCGTAGGAAGCCAAACTATAGATGCACTCCGCATAATTCATCGGGCCCCGCCGTCAGGCGCCGCGGCTCAGGATTGTACCCCTTCCCGATCTTCACGTCGCCCCAATAACCTGATGGCAGGTTAGCGGCAGTATGCCACGCAAACACTTGCAACACTTCGCTCCTCATCAAAGTATAAATGCGGCTAGCGCGAAGCGGCGGTGACGCGGCGCATCACGCCATCCAGCGCGTCATTAAACGTTTCGAACACCCGGTGCTCGTTCATATGGCGAAGAATCTGTTCATTGGTG
>DATAUH010000019.1:0-15716 GCA_036268375.1 Bryobacteraceae bacterium | reverse complement strand
GCCGTGGATACGAGGCGCGCGAAGGTCAGCGCGCGGAGGCGTACTTGAACAGTACGTCGAGCACGCTGAACGAGCGCAACGAAGTAGGCACGGCCTTATCGCGCGCCGGAGCAGAAGGTGTGTGAGAAATGTAGGCTAGTCAAGGGGAGTGGGCCCCGCCAGGGTTGAGTTGCCCCCGCCGGGAATTACTGTTCGTTACGCCGCCGCGTCTACTTCACCGCCGGAGTAGCGACCTTCTGCGTATTGTTCGGATCGCCCATGGCTGTCGTGCGCAGCGCGTTGCCCGAAGGCAGCGTCGAAGCGTCCCAGCCTCCGCCGACCGCCTTTACCAGGTCCACTGCCGCATTCATCTGCCGCTCGCGAATGGTGATTGCCTGCTGCTGGTCGCCCAGCGCGATGATCTGCGTGGTGATCACGTTCAGGTATGAATCGGTTCCCGCGCGGTAGCGCTGCAGTTCCAGGTCGAGCGATTCCTGCGACGCCACAACGGCTTCCTGCTGCTGCACGGCCTCTTCCGACAGGTAGCGCAGGCTCGCCAGGTCGTCCTCTACTTCCTGAAACGCCGAGAGTACCGTCTGCCGGTATCCGGCTACGGTCGAATCGTAGGATGCCCGCGCGCTCTCGAGAGCGGCGCCGCGGCGTCCAAAATCGAACAACGTTTGCGAGAGCGAAGGGCCAGCCGACCAGAAGCGTCCTGCAAAAGTGAACAGGCTCTGGATGCCGGAGGAGAGAAAACCCGCGCTCGCCGAGAGCGTCAGCGTCGGATAATAAGCCGTCTCTGCAATGCCGACGTTCGCATTCGCGGCGGCTACCAGGCGCTCGCCGGCTGCGATATCGGGCCGGCGCTCCAGCAGTTGCGAAGGGACACCCACCGGAATCGGTGGAGGCGTCGAAGCAATGCGCGTGGTGGCGATTTCAAGGTTCGAAGGCAACTGTCCCGTCAGCACTGCAATCGCATGTTCGTATAACGACCGCGTCGCGCGCACGTCGGTAGACTGCGCCTTCGCGCCCGCCAACTGCGTCTGCGCCAGCGTGATGTCGGAGCGCGCCGCCACGCCGAACGCGTGCCGGTTCATCGTCAGTTGCAGGTTTTTGTCGTAGCTCTCGATGGTGTCGGCCAACACCTTGAGCTGCATGTCCTGCGCAGCCAGTAGAAAATAGTCCGTCGCCAGCAGCGCCTGCTCGCTCAGCCGCAGGTTCTCCAGGTCGGCCGCGCTCACCTGCGCGTTCGCTATGGCATTTTCTACCGAAAGCCGGACTCGCCCCCACAGATCGGGCTCCCACGAGGCGGAAATCGGCAGCGAATAATTGTACGAAGCCTCTTTGCGCTGGTAATTCTGCGAAATCTGCGGGGCCGAGCCGATGGTCGGATAGTAGTTCGCGTGTTGGCCCAATACCGCGGCTCGCGCCACCCGAAATTGCGCTTCGGCCTGCTTCACGCTCTGGTTGTCCACTGCCACCATCTCTTCCAGGCGGTTCAATTCCGGATCGCCGAAGAGCTCCCACCACTTGCCTTTCAATAAGGCATCGCTGGGAGTCGCCATCTTCCACTGGTCGTTCCCCTTCAACTCCTTCAGCGCCACTGGCGTGGGCGCGGGCGGCGGGGTATAGCGCGGGCCTATCGTGCAGCCCGCCGAAACAAGTGAAGCAAAAACTGCAAACGTCCGAAGTCGAATCATTAATCTGCCATGTCCGCGGCGCCGCCGGGAATCAGAATTCCGGGCCGGCCCCGGAAACGGGGCTGGCGCCGCGCAAAGCGATTACGCAGCCGGTCGAAGTAGAGATAAATAACGGGGGTCGTAAACAAAGTCAACATCTGGCTCACCAGCAGGCCGCCCACAATTGCAATGCCCAGGGGTTTGCGCAGCTCCGCGCCGGCGCCCCACCCGAGAGCCATCGGCAGCCCGCCCAGCAACGCGCACATCGTCGTCATCATGATCGGCCGGAAGCGCAGCAGGCACGCCTGGTAGATCGCTGAGCGTGAATCCAGTCCTTCGTTGCGTTCCGCGGCCAGCGCGAAATCGATCATCATGATCGCGTTCTTCTTCACGATGCCGATCAGCAGGATGATTCCGATCATGCCTACCAGGTCGAGCGCGCTACGGAAGACTACCATCGCCACCAGCGCGCCCACGCCCGCCGAAGGCAACGTAGAAATAATCGTCAACGGGTGAATCAGGCTCTCGTACAGGATGCCCAGCACGATGTACACCGCAATCAGCGCCATACCGATCAAAACCGGTTGATTGTCGAGCGCCTCTTGATACGCGCGCGCCGTGCCTGCGAATTTACCCGTGATATTCACGGGTACGCCCATCTCGACTTCCGCCCGATTGATGGCCGCGGTCGCATCGCTCAGCGCCACGCCCTCCGCCAGGTTGAATGAAATCGTGGTAGCTGGAAACTGCCCCTGGTGCGGCAATGAAATCGGCGTTATACCCTGCGTAAAGTGCGTGAAGGTCGAAAGCGGCACGTTCGTGCCTTTGGGCGTCTGCACGTAAATCGTCTTCAGGAAGTCCGGGCTTTCCCACCATTGCTGCTGCAATGCCAGAACCACGTGATATTGGTTGATGGATTTGTACATCACCGACACCTGCCGCTGCCCGAAGGCGTCGTACAGCGCCGAATCCACCGCCTGCGCCGTCAAGCCCAGGCGCGATGCCGTATCGCGGTCGATGACCACGTTAGATGAGAGACCGGAGTTCTGCTGATCCGAGCTGACATCCGCAATCTCCGGCAGCTGCGCCAGACGGTCGAGCACTTTCGGACCCCAGAGAGCGAGCGAATCGAAATCCGGCGCCTGCAACGTGTATTGATACTGCGCGTTCGATTGGCGTCCGCCCACGCGTACGTCCTGCGAGTTTTGCAGGAAAAGCGTTGCGCCCGGCACGCCCGATGTTTCCCGTCGTATGCGGGCAATCACCTGGTCCGAAGTCGATTTACGTTGCTCGACCGGTTTCAACTGCACGTTGATCTGGGCCGAATTGCCGCCGAATCCGCCGCCGCTCGTGCCGGCGATCATCGTTACCGTTTCGACGTCCGGATCGTGGTGGATCTTCTCTTCAAACCACTTCGCCTTTTCCACCAACGCCTGATAGGAGATGTGTTGCTCGCCCATTACCGCGCCCTGCAAACGTCCGGTGTCCTGCTGCGGGAAAAAGCCTTTCGGAATCTTGTCGTAGAGATAAACGTTGACGCCGAGCGTGGCCACGAACACCACCATGATCGCCGCGGGGTGATTCAATACCACGTCCAGCGCCGACGCATACGTCGAAATGATCCACTGATAGAAGCGTTCGCTCAGGTTGTACAGCTTGCCGTGGCCATGATCCGGCTGCAGCAGCCAGGCGCACATCATGGGAATCGCCGTCAGCGCAATCACCATGGAAACGCCGATCGAGGCCGCCAGCACTACCGAAAATTCGCGGAATAAACGGCCCACCACGCCGCTCATCATCAAAATCGGGATGAACACAGCCACCAGCGAGATGCTCATCGAAACCACCGTAAACCCGATCTCCGACGCGCCTTTCAAAGCCGCGGCCATCGGCTTCATCCCATTTTCGAGATGCCGCGTAATGTTCTCGATAACGACAATTGCATCGTCCACCACGAAGCCCGTGGCAATCGTGAGCGCCATCAGCGACAGGTTGTCCAGCGTGTATCCCAACAGGTACATGGCGCCGAAAGTGGCAATGATCGAGACCGGCACCGAAATGCTCGGAATGAATGTCGACCACCCGTTGCGCAGAAAGAGGAACACCACCAACACCACCAGCCCGATCGACACAATCACGTTGCGCTCCGCGTCGTGCAGCGAATCGCGCGTAGTAATCGTGCGGTCGCTTGCGATCTTGAACTTCACCGTGGGCGGCAACTGCGCCTGGAATTGCGGCATCAGTGCTTTGACTCGCTGCACCGTCTCCACAACGTTGGCGTTGGGTTGGCGGTTGATCTGAATCTGCACCATCGGGTTGCCGTTTACCAATCCCAGGTTGCGCACATCCTCGTTCGCATCTACCACGCGGCCGAGATCGGAAAGCCGCACCGGAGCTCCATTGCGGTACACGACGACCAGGTCTTTGTAGTCCTTCGCGAGGAATAGCTGATCGCTCGCATAGAGCGGGATTTCACTCTGCGAGTTGGCAAGAGAGCCCTTCGGCTTATTCGCGTTGGCGCTCTGCAGAAAGGTGCCGATCTGGTCCAGGCCGACGTTGTAGCGCGAGAGTGGTTGCGGATTCACCTCCACACGCACTGCCGGCAACGAACTGCCGCCCACGCTCACCTGTCCGACGCCCTGCACCTGAGCCAGTTTCTGCGCAAACACGGAAGACGCGATGTCGTATAACTGCGGCCGCGGCACCACGTCGGATTCGAGCGTCATCAACAGAATCGGCTGATCCGCCGGATTGATTTTGCGATAGCGCGGCAGCGATGGAAGGTTCGCCGGCAGCAGTCCTGCCGCGGAGTTGATGGCCGCCTGCACCTCGCGCGCGGCGCCGTTGATATCGCGGCTCAAATCGAACTGGAGCGTGATGGATGCCGACCCCACCGAACTGCGCGACGTCATCTCCGTTACGCCCGCGATATGAGTGAACTGCTTCTCGAGCGGCGTCGCCACCGCCGCCGCCATCACCTCCGGACTCGCGCCCGGAAGGCCGCCGCTCACGGTAATGGTGGGGAAGTCCACCTCAGGCAGCGCCGAAACGGGCAGGAATGTATACGCGATCCCACCTGCCATGGTAATCGCCACCAGCATCAGCGTGGTGGCAACGGGCCGTTTTATGAAGGGCGTGGAAATGCTCATCGCCGTCCTCTAAATTTCGGCGCCCGAAAGCGCCTCTTCGCGCTCGCCAGATCGACGGAAGCGCGACATCCAACCCGCCAGGCGTCCGAAGTATAGGTAAATGACCGGCGTCGTGAACAGCGTCAAAACCTGGCTGATCAGCAATCCGCCGATGATGCAAATTCCCAACGGCTGGCGCAGTTCCGAGCCCACGCCGCTGCCGAATGCCAGCGGCACAGCGCCTAACAGGGCGGCCATGGTGGTCATCATGATCGGGCGGAAACGCAGCAGACAGGCCTGATAAATGGCCTCCTCCGGCGTCTTACCCTCATTGCGCTCCGCTTCCAGCGCAAAGTCGATCATCATGATCGCGTTCTTTTTCACAATACCGATCAGCAGAATGATTCCGATCAGCGCGATCACGTCCAGGTCTTTGTGGAAGACAATCAGCGCCAGGATCGCTCCGACGCCCGCCGATGGCAGCGTGGAAAGAATCGTGATCGGATGGATGAAGCTCTCGTACAGGATGCCGAGCACGAGGTACACCGTCACGGTCGCCGCCAGGATCAGCAGCGATTCGTTCGCCAGCGAGTTTTCAAACGCGCGCGCGGTGCCCTGGAAACTGGGCTCGATGCTCGCGGGCATTCCCAATTCTTTGGTGGCGTCTTTGATGTGCTGCACCGCTTCGCCCAGCGCCGCGCCCTGCGCGAGGTTGAACGAGAGCGTCACTACCGGAAACTGACTTTGGTGGTTGATCGTGATCGGCGCCGCAACCGTACGCGCGCGAATCATGCTGCGCAGCGGCGCGGGGGCGAGCGCGGCTGCTCCGGTGAGCGCGGTATTCGTACCGGCCAGGGCAATCGTGGACGCCAGGTTGGCTGAAGCCGATCCGATCGGCACGTACATGTCCCCAAGCGCCGCGGCGTCCGCCTGATAGTGCGGTTCCACTTCCAAAATCACGTGGAACTGGTTGGTCTGCGTGTAAATCGTAGAGACCTGCCGCTGTCCGAAGGCGTCGTACAACGCGTCGTCCACATTCTGCGGCGTGATGCCCAGGCGTCCGGCGGTGTCGCGGTCCAGAACCACCTGCAGGCCCAAACCGTTGTTCTGCTGGTCGCTCGCGACATCGCGCAGTTCCGGCAACTTCTTCATACGGTCGATCAGCAGCGGTACCCACTTGTCCAACAGCGCCTTGTCCGGCGCGTCGAGCGAATACTGATACTGCGTGCGGCTGATGCGGTCTTCCACCGTCAGGTCCTGAATCGGCTGCATGTAGAGCTCAATGCCCGAGACCTGAGCGACCTTCGGAGCAAGCCTGCGGATCACGTCGGTCGCCGAAACGCCCTGCCGTTCCTCGAGCGATTTCAGCGTAATCTGAACGCGACCGCTGTTCATGGTCGTATTCACGCCATCCGCGCCGATAAAGGACACCAGGTTCTCTACCGCGGGATCCTTACGAATCACGTCGACCAGCTCCTGCTGCCGCTTCGCCATGGAGGGGAATGAAACCGTCTCCGGCGCCTGCGAAATGCCCAGAATCGCGCCCGTATCCTGCACCGGGAAGAAGCCTTTGGGCACGATGTTATACAGGTAAATCGTTAAAACCAGCGTCCCCACCGCTACCAGCAGCGTCAGCGGTTGGTGCCGCAGCACCACGCGCACCATGCTGCCGTAGCCTTCGATCGTCTTCACGAAGCACATTTCCGACCAGCGGTACAGCTTGCCGCGCTCCGATTCCGGTTGATGCCGCAAAATGCGCGCCGCCATCATCGGCGTCAACGTCAGCGAAACGAAGGCCGAAAAGATGATCGTCACCGCCAGCGTCACAGCGAATTCGCGGAACAGCCGGCCCACGATGTCGGCCATAAAGAGCAGCGGAATCAGCACCGCAATCAGCGAAACCGTCAACGAAACGATCGTGAACCCGATCTCCGCCGAGCCCGTGAGCGCCGCCTGCATCGCCGATTGGCCCATTTCGAGATAGCGCGAGATATTCTCGATCATCACGATGGCGTCATCGACTACGAAACCGGTAGAGATCGTGAGCGCCATAAGCGAGAGATTGTCGAGGCTGTACCCCAACAGGTACATCACCGCGAAAGTGCCCACTAGCGACAGCGGCACCGCGATGCCGGGAACAATGGTCGCGGTCGCGCTGCGCAGGAATACGAAGATCACCGCGACCACGAGCAAGGTCGTCAGGAGCAACTCGAATTCGACATCCTTCACCGATGCGCGGATGGTCGTCGTTCGATCGGAGATCACGCCGACGTGTATGCCTTCCGGCATCGACGCTTCAATCTGCGGCAAGATCGCCTGCACCGTATCGACGACGCTAATGATGTTGGTGCCGGGCTGGCGTTGAATGTTCAGAACAATTGCCGGATCCGCATTCACCCACGCCGCCAGCTTAGTGTTCTCCGCGCCGTCCACCACGCGCGCCACGTCGCGTATGCGAATGGGCGCGCCGTTGCGGTATGCAATGATGATCGGGCCGTACTGGGATCCCGAAGAAAGCTGGTCGTTATCGTTGATGGTCCATGACTGCTCCGGCCCGTCGAAGCTACCCTTGGCCTGATTGACATTAGCGCTGCTCAGCGCGGTACGCAGCGATTCCAGGCTCAAGCCATATGAAGCCAGCGCCGTGGGGTTCGCCTGTACCCGCACCGCCGGACGCTGTCCGCCGCTGATGCTCACCAAACCGACGCCCCGCAACTGCGAAATGCGCTGCGCCATGCGCGTCTCCGCCAGCTCTTCGATTTTGGGCAGAGGAACGATGTTCGATGTGATTGCCAGTGTCAGAATCGGAGCATCAGCCGGGTTGGTTTTGCTATAAATCGGCGGAAACGGCAGGTTGGTCGGCAGGAAACTCGACGATGCGTTGATCGCGGCCTGCACCTCCTGCTCGGCGATGTCGATACTGAGGTCGAGCGAAAACTGGAGCGTGATCAGCGAACTCGCGAAGGAGCTGATGGACGTCATCTGCGTCAATCCAGGCACCTGCCCGAACTGCTTTTCGAGCGGCGCCGTGATCGACGACGTAACCACTTCCGGACTGGCGCCCGGATAAAAAGTTTGAATCTGTATGGTCGGGTAATCGACCTGCGGTAACGCGGAAACCGGCAACTGACGGAAAGCTGTAATTCCTACCAGAACCACGCCCGCCATCATGAGCGATGTCGCCACCGGCCTCAGGATGAAGATGCGTGAAGGACTCACTGCGGGCCGCCTTTACCTTGTCCCTTCTTCCCGCCTTTTCTGCCGCCGCCCTTCTTGCCGCCGCGGCCGCCGCCGGCTGTTGGATCGAAACCCGGAGGATTATCCAGTTCGCCCGGTTTCCGCACGCGCACCGTCGCGCCTTCCACCAGGCGGTCAGTCCCATCCACCACCACGCGGTCGTTTTCCGTGATGCCGCTCAAAATGTCGACCTGAGTCGCCGTCGTGATGCCCACCTGAACGGGCTTCAAATGGACCACCGAATCGGCGTCCACCGTGTACACGAACGTGCCCTGCTGGCCGTTCTGAACCGCCACGTTGGGCACCACCAGTTGATTCTGCAGCGTATCCACCAGCAGCCGCACGTTCACGAACTGCTGCGGGAAAAGCGCATTGTCTTTGTTGTCGAATACGGCTTTCAGCTTCGACGTACCCGTCGATGGATCGATCTGGTTGTCCAGCGTCAGCAGCTTGCCACTCGCAATCAGCTTCGAATTGTCGCGATTGTATGCGTCCGCCTGAAGGTGCGCGCCGTTGCGCAGCTTCTGCGTCACTTGCGGCAGGTTGTCTTCGGGAATCGTGAACAGCACTGCGATCGGCTGCAACTGCGTGATTGTCACCATGCCGTTGGAGTCCGATGCGTGCACAATGTTGCCCGGGTCTACCAGGCGAAGTCCCACAACGCCAGAAATCGGCGCTTTAACTTTCGAATAGGTCAGTTGAAGGTTCGCATTCTCGATGGACGCCTGGTCCTGCTTCACCGTAGCTGCGTACTGTTGTACCAGCGCCACCTGCGTGTCCAGTTGCTGGCTGGGAATCGCGTCCGTCTTCACCAGTTCGCGATACCGGTTCTCATCCACTTTGGCGTTCGCCTGAAGCGCCTGGTCGTGCGCCAGTGTCGCCTCCGCCATATCTAACTGCACCTGGAACGGGCGGGGGTCGATTTCCGCCAGCACCTGGCCTTCTTTCACCATGTCGCCTTCGTTAAACCCTACCTTCATCAACTGTCCGTCTACGCGCGCCTTCACCGCCACCGTGTAGAACGGGCTGACATTGCCCAATCCGTTGAAATAAACCGGGATACTTGAGCGTCCGACCTTCGTGACGACGACCGGAACCGGACCAAGCTGCGCGCCGCGGCCGCCACCGCCCTTTCCTCCGCCGCCACCACCTTTATTTGCAACAGGTATCGGGTCGCCGGCGTGATACACCGCGTAACCCGCGATGGCCGCGATGGCAAGCAGCAATACGACCCAGAGAAGGCCTCTTTTCTTCGGTTTAGAAGGAGGCGGCAGGGCGGGAGCATGATGCGGAGGGACGCGTTGTTCGGGCAGAGATTCGGGGTGCTTCAGATTCGTTGACATGCAGAAATAGCCTAATGTAAGGGGGCTATCAAATAATGACTGATTTTGGAGGTTCCAGGTAACACCTAAATTGGTTCATTATCTTTCGTCCAATAAAGACGCTAAAAGAACGTACCAGCCCTAACGAGTCTTTACAGGAGCACCGGCGGCGTGGCAGCGTTGGTCGTTCGAAAACACATCCGACATCGACGTTCGCGTCAACTTCGCTCGCTTGCTATTAGCCCGGGTCGCCCAAAAAGCGAAGCCCTTCAAATCGCCTAGAAAGCCTTTATACTGTTTGGGATCAACGCGCTGCACATAAATGTGTTTGGCGTCGTAGGTAATCGGCAGGGCGGGCGCGGCCGCTCTCCATGCCGTCCACGTGGGATGGACCGGCGTCAAGAAATTCTTCGACGAGTCGTCCCAATTCATCGTGGGGATCTTTTGATAGCCGATCAGGATCTGATTATTGGCTTCGAAACAGTAAAACTGCTTCGTCGCGCCGAAAAAGCAGTTCACGCAGGCAAACTGGGCCTGATCCAGCAATTGCGCCTGCGCTTCCGTTTTCGGCTTTTTGGCCGCCTGGCCAAAAGATGCGGACGCGGTCGCAAGAATAGCGATACAGAGCGGCGTCCCTACCAGTGACCGGACGCGCGTAGACCAAATCATCGTCCAATCTTATATGCCTGCGAGCGCCCGGCGCAATATCTCCGTCAACGGCGCTACATCGACCAGACGTTGCGGCCCTTTCTGTATAACGATAGCTGCCCGCCTTCGCTCACCATCAAAATCGCGCCGAAATGCGATGCGCTGATGGCGGCAGCGGTTCTTCCGCCTTCGCCCACCTCTTCATCGCCATCAAGCGCCATCCGATGCCGCAGAATCGCGCCAAACGCCATTAACCGCCCCTCGGGATCCAGCACCACGCTGCCGTCAATCTGCGCGATGCTCTCCAAAACCGGGGCCGAGAGCTCGGTCGCCCGCGTTTTTCGCAACAGATAGTGCAGGTGGTTCTTGCCGCCCGCGCTCTCGTGGACCTCGTGATCCAGCAAGTCCAACGGGCTAACCAGATTCTTCGAATGCCGCGCATCCTCCAACACCACAAACATGCCTCCGCGTCTGTGTTCGGCTAAATTCAGGGCAGCCGAAAACAGTTTCGCCGCCAACGCGCGGTCTCCGATCGCGTCCTCCCACATCTGGTACTTCGCGGCCGCGTCCGTCAGGTGCCAACGCCCATCGAGAAAGCTGAAAACCTGCGCGCCTTCGCTGAATATTTTGATCTCGCCGTTCGGCGTCAGCACCAGGCAAATGTGTCCGCCGCACAACGTGGCCTGGCTATGCGTGCGATAGCGTCGCGCCGTCGGAACGGGCAGTTCCAGGTTGCTATAAGGTTGCGCCCACTCCTGCACATCGATCAGCTCCACCATCAGGCCGTTGCCGTCCACCAGCATCAGCGTCTGCAGCCCATCGCAAATCCGGTGAAAACTGCGTATCGAAGTCAACTCGCTCGAATATGCCAGGGCGTCCGGCGGACGCGACGGCAAGGAATGGCAGGAGTCCGGCATTGACCCGAACAGCAGCGCGCCCGTCGAGATTCGCTTGTCCTCATACGAGCTCAACGCGCTGATGCGCAAAACTTCAATCGCCGCGGACACCCGGTCGGGCAGCGCCGCCGCGTCTTCCAGGCCGTCGAACACGCGGCCTTCTAAAAACGCCGACACATAACGGTCTTCAATTAGCCCGCCGAACATCGGCAGATTCTGCGCCGTGATCTTCCTGTGGAACAGCAGTTCGTAGCGCGTGGAAAGGAAGCTCGCGATGCCGCGCACCAGCTTCAGTTCGTGATCGCTGAACGTGCGGTTCAGCTTGACCGCATAGCGGCGCCCAAGCCAGTCCAGAACCACATTGCTGGGGATTGCCGCGCGAAAAACGACGTCCGGTCTCGACTCGGCCGCATGACCCGTCTGTTCGATTCGCGCCGCCGGAATAAAATATTGCACGCCCCGACTGAGCAGTTGCTGATAGAGCCCGTCTAAAACCGGACGATCGCTTTCGGTAGACACCGCTTGAATCATAGAGGAGTACACCGCCGAGTGAGTATGCTCCTCTGATGCGGCGAACCGGAGAGGCGATTCGCTATGCGCTCTGCTTTTGGCGCGCAATTGTGAAGACTATCGCGCGTTGCTGCCGTTATCCGAAACCACGCTGAGTGCCGGAAGTGCGGGCCCTGGTCGCAAGAGAGCCCGCCATCCACAGCTGCGCGGGCGGATCCGCGGCCGCGTAATTCGATTTAGGCGGTGGCCCGCACAGGCTGTGCGGGTTCGGCGGAAACTCGAAGTTTATGCGAGGTCATTCGCATTGCCGTCCGTCCATGATCGCTGCGGACTACAAATCCGGTAGCCAGCAGTTCGATCGGATAGATGTCGCTATATTTGGCCGGCCAGTCAACCGCTATTTCAATATGGACGCCTACCGGCAAAGGCTTTCGGCATCTGAACGACATGCCATGAACACTGATGTCTAACGTCAGCCCCGAGCCGCTGATCACGGGTTGCCCGCGCTGTGAGACTCGGTAATGGAGCGGGAGTCGTAACTCGTAACGCGGATCAACTCTCCGCTCCGTCATTGGTCTGTGCATCGCTGTCCTCCGTGGCCTCTTCCTCGTGGCGCAATTAGTGCGTTGAAAATCTGGAGAGACCGGAAGCCTCGGTGTAGCAATTAGCTCGCCGAAGAAATCGTATAAAGCCGTCCTTTATTTGCAACGCGTATGTGAATTTTTTACCGAGTTGATAGTACTTTGTACGTACGTTTTTGCCCGGTCCTAGGCTTTGATACCATGGAATTTCCTCACACTACCCTATGCCTTTGCGCTTCTATAACACGTTGTCTCAGCAAGTTGAAGATTTCCATCCGGCTGAAGGCAAGTCCGTCCGCATGTATACCTGCGGCCCCACCGTTTATGACTACGCGCACATCGGCAACTTTAGAACTTTTACGTTCGTCGATATTCTTCGCCGCTGGCTCCGGCTCTCCGGCTACGCGCTCAATCACGTCATGAACATTACCGACGTCGACGATAAGATCATCCGGAACGCCGTCGCCCAAAACAAAACTATCGAGGACTACACTCAGATTTATACAGACGCCTTCCTCGAAGACTGCAAGACCCTCCGCCTGGAATCGCCCGAGCGTTGGACGCCGGCTACCAAGCACATCGACGACATGGTCAAGGCCATCGAGAGGCTCTCCGAAACCAGCCACACCTACGCGAGCGAAGGGTCCACCTATTTCCGCATCTCGACGTTTCCGACCTACGGCAAGCTTTCGCATAACGATTTCAGCGGCAATATCGCCGGCGCCCGCGTCGATGTCGACGAGTACGAAAAAGCCGACGCCCGCGATTTCGCTCTGTGGAAAGCCCCCAAAGAAGGCGAGCCTTCCTGGCAAACTCCGCTCGGCCCCGGCCGGCCCGGCTGGCACATCGAGTGTTCCGTGATGGCCATCAAATACCTGGGCGATACGCTCGATATTCACGCGGGCGGCATCGATCTGGTCTTCCCGCACCACGAAAATGAGATCGCCCAGTCCGAATCTCTGACCGGCAAACCGTTCTCACGCTTTTGGCTGCACGCCGAGTTCCTCATGGTCGAAGGCCAGAAGATGTCCAAGTCGCTGGGCAATTACTTCACACTCCGCGACCTTCTCGCTAAAGGTTTTGAGCCCGAAGCCATCCGGTATCTGCTTGCCTCCGTCCCCTACCGCAAGCAACTCAACTTCACCATGGATGGGCTTCGCTCCGCACACACCGCAATCGAGCGGCTGCGCAATTTCAAGCTTCGCCTGGAGACCGACAAGTACCCCGACGGCTCCAATGAACAACTGGCCGCGCGTACCCAGCAGGCCGAGACCGCGTTTGTCGAGGCCATGGATCACGACCTCAATACCGCTGAAGCGCTGGCCGCCGCCTTCGAATACATCCGCGACGCCAACAGCGCCATGGATGCCGGAGAGTTCCGCGCATCCGACGCCACCGCCGCGCTTCAATTCTTAAGCCGCTTTGACGCCGTGTTCGACGTCATCGCACCCACCACCGCAACCAACGCCATCGCCGATTCCGAGATCGAATCGCTTGTGGCCGAACGCAACTCAGCCAAAAAAGCTAAAAACTTCGCGCGCGCGGATCAAATCCGCGAACAACTCCTGGATCAGGGGATCATTCTCGAGGACACTAAATCCGGCGTGCGCTGGAAGAGGAAATAGTTCGTTGAAAATTCATACCAAAGCGGTCCACACCGGCGACCGCAAAAAACTGGGCTCGCACATTCCCGTCACGACGCCGATTTACACCGCATCGGCTTACTCCTATGACTCGATGGAACAGCTCGATCGCATCTTTGGCCAGGAAGAACAAGGCCCCTGCTATGCGCGCTACGAGACGCCCTCATCGGCAGCACTTGAAGAGCTTGTAGCCGCGCTCGAAAACGGCGCCGGGGCGCAATCCTGCGCTTCCGGGATGGCCGCCCTACACCTGGCCGTGACCGCCGCGCTGGTGGATCGCCGCCGCGCCGTGCTCGCCGCCAACAATCTCTACGGCGCCACCACCGGGCTCGTCATGAACGTTTTCGAACCCGCCGGCGTGGAAGTGCGCTTCGCCGATCCCTGCGATCTCGATGCTTTCCGCTCGACCGTCGAAGAGTTCAAACCCGGTTGTATTTTGATTGAATCGATCTCGAATCCGCTGCTGCGCGTCTCCGCAATCGACAAGATCGCGGAACTGGCGCGCGCGGCCGGAGCAGCGCTCGTGGTCGACAACACATTCGGCACGCCGCTCGTTGTTCGCCCTCTGGAACTGGGCGCGCACTTCTCGGTGCACAGTCTGACGAAATACCTCGCCGGGCATGGCGACGTGCTGGGCGGCGCAATCGTCACCGATGAGGCTCATCTCCCGACCGTCCGCAGCCTCTCGCGCACGCTCGGCCCGACGCTCGGGCCGTTCGAGTGTTACCTAACGATGCGCGGCATCAAGACGTTTCCCTTGCGTATGGAGCGCCAGTGCGCCAACGCATGCCGCATCGCGACCTGGTTGGCTACGCACCCGAAAGTGGAGCGTGTATATTTCGCCGGTGATCCCGCCCATCCCGACGCCGCCACCGTGCGTAGATTATTCCAGCCCAATCTCGCCGGCGCTATCGTCAGTTTTGAACTGAGGGATGCCGCGCGTCCCGAGGTGTTCAAATTTATGGATGCGCTTCGGCTGATTGTGCGCGCCACCTCACTCGGCGACGTGCACACAATGATGCTCTACCCGGCCATGAGCTCTCACCGCGAGCTTTCGCCGAAGCATCGCGAGCGCATGGGAATTCGCGACAATCTGGTGCGTCTCTCTGCCGGCATCGAATCGCCCGAGGACCTCATCGCCGATCTCGAGCAGGCATTAAATACGCTGTAGGCCGGAAAGGGTGTCGGCTGCTTTTGGCAAAAAAGACCGCCCGCGGCCAGCGCGGGCGGTTGCCAGATTCAACGCAACATCAAATTCGCGTGACCAACGCGAATTCCTTCTTGACCTCACACTAACAAGCGCGCCTCGGAAACGGTCCTCGTAGCCCACGGCCGCTGAACCCAGCTTCACATGGTATCTATCCTTTATAATCAGCCACATACAGCCGCAATTAAATTTTCGTCCAACCGCGTGACCGCCTTTTCTTCGCCGTGTTCATAACCTCTGCTTCTCCACAAAAAAACTCGCCGCAAAGGCGCGATGCCGATGCGGCGAGTTCGTTTTTTCGTTTTTCTTGAGGGCTTATATTCCGGCCTGTTTGCGTAATCCTTTCGGTAGATCGAACTTAAATCCGTAGTTCAGGCCCTGCACGTAAATCCTGTCGAAGTAATAATGATCACCGATGTGATGAAAAGTTACCTGCGTCTCCGCCGGAGCGCTACGCGTAAAAGTCGGCGCAACTCGCGCCACGATATTGACCTTCGCGTTGTCCTTGGCCGTGATTACCAGCACCGGCGAATCCCCGCCCGCAATGCTCAATAGTTCGGCCCGATACACTCCGGGCTCCAGCACGCTGTGACCAACTGTTACCCGATGCGGCAAGTTAACCTCGAACGAATCGTTATTCTGCAGTGGCGACCATCGGTCTGTGTTGAACCGTTGCGCGAAAACTCCCGTACACGTCATCGCCAGCACGCCCGCCGCAAGCATCATGTTTTTGATTCTCATAAGGTCTCGATATCCCCGCCTTGGCTAAGGCAACCTTGTTTCCAATCTCGGAAGACCGCGCGCCCAGCCGGCAACCACCCCTGCACGCTTCCGCCCGCCTCGCCGTCAACCAATCGAGCTAGTCCCTTGAACAAACGTTGGTTGC
>DATAUH010000018.1:0-8083 GCA_036268375.1 Bryobacteraceae bacterium | reverse complement strand
CCGGGCGCTGTCATAGTTCATGCCAAGCCCGGTTGCATCAAGAACCTGTTCATAGTCAGTAGTCCAAAGATCGCCATAGTGATCTACAGCTAAGAAATTGGCTGTTGGAGGATACGAGCCTGGCAGCGCAGCTAGCTGGTTCTTTGGATCCAAGCGGTAGATGGTTGTGGGTGAAAAGCGCTGCAGCGCACTTCCGGCAATAAAAAGATCTCCATTTCTGTCAGGCGCCATCGCGATGTTATTCAGCGCCGTGTATGGTGGAACAGAATTGACATCGGGAAGAGTTACAATCGCTCCGCCCGGCGCAAGACGCAGAATCCTAAGCGTCGGGCTTTCCTCAACTTCAACTTCATATAGGCGGTCTTGCGAGTCGATTGCGAGCTTGCCGCTGACTAGACCCGGAACTACCGAAATATCTCCGCCGGCAGAAAGTCGATAAACCTTGGAGGAGCCGGTTGTCTCGCTCGCGTATATGTTGCCATGGCTATCGACGGCAATGCTTTCCGGAATAACTATCGCCGTGGCGTAATCGCCGGAAGGCGTTGCGAGCACCATGGTCAATCTGCCGGCTGGCGCGTCCACCTTCCTGATCGCACGACAAACGATCAGCGATATAAGTTCGTCTGCCGCGCTCACGGCGATCGCCATCGGCGCCTTCAGACTCACAGCAGTTGCCAGGGAGCCGTCCGGGGGTTCGAGCGCCGGCGGATTTGCAACTGCTGTCCTCGCCATCCCATTGGATAGTGTGCTGGTCTGCGAACCGGAAAACCATAGCGTGCCGTTCGAATCCAGGTAAAAGCCGCTGACCGCGGAGCCGAGAAACACATTCGGCCCGGATCCCTCGGCAGCTGCCGCGGTATTGGAGTTGCCGGCTATGGTTGTAACAACTCCGGTTTGTGAGTCAACGTATCGGATGAAATTGCGAGTGCCGATATACAGGTCGACCGCCGCGTCCACCGTCATGGCGGTAACCGATGAAAGATTCACTCCGGTAGCCGCCGAACCGTCCTGTATCGGGCCTGCGCCTCCTCCGGCGATAGTCGCAATAGTCCCGTCGACGCGAATTCTTCTTACCAGAGCTCCGTCGACAACATAGAGATTGCCGGCCCCGTCGAACGCGACGACAGAGATATTCGCAAAGACTGCGTCGGATGCTGCGCCGCCATCGCCTGAGGACGGCCCGTGAGGCAACAGCCCGCAATACATGTAAAAAGCTCGCCATCTCCCACGGATGCTACTGTGGAAAACGGAGGAAATAAATGCGAAAAGGCGATTGGCAGGGCTACGCGCGTTCCATTTTGCGAATTGTCGCGGCGCTGCTGTTTGTCTGTCACGGATGTCAGAAACTGTTCGGGATGTTCGGGGGGGCCCGCGGCGGCATGGCTCACGCGTGGTCGCAGGCCTGGGTGGCGGGTATTCTGGAGACTTTCGGCGGCGCGCTAATCCTGATGGGTCTCTTCACGCGCCCTGTCGCCTTCTTGCTTTGCGGTGAAATGGCGGTGGCTTACTTCCAAATTCACTACCCTCGAAACTTCTGGCCCATACGCAACATGGGCGAAACGCCCGTGCTGTTCTGCTTCATCTTTCTCTATTTGGTTACCGCCGGACCCGGCCCGCTTAGCCTGGATCGCTCACTTCGGAAGCGGGAATAGTCATCGGCTACGAATTCGCTTCGATCGCCTCTGCCACCTGTTCCCACTCCGTCAATAGCTTGTCCAATTGGCCCTTCCGGGAGTCCAGCAGCCCGTTGACGCGGATTGTCTCCTCCACGCTGACAAAGTTGGCAAGCGACGATTCGTACTCCGCAATCTCAGCCTCAATCCGCGCGGTTTCGGCTTCGATATTTCCTTGGCGCTCCTTCATTTGCTGCAGCTTCATCGGGTTCACACGCTTTTCCGCGACTTTGGACCGCACGGGAGCCGTAGGTTCCGAGATAACAGCCGAAGGCGCGGGCGCTGTCGCAAGAACTTCCGGGCCGCCTGCTTTCCGCCACAGATAATCCTCGTAATTGCCCGGATAAATGTGCACGCGCCCCTCCTCGACTTCAAAAACACGCGTCGCCAGCTTATCGATGAAGTATCGATCGTGTGAAACGAACACCACCGTGCCGTTGAATTCCTGTAAGGACGTCAGCAGCACGTCCTTCGCCTTCATATCCAGGTGGTTTGTTGGTTCGTCCAGCAGCAGGAAGTTTGACGGCATCATTAACATGCGCGCCAATGCATAGCGATTACGCTCACCGCCCGATAACACGCCGATTGTTTTGAAAACGTCGTCTTCGGAAAATAGAAAGCAGCCTAGAATGCTGCGTAGTTCCGTATTCGTCGCGCGTGGAGCTACCGAAGCGATGTCGTCGATCATGCGCGCGCTGCCGTCCAGTTCCTTGTATTGATCCTGCGCGAAATAATCCGGCTCTACATTATGGCCAAGAATGAATTCGCCAGTCGTCAACGGCTCCGTTCCGGCGAGCAGCTTGATCAATGTCGATTTACCTGCGCCATTCACGCCCACCAGCGCCACGCGGTCGCCGCGCTCGACGATGAAATCCACGCCAGAAAATACGCTGTGGTCGCCGTAGCTTTTGGAAACCTCTCTAAACTCGGCGACTATGCGCCCACTCGGCTTCGGTTGTGGAAAGCTGAAGTGAATTGTCTTTTCTTCCGATGGTATTTCGATGCGCTCAATGCGCTCCAGTTCCTTAATGCGGCTCTGTACCTGCTTGGCCTTGGTCGCCTGGTAACGAAATCGCGAGATAAACGCCTCTAACTGGTGTATCTTGTCCTGCTGATTTTCATAAGCCGCTTGTACCTGTGCGCGGCGTTCTGTCTTTTGAACTTCGTACTTCGAGTAACCGCCCGTGTAGAAATGCAGCTGCTTATTCCATAGCTCCACAACCTTCCGAACGGTTGCATCCAGGAAATAGCGGTCGTGAGAGACCAGCACAAAAGCGTTTGGGTAACTTTGTAGGTACTCCTCCAGCCAGTTACGCGCTTCCAGATCCAGATGGTTGGTCGGCTCGTCCAGCAGCAGCAGGTTCGGCTTTTCGAGCAGCAGTTTCGCCAGTGCGATACGCATCTGCCAACCGCCAGAGAACTCCTCCGTGCGCCGTTTCCAATCGCGCTGCGGAAAGCCCAGACCGCTCAACACCGCGCCCACTTGGGCCTCAACGGTGTAGCCGTCGCGCGCATTGAACTCCGTCTCTGCCATGTGAAAGCGGTTCGCCACCTGTTCGTACTCCGTACTCGAAGGGTCCAACTCCGACATACGATGCGCCAGTTGCTCTTGCTCCTCTTCCAGCGCTTTCAAACTGGCGAACACGGTCATGCACTCCGCAAAGACTGTTCGGCCCGACAGCGAAAGACCATCCTGCGGCAGGTAACCGAGCGTCGTCCCCTTCTGCGTCGCCACAGTGCCTGAATCCAGGCCTTCAATGCCTGCCAGCACTTTTAACAGCGATGACTTGCCAGTGCCGTTTGCGCCCACAATACCAGCGCGTTCGTTCGGCGTTACCAGCCAGTCGGTATTTTCAAAAAGGATTCTGGGGCCGTAGCGTTTGCCTGCCCCGGTGAGTTGAATCATCCGAAATTACTATTTTACCGGAAATACAGCCCATTCGAACACAACCTAACGTGCGTCCCGTATGCATTGTCGTAATCGTGCACGATAAACAGCGCGTTATTTTAAGAGTTGCCATGACAATGAACCGCTGGTCGTCGGGATTGGCCCTTCTGGCTCTGTTTCCTATTGCCGCACTTGCGCAGGAACCTGCAGGCGACGAGGCTCTGCACCGCGAGGTGTTGGAATTGCGCGCCATCGTCAAAGAGTTGCAGGGCCGCGTCACGGCGCTGGAGCGGGCTCAACCGGCTATGGCTTCGCCAGCCAATTCGACCGCGCCTGGCGCCGCCACACCCCTCACAACTCCAGCACTGCAAGCGACTCCGCCGACCGCGACGCCTGCAAACACCAATGTTGCGCCGGCTCCGACCTCCAACGCTCCCAATATGCTTGGCGCATTAGGCGGTACAACCGCCAACTTTCTCTTTGACGGATATTACGGCTATAACTTCAACGCCCCGATCGGCCGCGCCAATCCCCTGCGCGCTTATGACGTCAGCAGCAACAGCTTCAGCATCAATCAAGCCGATCTAGTCCTGGAAAATGCGCCCGACCCCGCCAACGGCAAACGGTGGGGAGCCCGTCTTGACCTGCAGTTTGGCCAAGCTACCCAGACTCTACAGGGCAACTCCGCCAATGAACCGCGCCCCGAGATCTATCGTGAAATCTTTCAGGCCTACGGCACTTATGTTGCGCCTCTAGGTAAAGGGCTTACCATCGACTTTGGTAAGTGGTCCAGCTCCGTCGGCCTGGAAGGCAACTACACCAAGGATCAAATCAATTACTCTCGCTCCTTTTGGTTTGACTATCTGCCCTTCTACCACATGGGGCTGCGGATGAATTACAAAGTGAACGACGCGCTCGCTGTGAATTACTGGGTAACCAACGGAACCAATCAAACTGAAGCCTACAATGGCTACAAAGACCAGCTCTTTGGGTTCGTTCTCATGCCAAACAAAAAAATAACTTGGACCGTCAACTACTATCTTGGCCAGGAACATCCGGACGTTGTGTACTTCCTGAACGGTGGCGCCCCGGCTGGCGCGCCGACGCTGCAGGGCATACCTTTCGAACCCATTCGCCCCGCTGCGAACGGCCGCTTGAATATCTTCGACAATTACGTAACCTGGCAAGCAACTCCCAAACTCGATTTCGCCCTGGAATCCGATTGGGTAGTCGAACGCCAGCAGGCCAACTCTACGGCTCAGGAAACGATGGGAGGCGCCGCTTACATCCGCCGCCATATTACCGATAAGTTCACTCTCGCCGCCCGCGGCGAATACATAAACGATCGCAACGGTCTCTTCAGCGGAGTTCCACAATCGCTCAAAGAAGCCACGCTTACCGCGGACTACAAGTTCGGCGAAGGCTTCCTGCTGCGCTGGGAATGGCGGCGTGATATGTCGAATCGCGGTTACTTCTACAAAGATACGCTAGGGCTGTTCGCAAATCACCAGAGCACCGCCACGGTCGGTCTGATGTGGTGGTTCGGCCCCAAACAGGGCGCCTGGTAGCTTACTCTTCGCGCAACGTCCGGTTCGGGTCGAGCGCAGCAGCACGTCGAGCAGGCGCCGCAGTGGCGCCCAGGGCGACCACGCACAGGCCGATCGCCGCTGCCAGCAACGCCGCCGGATCCCATGGCGCCACATGGAACAACAGCGAACGCAACACGCGCGCCGCTGCCAGCGATCCCGCCGTCCCCAACAGGATTCCCGCAAGCGTCCATCGCCCCGCCGAAGCCAGGGTCATGCGCAAAATCGCTGCCGGAGTTGCACCGAGCGCCATTCGCACTCCAATTTCGCGCGTCCGCTGCGTCACCAGAAACGACATCACGCCAAACAGACCCACGGCCGCAATCAGCACTCCCATAGCCGCGAACGCTGTCAACAGCAACGCGTAAAAACGCGGCCGCTGGTCCAATTCGCGCAGGGTTTGCGGCATCGTCGCTATCTCCAGCGGCAATGCGGGCTCAATGGACGAGACAATATCGCGAATCGAGGCGGCTGCGATTGCGGGCGTCGCAGTACGCGCGATTACCACTGCCGAGCGCCACCCCATCGGGGGCTCCGCATTTTGAAAATTGAAGTCGATCGCATGCTTCCGCAGCACATAGTATTCGGGCCAGCTTTCCCGTGCCGCGCCCAGGTTCGTTACGTCGGCAGCGACGCCTACGACTGTGGTCCACTCTCCGTGCGGACCCTTCAGAATTCTACGGCCAATCGGGTCTTCATTCGGAAAGAGCCGTCGCGCGAGCGATTGGCTCAAGATGGCCGTAAAATCGGAAGCGTCGCGGTCCCTCTCCTGAAACGCACGACCACGCACCAGCGGAATTCCGAATACCTTGAAGTACTCCGGCGTCACATAACGCCAACTCACCATTCCGCCAGTGCCCTCCGCTATTCGCGGATGCCCGTCGACCTCAATCGACGCCAGCGGCCTGCCGCGCATTCCACCCGACGGCGGAATATTGTCCGAAATCGCGGCGGCCTCCACGCCGGGAGCGCCCGCCAATCGCTGCTCCAACTGGTTGAAGAA
The DNA here is from genome assembly GCA_036268375.1 of Bryobacteraceae bacterium. Lineage (GTDB taxonomy): Bacteria > Acidobacteriota > Terriglobia > Bryobacterales > Bryobacteraceae > PALSA-243. Next base: position 1,933 of record DATAUH010000018.1, on the reverse strand, counting down.
TGCAATTTGCTTTTCGGGTGCGCCATAGCGTTGCCGGCCGAGCACGAAACGTGCAGTCACGAGATGATTCGCTTCGAATCCCAGCGGCGCGCTTTCCAAATTCCACAGACTGCGCAGCAGCAAGCCCGCACCCATCAAGAGCACCATCGAGAACGCGATTTCGAGGGTCACCAGCGCCGCTCGTATTCCGCCGCGGGTTGTCACAGTAACTCGCGAGGCCCCCGCCACCAATGCGCCCGACCGCCGCATCGCGGGCGCCAACCCCAGCAGCACACCTGATATCAACGCAGCGCCGATCGAAAACAAGAGTACTCTGCGATCGATGGAAGCCTCCGCCAACCGCGGCAGCGCCGCCGGCGCAAGCGAAACAAACACACGCAGCAGCACGCTCGCCAGAGCGCATCCCGCGGCCGCGCTGATGAAACTCAAAATCAGACTCTCCGTCAACGTCTGCCGCGCCAGTCTCCATCGCGATGCGCCCAAGGCCATTCGCACCGCCAGTTCCCGATCGCGCGATACCGATCGCGCCAACAGCAGGCTCGCAACGTTCGCGCACGCAATCAGCAACACCGCCAGTACGGACCCGAAGAGCGCCAGGGATGCTGCTTTGGCATCACCTACCTGCCGGTCCCGCACCGGGCGCACGCGCAGGGTTACTTCTTTCCGAAATTGCGGCGGCACGGTCAGCAGCGCACGTGCAAATTCAGGCTGCAGTTGCGCAATCGCTTGCGTCACCGTCACACCCGGCCTCATGCGCGCAAATACGCGAAATGCCCTCCCGTTGCGCTCCGTGGCAGGATTGAGGGCCAACGGCAAGATGAGGTCCGCCCCGGTCAGCGTTGGCATCTTGAAATCCTTCGGTAACACCCCCAGAATTCGCACTGGCGCGCCGTCGAGAGAAATGGTTCGCCCGAGCAGGGTCGCTTCTCCGCCAAAACGGCTCTGCCACAGCGAGTACGAAATCAGCGCCACCGGCGGTCCGCCGGGCCGATCTTCGGCGCGTGTAAACATGCGCCCCGCCGCCGGCCGGATACCAAACACATCCAGAAAATTCGCTTCCAGCCGCAGCGCATTCAGCCGGATCGGCGCGCCTTCCGTCAAATCGGTGGCGATCGAGCCCGCTTGAAACGCCGTTACATCAGCAAACGGCCCCGGATCGCGGCGCAAATCGAAATAGGGCTCTGCAAACAGAAACTCGTTGGTGTCGACAGGGGCCATCAGCCCTACCGAAACCAATTGGTCTTCATTGAGATACGGCAACGGCCGGAAGAGTATCCGGTCAACCGCGCTGAACACGGCTGTGGTCGCTCCGATCCCCAGCGTCGCCGCCAGGAATGCAGTAAGCGAAAACACCGGGTTGCGAAGCAGGCCCCTAACGGCGTAGCGAATGTCCTGTCCGAGGGAGTCCAGGTCGAAAGCCATGATCCTCAGACACCATCGGTGTCCAATTTGTTGCCGAAAACGTAACGCTCTTTGGCCGCTCAACGGCACTTCGAGCGATGCGGAGCGCCGCGGCATTCTAAACCTGAATTCCGAAGTTAGATCATAGGGTGCGGTTTCGCCGTCGAGGAGGACTCAGTCAGGGGGAACCGGCACTAACTTCGGTGAGATTGGGAAAATCCAGGTCAAGATGTTGGAGAGTAACGAGATTCTTCGCTGAAGCCCGCCCCAAGCCGTGGACATGCATAGAAAGATCTCGCTCCCGACGTACGTCAATTCCGCCCCGCATAGGAACACCTGGGATCTGAGCGTGCCCGGCTCCTTGTGCTGCGACATGCCGCTTGCCCGGCGAAATTCACTCAGCAGATTGAATAACAGCAATACACTCCGGAAGACTGCATCGGTGGCGTGAAAATCTTTCAGGCAGAATCGGTCGGCTCCCAGATCATGTTTGAGTTCGGCGATCCGGTTCTCCATATCCGCGCGGTGATTG
>DATAUH010000017.1:0-21746 GCA_036268375.1 Bryobacteraceae bacterium | reverse complement strand
CGGATGCGGAGACTGGACGAAAGGCGAAGCGGTGCTTGGCAGCGGCCTCCAGGGCGAGCACATCGAGGCCCACACCCTCAATGCGCGAAGAGGTGCCAGTGAAGTATTGATCCACCAGTTCTTTGTTCAGACCGACGGCCTCAAAGACCTGGGCGCCGCGATAGCTCTGCAGCGTGGAGATGCCCATCTTCGAGAACGTTTTTAAGAGGCCCTTGTAAATCGAATGGCGATAGTTCTCCACCGCGCCCGGGCCCGACGGCAGCCCACGCCCGCTATCATTTTCTACGCTCTCGAGAGCAAGATACGGATTTACCGCGCTCGCGCCATAGCCAATCAGAAGCGCAAAGTGCATCACCTCGCGCGGCTCACCCGATTCGATAATCAGCGCGACCTGCGTACGGGTCTCTTCGCGCACCAGGTGGTTCTGCACCGCCGTCAGGGCCAGTAAACTCGGGACGGGAGCGTACTCGCGGTCCACGCCGCGGTCGGAAAGTATCAGAATGCTGTAGCCGGATTGAATCGCGCGGGAGGCGCTTCGCTCCAACTGCGTCAGCGCACGCTCCAGACCCTTCGCGCCTTCTTCGACGGGGAACAGCGCCGGCAGCGTGGTCGCCAGAAAGTCGCCCTGCGAGACGCGTTTCAGCTTCTCGAGGTCGCGATTGGTCAACACCGGATCTTTCAACTTCAGCGTATGGCAGTGCTGTGGCGTCTCGGCCAGAATGTTTCGCTCGACGCCGATGTAACTCCGCAGCGACATCACCATCTCTTCGCGAATCGGATCGATCGGCGGGTTCGTCACCTGCGCAAAAAGCTGCTTGAAGTAATTGAACAACGGCTGGGGCTTGTCCGACAGGCACGCAAGCGGCGTATCCACGCCCATCGAGCCCACCGGTTCTTCTCCGTTCGCCGCCATCGGCGCCAGAATCAGCCGAATGTCTTCGTCCGTGTAGCCGAAGGCGCGCTGACGAGACAAAATGCTCGAAGCCTCGATCGCGTGCTCGCGCGGCGGCTCCGCCAGGCTTTCAAACGTGACCTGATTTTCTTTCAGCCACAGTTGATACGGGCGGCGGCCATACAGCGTCGCTTTAAGCTCCTTGTCGGAGACAATCCGGCCTTCTTCCAGGTCCGCCAACAGCATCTTGCCCGGTTGCAGCCGCCCTTTGGTCTTGATGTTCTCCGGCTTCACCGGCAGCACGCCGGCTTCGGACGCCATGATCAGCAAATCGTCCTTCGTCACCACGTACCGCGCCGGACGCAGCCCGTTTCGATCGAGCATCGCGCCGATCGAGCGGCCATCCGTAAACGCAATCGCCGCCGGGCCGTCCCAGGGCTCCATCAACGAAGCGTGGTATTCGTAAAACGCCCGCTTCTGCTGGTTCATGTGCTCGTTCTTCGACCACGCTTCCGGCAGCAGCATTGCCATCGAATGCGCCAGCGACCGTCCGGACATCACCAGCAGTTCCAGCACATTGTCCAGCGCAGCCGAATCGCTTCCGCCCGGCTCCACAATCGGAAACAGTTTTTTGATGTCCGCGCCGAGGAGCGGCGATTCCAACACGCTCTGCCGCGCGTTCATCCAAATCACATTGCCGCGCACCGTGTTGATCTCGCCGTTGTGCGCGATGTAGCGGTACGGGTGCGCGAGGCGCCAGCTGGGGAACGTATTGGTCGAAAACCGCTGGTGCACCAGGCACAGCGCGCTCACCACTTCGGGATCGCTCAATTCCGGATAGAAATTGGCGATCTGCGCCGCCAGCAGCAGCCCTTTATAGACAATCGTGCGCGCCGAAAAGCTGGGGATGTAGATCCCCATGCTGCCCGCCTGCGACTCGATCCGCTTGCGAATCACATACAGGCGGCGCTCCAAATCCGCCTCCGTCATCCCCTTGCCGCGGGTTACGAAAATCTGTTGAATATACGGCTGCGAACCGCGCGCAATGCGTCCAATCGCGTCTCCATCGATCGGCGTATCGCGCCAGCCCAGCACGGTCAGATTTTCGTCGCGGACGATCTTTTCGATCACGCCTTCGCACTTCTGCCGCGCCGGCGGCTCGACAGGCAGGAACGTCATGCCGACGCCATATTCGCCAGCCGGCGGTAGCGTGAACCCCAGCTTCGAGCACTCGCGCGCAAAGTATGCGTGCGGAATCTGTATCAGAATTCCGGCGCCGTCTCCGGTTTCGGGGTCACAGCCACATGCGCCGCGATGCGTCAGGTTCATCAGAACCTGTATGCCCTTCAGAATAATGTCGTGGGAGCGCTGTCCCTTCACGTTGGCGACGAAGCCAATGCCGCACGCATCATGCTCGAAGCGCGGGTCGTAAAGTCCTTGAGCAGGAGGGAGACCGGTAGTTACAGAGTTCGAGTGCATAGACTTAACGGAAAGCGCTGGGTGGGTTGCCCGAGCGCACGAGGTTTCGAGCGGGGATCGCCTGCTTTCGTACAGTTTAGCAAAACTGCCCGCGAGGCCCAAGACGACCCTGTCCTAGTCCGCCCACTCTCAGGCGTGGCGTGAGGCGGATACAAATTGCCCATTCGCCACACCTCTTTACCTATGCGTGACTGAAAATGCGCGTGCCGTCACTTAGTTTCCTATGTGGGGCGTTTTGGAATGAAACGTGCTCGACACAGTTGCGGGTGGAGGGATTTCAGATGATGGTAGCGGGTGGTTTAGCGATATTGGTTGTATTCTGTTTACTGCTCTCGGTGGTACAAACGCCGCCGGCTGTCGGCCGCTAAATGCGATCGAGCCACAGGATAAACACGTGCCTTTTCCTCTTTCGGCAGATGTGATTATTTCGGCAATTGGATAATCTCGCCGGGTTTAGCTTCCTGCAATTCGTTCCAGTTGCTCCAGGTGATTTCGATCGTGGCCACCGATCGTCTCCAGCAATGTTTGGAACGTCATCTCGCCGCGCTCCGGATGCGTCATGTTGCGCTGCAACGCCTCTGGCGCCAACGAGCGAATAAAGGCAAGATTCCACTGGCGCAGCGCCGCGAAGGCCTGCATCGCCGTAGCTAAATCGTAAGCATCATACTGCGCAGCCCACTTCTCCTGGTCGAACGACTGCACCACGGGATTGTCCTCCGCCACGGCCTGACGCAGACGAAATGCAAACACCAGCTCGCAATCCGCCAGGTGCACCACGATCTCCCGCGCGCTCCACTTTCCAGGAGCAGGCGCCCGGCCCGCGCCACTGCCAATGGCGCTCAGCAGAGACGTCAGCCGCTGCGGCGTTTCGCCAATCGTCTCCAAAGCATCATTCGATCCAAGATACGCGGCATATGGATTCATGCCCCTCAAGGTAGCATGCTCGCTGCGCGTCTTTCCTGGTGGTTGGGCGAGCCGCAGTTACGGTTCGATCCAGAGTTGCACGGGATTGCTCTCGCGCCCATCAACCGTCACATGAAGCGTGGAAACGCCGGCATTCGTGATCATAGGCAACTGCACTTCAATCAGGTAGAAGCCGACATGCCCCGGCGCCAGGGTAGCCCGCGTAACCTGCACCGGGACGCCATCAAGCGAGGCCTGTACCTGCGCCACCACCGCCGGCGCATTCTCGGGCGCTGGAACGCCTGCCGGCCAATCGGGACTCACCCTGCCCAAGCCGGTGGCGAGAATCGCCACGCGTCCATTGGAATGCGCGGCGTTGCGCAAATCGAGCGGGAGATTGGTATCGGCATCGTACAACATCGGCACTGCGCCCGCGCCCAGCAGGATCGCGGGGGACACAGGCTGCATCGGCACGTTCGCAGTCAAGCGTCCTCTGGCGGTTTGTAGGGACAACGCCAGATTCGAACCCGCCGCTTCGAATGGCACCTGAATCTGTGAGCCGTTCTCGCTCGCCATCAACACCGGATACTTCAAATTGCCATCGGTCGCCGAACTGACGTTCGCTCCCACCACGCTCAGCAGCGACCCCGGCGCCGCGGGACGTATCCCCGAATCCGCCGCATCCACGATCCGTAGCGCCCGCCGCAGATGCGGAGCCAGCGCCGCGTAAACGCCATAACCTTTCAGCGCAACATAGAGTTGCGTGCCGCCCGGATCCAGCCGCACATCCATCGCCGGCGCCCGCGGAAGTTGCGCCGTCAGGTTCTGCCAGGTCACAGGCGTAAGCGAAGCCGCTTCCAAATCGGCATGTCCGTAAAACACGCCCTTGTCCGTCGCGACATAGATCGAACCCGTCGCGCGGTCGGCCGTAATTCCGTGCGCCGGCGCCGCCGGCAAACTCGCGGAATCGAGCGCATCCCACACGCGCCCGTCGTCGACCGTGCGCAATACATGCGCGCCGTTCCCTGCGAGCGCCGCTACCGCAACGTTCGATTCCGCAGGATCGACAAAAATGCTGGACACCGGCGCATTCGCCGCGTGCGGAAGGTCCGGGAACGTCTTGCCGCTATCGTGCGAAACCCAGATGTGTCCATCCGCCGAGCCCGCGTAAACCAGCGTTTTCGATGCAGCGACCGCCGTAATTTCCGCGCCGAGTTGCACCGAATACCGTTGCCGCGCCGCAAAATCATTGGCCAAATCGCTGGCGCCCGAAACCTGCCACACCACACCGCCCGGGGGCAGTTCGAGTTCACCCAAGCCATCGGCCGAAATTCGCGTACCCGCTGCTCCCGTGGGCGTCGCCAGAATGCGCAACACCGGCAGATTCGGCAGCGATTGGTTCAGTCCGCTCCACGACGCCCCGCCATCCAGCGACCGCCACACGCCATAGTCATTTGCGACCACGATCTGGCTCGCATCCGCCGGCGCCACTGCCACGCTATGCTGCGCCACTCCGATCACGGAGCGTCCTCGATAGCCGGTGAGATTGCTCCAGGAGCGTCCGCCGTCAACCGAGCGAGAAACCTGCCGTCCCAAACCCCAAATCGAGCGGCCATCGGTCGAAACGCTCAGGATCTGCGCACCGGCCTCGGGCGTCCGAACCGCTTGCGCCGCGCTTTGCTGTGGCGGCACGATTCCTTCGGGCGCCGGAGTCCAGTTTTCGAAATCCGCCGTCTGCAGAATCGCACCTAAGGAGGTCCGCGCGAAAAGCACGCCGCCAGGCGAAAACCAAACGTTAGTAACAGGTCCGGTTGCGGGAGACGCCAAGGCCAGATCCACAGACGCGCCGCCCACCTTTCGCCAATCCGGCGAAGTTTGGGCCGCCGCGAGCGTGGCCAAAACGAGGACTAAGCTCGCGACACGGGTTGTGGCCGTCTGACACACAATAGGTCTCATTTTACCCTAACTGACACTGTGACACTTGCATCAAATCCTTGAATATACGCCATTTGTTAACGAAGCTTCATAGCGGGCGACGAGTTGCGTAGCATGTTTGATGCTAAACTGACTCGCATGGGAAGTCGGGCTGACCGGTCGGCCAGCTTCACTTTGCGCGACTTCTCCGTTTGGGTTGGGGTTAGTACTTAGTAACGTACTATTTTAGGCCGTTTGCGTTCATGAGAAGAAGGCCCTCCAAGCCGATGATCGGTCGCGTTGCCCTTGCCGCGCTGGCATCCTGCCTTTGTCTGCCCGCAGGCGCGCAGTGCCTCAATTCCGGAAAGCCGGTCGCTAAGCTCGAACAGGTTATCGGGCAAGTCTCCCTAATTAAGGATGGGCGCGTCGACACGCCGCTCGATCTGCTCAAACACAGTCAGGTATGCGCTCAGCAAACCGTCGTTACCGGCCCCTCCAGCTTTGCCCGGTTCCGCCTGGAAGATAACAGCAGCTTCGAGGTTTACGAAAACTCTACTGTAATCTTCCGTGAAGACTGGCCTGCCTGGTCGCACCTGCTCAACGTCATCATGGGCCGCATCAAGGTCTTCATCGATCACTCCAAAGGCCCGAATAATAACAGCGTTACGACGCCTACCGCCGTCATCTCTGTCCGGGGAACCATCTTTGACGTGATCGTGGAAGATGCCGACACCACGGTGGTCTCGTGCGATGAAGGCCTGGTGCAGGTACAAAACATCACCGCACCTGGAACCGAGCCACTCCTACACCCGGGCGATACCATCCGCATCGTGCGCGGACAGGGCCTTATGGGTAAGAGGATCGACAAAGACCAGATCTACCGGCGCGGACTGGCGGCGGCCCGCGACTTATATCAAGTCCTTGTGCAGCGCCAAGGCGGCGTACCCATCGGCGGCGGCGTGCCGGGCGCAGGCGGCGCAGGTGGCGCCGGCGGTGCACAGGGTGATCAAGGCAAGGGCGGCAAAGCGCCCCCCGTCCCTGGCGGCAACGGCCACTAACTTCCCGCTTTGAAACTCACGCGCTGGCGTCCGACCGCCACCTATATGATGGAGACCGAAGCGCACGTCTATGCGCTCGCCATCGCCGCCAGCGTACTGCTCTCCTTTTATCCCTTCCTGACCGTGATGTTGTCCTTCTGCAGCAAAGTCCTGCACTGGCCCGCCGCGGTGCAAGCCATCTACGTCGCTCTCGACGACTACTTTCCCGGCGACCTCGGCTCGTTCGTCCGCCGCAACGCGCCGCGCTCCTCTGTCGAGCTTGGCTCCATGTTTCTGCTGCTCCTCACCGCAAACGGCGTGTTTGAGCCGCTCGAAGTCGCACTCAACCGCGCCTGGGGCGTGCCCAAGAACCGGCCCTACTGGCGCAACCAACTCGTCGCCCTCGGCATGATCTTCGCCTGCGGCTCGCTCGCGCTACTCTCGCTGATGTTCAGCGCACTCAACCGCAAGTGGGTGGGTGATTGGGCGGGCGGACTTCCAGACGCCGTCTGGGTGAACCTGCTGATCTTCAAGGTGGCGGCCCTTCCGCTCTCCATGCTGGCGCTATTTCTGGTCTATTGGCTGCTCCCCAATCGCAAGATTAGCCCGCGGAACGCCGCCGTGACGGCGATCGTGATCGGCGTCGTGCTCGAAGCGTTGAAATACCTCAACCTGCTCGCGTGGCGCTTCATGCAGGCGAAAATCAGCGCGGAGTACGGCGTGTTTCAACACTCCGCCACCATCGTGCTGTGGAGTTTTATGGCTTCTATGATTGTTCTTGCGGGAGCTGAATGGAGCGCGCGGCGCGCGCAAACTGAGGGTTCACTTCCAATCTCGGGGGCCGGCCTGGAAAACCGGCCCCTCAATCTGTAACTTAATTTCCGCCCCGGCCCGCGCGTCCGCCGCGTCCCGCCTGCGGCAACGGCGGATCGATGCGCGGCAGTTTGTCCGGACGCATCGCGGCATTGTACAGGAACGCGGCTTCAATCACCGCGATCTGCTCCATGTCGCCCTGCTGGATCCGGTCATACACGTCCATGTTCGAGTGGTGTGTGCGCGTGTCGTAGTCCATCGGGTCCTGTATGAACTGGAACCCCGGCAACCCCACCGCGACATACGAAAGGTGGTCCGTTCCGCCCGTATTGCGCGACGTAATCACGCCCGGCGTCAAGTCTTTGATCGCCGCAAACCACTGCTCGAAGATCGGCCGGCACATTTCGTTGCCCTGCAGATAAATGCCGCGGATCTTGCCCGTGCCGTTATCCACGTTGAAGTAGCCAGCCAGCCCTTCGTGCTCCGCCGTCGGCTTCATCACCGCCGGATCCGCGAAGTGCGCCTTCACATAAGCCTGCGAACCCAGCAGTCCCTCTTCTTCGCCGCCCCACAGACCCAGGCGAACCGTGCGGTCCATCTTCAGGTTGAGCGATTTCAGAATGCGCACCGCCTCCATCGCCGCCGCGCTGCCTGCGCCGTTGTCGGTCGCGCCGGTGCCCATGTGCCAGGAATCGAAGTGACCGCCCACCATCACGACCTCGTTGGGCTTAGTCGAGCCCGCGATTTCGCCAATCACGTTGAAGCTGTCCGTCTGCGACATATCGAATTGCGTCTTGATGTCGAACGTCATCTTTACCGCCACGCCGTGCTGTACCAGGCGCGCAATGCGATTGTAATTCTCCGCCGTAATCGCCACCGACGGCAAATTCTTCGTCGGATCGCCGGAGCGTGGCGATCCGTTGCTCGCAAATACCGTGCCGCTATCCCCGCGCGCCGAGGTCGTCACCGTCGCGATCACACCTTCATCCGCCCAGAACGTGCGCTGCTTCTCCGTGAACGCCTGGCGCTCTTCCGGAGTCATAGTCGCGATCGCCGGCAGCCCGCCTCGTCCCCCGCGGCCACCGCGGCCGCCCGCGCCATTTTGCGGCAACACTTCGGGCACCAATGCTTCGAGCTCTTCATCCGAGTAGCGGTGCGCTAGAGGCGTCGTCGGAAACGCCAGATCCACCGGCTCCACCAGGAAGACAATCTTGTCCTTCAGCTTCCCGTGCCACTTTTCCAAATCGGCCGGCGTCTGCACACTGGCGATTACTACCTCGCCGGTTTTCGGGCCGTTCGTCCCGCCGCTCCAGGCCTGTGGATATCCGATGATTGGCATATACGTGGGCTCTACCATCGCGCCCGCGTAGCCCTTCACTTCCCAGCTTGGAATCGGTCCGCCGCGTCCGCCCGTCGTCGCCCACTTTTCCAGGTGCACATTCGTCAGGCCCCATTCCTTCATCTGTCCGACAGCCCAATCGCCGGCAGCGCGGAACTGAGGTGAGTTCGTCAAGCGCGGCCCGTAGCGGTCGGTAAGGTTGTACATGATGTTCATGACCTGACTACCGGCGCCGTTTGCCCCGCCCCGTCCTCCGCCGCCCAACTCTGCGGCTTTGATTTTGCGAATGACGTTTAGATCGACTTTTTCTTGCGCCGTTTGCCCGAAGCAAAGCGCAGAGACAGCGAGCGCCAGGGCCGCCCGCAAGGTGAATGTTGTGATACGCATATGGCTTTGTCGTAAGAGCATAACAAAAGGCGGGCGCACCAGCGGACCCTCATCCCAAACTTTTCCAACTTTATCCCTCGCTGCGCCCTGCCCTATTTGGGCGCTATAGCATCGCTCGCGCGTGCGTCATCCCTTGTCGACTACTGCCTCTTCCGCCCACAGATTGATCATAGATAGGCTTCGCTCTCGAAATCGTAGAAATGGCCCGGCTGCACCAAGACGCCGCTCGCTCGAAGTAGGGTCAATTTTCCGTCGGTGTTTTTGAAATGTTGTCGATAACCAGAACGGGAGCATCCACTTTCCCAGCAGTCAGCCGAAGACCGTACTCGCCTGAGCGCCTCCTGAACTATGGCGGGTCGAGCCGATTCGTCCACCCAGTCGCTGTAGCGATACTGAATCAAAATCGCGGCGTGGCCTTTCAATCCGGTTTGGTCTTCGACCGGCGCCCTCAAATCTTGCGCCAACGCCCCGATAAGTTGGGGTACATTGCAGTGATCCATCTGCTCCCCATTAAATCCCGGCTTGATGCGGCTGACATAGTTACTGAAATTGTTGGTTGGCACAGGCGGGCCGGTCTCCGTGAGCTTCGGGCCGCCTTTGCCTATGGAAAGACTGTATCCGGACATCCTGCGAACCTCGCGATGCGCTTTGAGGGCGAAGCGCTCTTCAAGGAGAGCCCGCAGCATTTCCGCGGCTTGGTCCGAACTCTGGCCGGAAGGAATGACGGCCTCGATATCGAACCTGACGTCTGACATCCACGAAGGTCCCACGATCTCACGCACCGGGATCAGATATGCGCCCGCAACCAACTCGGATAGAGTCCTGCCGTGAGCCGCGAACCTATCGCCGCTCACAGAAAATAATTCGCCTGGAAAGATGTTTTCCACAGACTCAAGCAGCCGCGCGCGCAACGTCGAATCCCCAACAGAGTGTTTGATGGAGGCTACCTCGAAAGCCGGAGCCGCGGAACCTGTCTCCTGCGCCGCGCGCACGGGACTCATATAGAGTGAGGCCGCAATAAAGCCGGCCACCACGCAGAACGATAGCGTCATTAGGGGTAAGCGCCGTCGTTTAACACTCAAATCGCTCATATATGTAGCACCTGCGCTACAGCATCGCTCGCACATGGGTCATGCCTTTTCGAAACACTGCCTCTTCCGTCAACAGGCTGATCACCAGATACGCTTCGCTCTCGAAATCGTAGAAATACCCCGGCTGCACCAACACGTCGTTCGTCTCGAGCAGTTCCAGCGCGTACTCCTCTTCCGTCCGCACGCGCGGCATGCGCACCGTTGCATACCAGCCGCCCTCCACCTTCAAAATGCCGCCGGCGGTTCCGCGCAGCACCTCGCGCATATGCGTCAAATTGCTCCACGTGCGTGTGCGGATCTGCCGCTGAATATCCTCGCCCACCTCTAATAACTTCGCCGCGGCGCACTGCACTGGCGCGCCCACCGAAAGATATGTGTCCGCGATCCACTCCAGCTTTTCCATCGCGTCGTGCGCTTCTGCCTCCGGCCCATTGATCACAATCCACCCCAGCTTCATCTGCGGCAGCCCCGCCACTTTTGACAGCCCGCTCATCGAAAAACTCAGAATTTCGTCGAAATCCACCAGCGTGGTCACGCGCTTCGCGTCTTCGCCAAAGCCGTAATCGCTGAAAACTTCGTCACAGATCACCGGCATCCCGAGTCGCGCCAGTTGCGCCAGCTCATGCGCCTTCAAAAACGAGCCCGTCGGATTGTTTGGATTCACCAGCGCAAGCGCGCTCGCGCCTTCCGGTATTTCGTCCACCGGAATCGACCACCCTTCGTCATACCGCAGCGGATATTGCTGCACCGCAATCGATTCCATCGTGGCCAGATATTCAAACAGCGGATACGAGGGCCGCGGAACCAGCACCGATTCCCCCGGATTCGTCAGCAGCTTAAATAGGTAGCTGTACGCCTCGCTCGTGCTCGCCGTCAACAGGATACGCTCCGGTGAAACCATGCGCCCGCGTGCGCAGTAATACCGGCTCACTGCTTCTCTTGCTGCGCGCATGCCCCGCGGCGAGGGATCATAACGAAGTACGGACGAATCCGCGAACGCGTCCGCTATTTCCATCGGATATTGAAATCCGGCCTGCGTCGGATTGGACTGCGTGAGATCCAAAATCGCCACGCCCTCCGCTCTCTTCCGCGCGAGGGCCTCGGAAAGGCGATTCGGTTTGGTATTCCAATGGAACCGGGCAGAAAAGGGCACAGGAGAATCATAAATGGAAACACGCCGCATCGCTTCACTCGAGGTTTCACTCACCGGTTTGGGCTGCAATAATTTCGGATGGCGTATCGATGACGCCGCATCGCGCCGCGTAGTAGACGCCGCGCTTGATGCCGGCATCAACTTCTTCGATACGGCCGACATCTACGATCAAGGCCACAGTGAAGAGTTCCTTGGCCGCGCGCTTCAGGGCAAGCGCAACCGCGCCGTGATCGCCAGCAAGTTCGGAATGAAGATGGAAGGCATCGGCCAGGGCGCGAAACCCGATTACGTGCGCTCCGCCGTGGAAGCCAGCCTGCGTCGCCTTGACGTCGATCGCATCGATCTCTATCAGATCCACAAACCCGATCCCGATACGCCTATCGCCGACACTCTCGGCGCGCTGGACGATCTCGTCAAACAGGGCAAAGTCGCCGAAATCGGCTGCTCCAACTTCAATCCCGATCAACTGCGCGAAGCCGCAAAGGCCGCGGATACGGGCGCGCGCTTCGTCAGCGTGCAAAACGAATACAGCCTTTTTCATCGCGATCCGGAAGAAGGCGTGCTCGAAGAATGCGAACGCGAAAAGCTCGCCTTCCTGCCCTACTTTCCGCTCGCCAACGGTCTGCTCACCGGCAAATACCGCGCCGGCAAAGATCTTCCCGAAGGCAGCCGCGGACACGCGGGGTGGGGGCCAAAGGTCTTCACTGCCGAGAATCTGGCAAAAGTCGAAAAGCTGGCGCAGTTCTGTGAAGCACGCGGGCACACGCTCCTCGAACTCGCTTTCTCGTGGCTCGCGTCGCACCGGCAAGTCGCATCCGTAATCGCCGGCGCAACTTCGCCCGAACAGGTCCGCGCCAACGCCAAAGCCACTGAATGGAAGTTAAGTGAGGCCGAGCGCCATGAGGTCGAATCGATTGTTTAAGCGGAATTTTCACTACGCGGCCGTACAACGAAACATGTAGGGGATTCTCGTAGGGCGTCGTTCCGGCTCTTCATCGTCTAGTCATAAATCGGGCCGGTCAATTGCCTGCCCCGCCCGCCTTCGCCGGGTTTCCATTCACCCCAATCGCCCGTGTGAAGAACGGCCAATGGCTTGCAACAAGAGAGCGGATTCGCTATGGTAGAAATATGACTGACCAGTCAGTCAGCGCAAAACGAGCAATGATTCTCGATGCCGGGCGTACGGTTTTTTCGCGCGACGGCTTCGAAGCCAGCTCCGTAGAAGATGTCGCAGCCGAAGCCGGCATAGCCAAGGGCACTGTTTACCTCTATTTCAAATCGAAGGAGGAACTGTACCTGGCCGTCCTGCTGCGCGACATCAAAGCCTACGCCGCCAATTCGCGCGCGCGTATGGAACAGGCGCCCACGCTGCGCGACAAGATCGAGGCCTACTTCCGCGCCCGCATGGAATATGGCCGCGCCAACAAAGATTTCCTTCGCATCTACCTGACCGAGTATGCCGGCATGTGCGCTATCAAACCGATCAGCCAGGAAATGCGGACTTTGCAACTGGATAATCTGAAACACCTCACCGGCCTCATCAAAACCGCCATCCGCCGCGGCGAAATCCGGCGTGTGCCGCCCGCCGCATTGGCCGCCAAAGTGTCGGATATCGCGCGCGGTCTCATGGAGAGGCAACTTCTCGGCTGGAAGGAATTTCAAGTGAAAAATGAAGTCGCTTTCGCGGCCGATCTGCTCTGGCACGGAGTCTCCCCTCAAGACCGGACACCGAGGAATACATGAACATTTCACCGCTCAAGTTCGTCCTGTGGATTACGCCGTTCACGTTGGTTCTGAGTGCATTCGCGCAAACTCCGCCCGAAGCGCTCCCGCCCGGAGCCCGCGTGAACCCTCTGCCGCTCTCCGGCCGCACCGCTTCGCCCGGCAGCGTAACTATGCAACAAACCACAAATCCCGGCGGTGAGACCGTCAATACGCTGAACAGTACTGTGCAGACGCAAGGCGCCTATCAGGGCAGCGTTCCCACTTCGCAAACGCCGGGCGCACCCCTGCCGCTCTCGCTTGATGACGCCATCCAGCGTGGTTTAAAATCCAACCTCGGCTCCGTAGGTTTCCGCGCCAGCCTGCGTCAGGCGGAAGGCCAGATCATCGTCGCCCGCAGCAGCCTTCTTCCGCAGGTGAACGCGGCCCTGACAGGCGTCGATCAGCAGACCGATCTCGCCGCGCTCGGCTTCTCCAGCCTGCACCTCAGCGCGCCCGGCTTCGCATTTCCTACGGTCATCGGTCCGTTTCATTATTTCGATCTGCGCGCCGGCGTCTCCCAGACGCTGCTCAACCTCACCGACCGGAACAACTACCGTGCCGCGCAGCAGAACGCGAAGTCGACCGAATTTTCCGCGCAGGACGCCAACGATCTGATCGCGCTCGCCGTCACCGGCGCTTATCTTCAAGTCATCGCGAGCGGCGCGCGCGTCGAGTCTGCGCGAGCTCAAGTCGCCACCGCGCAAGAGACTTACAAACAGGCGTCAGACCGCCACGATGCCGGCGTCGCCGCGCGCATCGATGTGACGCGCAGCCAGGTGGAACTGCAAACCGAGCAGCAGCGCGTCACCTCCGTCGAAAACGATCTCGCCAAACAAAAGATCGCCTTCGCGCGGCTCATCGGGCTTCCGCCGGGCCAGGAGTTCACGCTCTCCGACACGCTGCCTTTTTCGCCGCTCGAAAGCCTTGCGATGGATGAAGCTCTGCGCCGCGCCTACGCGAATCGCGCCGATCTCAAAGCTGCCGACGCGCAGATCCACGCCGCCGAAATCTCCAAGCGCGCCGCCGAAGACGAGCGACTCCCCACCATCGGCGTCAACGCCGACTACGGCGTAATTGGGACCGATCCGACAAACGCTCACGGCACCTTCGCCCTCAGCGGCTCCGTGCACATGCCGATCTTCAACGGCCGCCGCGCTCACGGCGACATCGAACAGGCAGACGCCGCGCTCCAGCAGCGTAAAGCCGAATACGAAGATCTGCGCGGCCGCATCGATGCCGACATTCGCACTGCCTATCTTGACCTCAACTCCGCCGCTCAACAGGTGGCCGTAGCCGACAACAACCGTAAACTCGCGGCAGACACCCTTCAGCAGGCCCGCGATCGCTTCGCCGCGGGCGTCGCCGATACGGTCGAAGTCGTCCAGGCGCAGGAATCGGTGGCCAGCGCCGAGCGCGACTACATCTCCAGCCTGTTCGCCCACAACCTCGCCAAAGCCAGCCTGGCGCGCGCCATGGGTCAGGCCGATCAGAACATCAAACAGTTTTTGAGGAAACCGTAATGTCCGAAACGCTCGAAACGCAAACCCCGGCTACTTCGAATCCGCCATCTCCAACTCCGGCCGGCGCGCCTGCGGGAGCCACTCCTGAAGCTGCACCGCCCGCACCGTCCGCGCCGCCCAATCCGCGCAAACGCCGCCGCGCGATGCTGATCATGGGGCTGATCGGAATCGTGCTGCTCGTCGGCGGCTTCTTCTACTATCGATACGCCGCGACTTACGAGACCACTGACGACGCCATCGTCGACACGCACATCAACAGCATCAGCTCGCGCATCTCGGGCACGATTACCGCAGTCAACGTCGACGAGAACCAATCCGTGACCGCGGGCGAGGTGCTCGCAACCATCGATCCGCGCGATTATCAGGTCGCCACCGAACAGGCTCAGGCGCAGCTCAAAGAGTCGCAGGCCAACATCGCGGCCGAGAATCCCAACGTGCCGATCACGCAGACGACTAACCAGGCCAACATCTCCACCGGGCAGGCGCAGGTCGATACCCAATTGGCCGCCGCTGCTGCTGCCGCGCAGGATCTCGCCGCCACGCGCCAGCGCCTGGCGCAGTCCGAAGCGCAAGTACGCGAAGCAGAAGCCAACAACGCCAAAGCTCAGGCGGATCTGGCTCGCTACCGCACTCTGGTCGAAAAAGATGAAATTCCGAAGACTCAGTTCGATCAAATCGTCGCGGCGGCCAAAGCTCAAAGCGCGGGCGTGGACGCTGCGAAGGCAACCGTCGCCGCAAACCAGGCTCAAGTGGAGTCCGCCGCCCGCACCGTCGACCAGCGCCAGGCTCTGGTAGCGGAGGCGCGCACGCGCCTCGCACAGAGCAACCAAAACGCGCCCCAACAGCTCGCTCAAAGCCGCGCCAATCTGCAGTCGAAGGAAGCACAGGCCAATCGCGCCAAAGCCTCGGTCGATCAGGCGCTGCTGAATCTCTCCTACACCAAGATCATCGCTCCCGTGGCAGGCATCATCGGCAAACGCAGCGCTGAAGTCGGCGCCACCGTGCAGGCCGGCCAGCAACTCTTCACCATCGCGCAGACGAACGATATGTGGATCACGGCCAATTTCAAAGAGACGCAGTTGCGCCGCATGCATCCCGGCCTGAAAGTCAAAATTCACATCGACGCCTACGATCTCGATTACAACGGCTACGTCGAAAGCATGCCCGCGGCCTCCGGCTCCGTCACCAGCCTCTTGCCGCCCGAAAATGCGACCGGTAACTTCGTGAAAGTTGTGCAGCGGCTGCCCGTGCGCATCCGCTTCGACAAGGATCAATCCGGCCTCGACCGCCTGCGCCCCGGCATGTCGGTCGAGCCGAAGGTCTACCTGCAATAATGGCTTCCTCGGATACCGCCAATTGGACGCCCAAGTATAATCCTTGGGCCGTCGCGCTCACCGTCACGCTGGCCACGTTCATGGAGGTGCTGGACACCTCCATTGCGAACGTTGCGCTGCCCCACATCGCCGGCAGCCTGTCGGTCAGCGAAGAGGAATCCACCTGGGTTCTCACCAGCTACCTGGTATCGAACGCCATCATTCTTCCGATCAGCGCCTGGTTTTCGCGGCTCATGGGCCGCAAACGTTTTTATATGCTGTGCGTGGCGCTCTTCACGGCCAGCAGCTTTTTGTGCGGGCTTGCGCCGTCACTCGGCGCGCTTGTGCTGTGCCGCGTCCTGCAGGGCGTGGGCGGCGGAGGTCTGCAACCGAGCGAACAATCCATTCTCGCCGATACGTTTCCACCATCCATGCGAGGGATGGCGTTCGCGGTTTACGGCATGGCGGTAGTTGTCGCCCCGGCTATCGGCCCAACACTCGGCGGCTGGATCACCGACAACTACAGTTGGCGCTGGATCTTCTACATCAACGTGCCCATCGGCATCATCTCGCTTTATCTCACTCATCGCCTGGTCGAAGACCCGCCGTACCTGATTCGCGAGCGCGCCAAGGGCAGGCCGAAAATCGACTATCCCGGACTGGCTATGCTTGTCCTCGGCATCGCCTGTTTGCAAATCGCGCTCGATAAAGGCCAGGAAAAAGACTGGTTCTCCACGACGTGGATCACCGTTCTGTTCTGCGTTTCTATCTATACGCTCGCCACCTGGGTCGTCTGGGAATACAACCACCCGTCGCCCATCGTCGAGATTCGCCTCTTCCGCAACCGCAACTTTTCCACGGCGATGTTCTTCACCTTCGTGCTTGGTATTGTGCTGTTCGGCACCACGGTGGTCATCCCGCAGTTTCTGCAACTGCTGCTGGGGTATCCCGCGGTTAAAGCGGGCGAGGCGCTGGCGGGAGGCGGCTTCATGATGCTCCTCATGATGCCCATCGCCGGGCAACTGGTCAGCCGAATAGACCAGCGCCTCATGATGGCCTTCGGGTTCATCGCCACCGGCGTCGCGCTGTTATACATGGCCGCGCACATCAACCTGCAGATCGATTTCCGCACCGCGGCGTGGCTGCGCGCCTATCAGACTATAGGCCTCGCGTTCATCTTCCTGCCGTCCAGCATCCTGGCGTATGTGGGAACGCCGCGCGAGAAGAACAATCAGATATCCGCCATGAATAGCTTCGTGCGCAACATCGGCGGCAGTATCGGTATTGCCGTGATCAGCACTATGCTGACTCGTCAGGCGCAAAAGCATCAGGTGTTCATGGCCGCCCACACCACCGCCGGATCGCCTATTTTCAATCAGATGTCGAGCGGTTTGGCGCAAACGCTCGCGCAGCGCGGCGCGGCTACTCCGCAGCAGCAAAGCTACGCGCGCATCGCAGGTCTGGTTACTGGACAGGCTACAACGCTTGCTTATGTCGACATCATTCGCGTGCTCGCGGTGATGGTGATTCTGCTCTCGCCTTTGGTGATGATCATGCGGCGGCCACCCAAGGGAGGCGGGGACCCTCCGCCCGCCCACTAATGCCGGCTCTGATCGATTTTTTCAACGTGACGGTGCAGCGCGGCGAGCGCGCAATTCTCGACGGGCTCACGCTCTCCATCGCCGAAGGCGAGCACGCCGCCATTTTAGGTCCGAACGGCTCCGGCAAGTCCACGCTCATCAAAATGATTTCGCGCGAGCTCTACCCGCGCCAGAAACCGGAGCCCTGGCGCCTGCAAATCCTGGGGCGCGACCGCTGGAACCTGTTCGACCTCCG
Organism: Bryobacteraceae bacterium; assembly: GCA_036268375.1. GTDB lineage: Bacteria > Acidobacteriota > Terriglobia > Bryobacterales > Bryobacteraceae > PALSA-243. The sequence goes on along the minus strand of DATAUH010000017.1, from coordinate 4,305 downwards.
CAATCACCTCGGTCTGATCTCCAACGACTGGATGCAGATGTGTACGCGCGACTATTCCGGGTACGAAATCGTCCTTTCGGGCTTCTTCGGCAGCGTTGGCATCTGGCCGAACCATCAAGTCACTGGCGGAATGGAAGAAAAGGCCCGCGAAGTGATGGAACTGCTCGAAATCTCACACCTCGCGCAGCGCAACACCATCGAAATGTCCTCCGGCGAGGCCAAGCGTATCCTCATCGGACGGGCGCTGGTGCACGATCCGCAGGCTTTGATCCTCGACGAGCCCACGAATAGTCTGGATCTTCACGCCGCGCTCGGTCTTCGTGAAATCCTGCGCAAACTCTCGCGCACCGGCATCAGTCTGCTGATGGTGACGCATCATCTGCCTGACATAGTTCCGGAAATTGAGCGTGTCATCACCATTCGCGACGGTCGCGTGGAACGTGACGGTCACAAGCGGGACATACTGACAGCCAATGAGTTAGGCCGCCTTTTTCACGTGCCTGTAGAAGTGATCGAGCGCAGCGGTTATTACCACGTGGTGTAACTCGCCACCATTACAATTCCTTAAGAACCTTGGCCCCGTCCTTGCATCTCATTTATTGGAAGGAAGGTTCGAGGAATTATGGAAAACCTGTTAAAAACACCCGGCCGATTGACGGCTGTGCTGTTGTTGGCGGGTGTCGCCGCCTTCGCCCAAGGCCGAACAGCGCAACCAGGCGCTGTAAATTACACAGAAGGGCAAGTTTTCGTAAATGGAGAGGCGCTACAGGCCTCGCAGAACGCGCAGATACAGCCCGGACAAACGGTGGAAACGCGCGATGGCAGGATCGAGTTACTTCTCACGCCCGGAGTATTCCTCCGCTTGAATAATAATTCACAAGCGCGGTTAGATCGTAACTCGATCACCGACACCCGAATATCTTTGTTGAAGGGTCAGGCAATGGTCGAAGCGGCCATGGCTGAAAAAGACAGCGGCATTCAGATCATCGATGCCGGCTTCAATACCATGATCGATAAGCGCGGCATCTACGAATTCAACGCAGATCAGCCGAAGATCTTAGTCTACGATGGCGAACTCACGGCAAGGGCCGGCGATAACACCATCAAAATCAAAAAAGGTCACCAGTTAGACTTGGTTGCGAATGCCAAACTGAAAACTCACGGCTTCGACACCAAGATGACTGACCCACTCTACGCTTGGAGCAAAGTACGCTCCGAATACATGGCGGAAGCCAATATGTCTACAGCGCAGACCATCGTGGCCGACAACCCGGCGTGGTATTACGGCACCGGCTGGTATTGGAATCCCTACTGGTCTTCGTGGGCCTTCGTCCCCGGTGCGGGTTACTGGGATAGCCCATTCGGTTTCGGCTTAGGATTCTACTCGCCGGTTTACTGGAACACCTATCGTCCCTGGATCGGCGGTTATCGTGGTGGGTACATTGGCCCACGCGGCATCGTCGGCGCGCGCGGCAGAGTAGGCGTCCCGGCATATCGCGGCGCTGCTCCTGCCCCTGCGTTTCGTCCCGCCGCTCCAGCGGCCCCCGCATTCCGCGGCGGATTCGGCGGCGGCGCTCGCTTTGGTGGCGGCGCTCGCTTTGGTGGCGGAGGCCACGTCGGCGGCGGACGCCGTTAAGCCCTCCTCAACGTCCAGCCGCATGTAAGCAGGCGGCCTCCAACAAAAGCGCGGGTAGCTTCGGCTCCCGCGCTTTTTTATTGCTCTATCAATTTTCCGCTGGTCTCACCGCACGGTCGATCACCAACGTATCAACCATCTTTTTGGTCGGCTGCAATCTCAGCCCTATTCGGTGTAGCGCGCCCGCCAGTGTTGCGCCCGGATCGCTCGCTTCCGGATCCGTTCCCGGAGGTGGAGGGGCCATCAAAGCCATAAACTCCTGCATCGCAACATCCAGATGGATGTCGTATGTCCCCGTGAGTCCAGTTCCATCAACAACACGGTCGCTCCCCGACAGCAAGACGCAAAAATCTCCGACTGTGGCGCCAATAATATCCACGCCGCCGCGCGGGGCCCTGCTGACGCCCCCGCAAATAGCGGCCGGCGTGGTATCGCCAGGCTTACGCGGTGGCGGAGGTCCTTTGGGATCCAAAGCGGTGCAAGTCCCTTGCTTGTGAAGTTGCAATTTTGGCCCACCGCGATCCACCGTCAACAGAGATACGTTCATCTCCCGCTGTTCATGATGAACCTTCAAGTGAAATCGCTCTTCGAGAAGCGCGCGCATCATTGGTCCCTGCATCATTTCCCTGCTGGTCGGGCGATCCGACTTAGCATCGATCGTGAATAGCTCAGACCTAATCCATCCAACACTTCCTTTGACAGGAAGCATCATCTGCCATAACGGCATCGGGGGAATCACGGCGCCCGTCACCGGATTTCGTTGCCACTCCCCATTCACAAACCGGCAGTATGCATTCCGGATGAGGAGGTCCAGCGTCACGCACGCCTCTGTCAATCGGCCTCCGGAAGAGTTGATTCCACTCGTCCCCTTCTTGCAAGGCTTGATAGAAGCCACTTCGAATTTAGGAATCCCAACCGGAAGCGAAGGCTTACTTACCTGTCCGTAAATGGCTGAGCTGGCGATCAAGAGACCAACTGGTAATCTGCAGAGTTTCATACTTGGCCTTCCGATCAAGACAACCAGTAACCCTTCGGCAGAACTCAAACATCATTCTATAGCGGACAAAGACCGTCCACGTGTCCTGGCCTGATCGAAGCCGACTCCGCAGAACACCTAGAACTATTCACATCGAATAGGGCGCGCAATTATTTGCAAATCGAAAAAGCACTGAGGTAATGTAAAGTGCCGCCGCGGTCGCAACAGCTTTACCCGATCGCGCCGGATACATTCATGAAGTCAGAAATCCAGGTACCCACTGGCCTGACCACAGAAGGTCTCTTAGGCCGCCGCTATTTCGCGCGTTTATTGGATTCGATTGCGATTGTCGCGGTGTTAGCGGTTGTCGGTGTTGTTTGGAGCACTGTGGTCTCCGCGCGCGCCGGTGTAGCGCCCAATCTAATCTTCATTCTTCTCCTATGTGTGAGCTGGATCGCTTATGGAACGATACTCGAAGCCTCGAAAGCGCAAGCAACACTTGGCAAGCGGCTTCTCGGCCTGCGCGTATACAACTCACAAGGCGGCCGTCTCAGCATCACGCAGGCAGCAGGACGAAATCTGCTTAAGGACGGCCCATTTCTGTTGCTGGGCCTCATTCCCGGCAGTCAACTTCTGGCCCTCGGATGGCTGGTGGTCCACCTCATCGTGATCCACCGCAGCCCTGTCAATCAAGCGATCCACGATCGCGTCGCCCATACTTGGGTGGCCTCTCCCGAAGAGACCATACAGCTTCGCATCGTATAGAACGCGCGAAATCCCGCAGCTATCCCCATCACCGCGGCAGCATTACCGTAAACACGCTCCCCGCGCCCGGACGGCTCGCCAGTTCGACAACGCCACGGTGTGACTCGGCGATCCATTTCACGATCGCCAGTCCCAGGCCGAAGCCGCCGCTCTCTCGTGTGCGCGCTTTGTCGGCCCGGAAAAAGCGTTCGAAGACGTGCTGCGCGGCTTCGGGCGGGATTCCGATGCCGGTGTCAGATACCCGCAGCAGCACCCCGCCGCCGCGCGCTTCGAGTTCCGCCGAAACGCGTCCGCCCGCGGGCGTGTAGCGAATCGCGTTATCCAGCAGGTTCAGCGTCATCCGCCGCAGCAGTTCTTCGTCACCGTGAAACTGGAGGTCGGGGCCGTCAGCCGCGGGCCGGTAGCAAAGCTCAATCCCACGCGCCGCAGCTAACGATTGCATCGAGCGGCAGCACTCGCTCAGCAGGTCGTTCCAGTAGAAGTCCTGCTGGTGCAACTGCACTCGCCCGGCATCCGCGCGCGCCAGGTTCAGCAGATCGTCAACCAGCACCGAAAGCCGCCGCGATTCATCCAGAATAATCGCCAAGGATTCGCGATATTCTGCCGCGCTCCGATCGCCTCCCAAGGCCACATCCGCCTCGCCGCGAATCACGGCTACCGGCGTCCGCAGTTCGTGTGATGCGTCCGCCACAAACCGCCGCATGCCTTCGAACGATTGATCGATCCGCGCCAGCAGCTCGTTAAAGGATGTAGCCAACGTCTGCAATTCGGCTGCGGCGTCGCCAATCGCCAGACGTGAATCCAAGTTGCTGCCGCTGATGCGGCTGGCCTGTGCCGCCATCGCATCCAGCGGCGCCAGACTACGCTTGGCGAACCAATAGCCGGCTGCGCCCGCCAGCGCCAGAATTAACGGCAGCGCGAGCAACAC
>DATAUH010000016.1:0-3159 GCA_036268375.1 Bryobacteraceae bacterium | reverse complement strand
TTTCGTCGATTTCGGCTTGGCCGGAGTCGTGATCCCAACCGTTGCCGCAATCTTTCCGGCTGTTTTGCCAATCACCTTCGCTGCTGCTTCGAGAACGCTGTCCTCGGAACCTGTTTCCGCTTTTTTCTTCGCCATCGCAGTCCATTCTAACGTACCTGTAGTTCGGGCAATTGTAGGAGGCGCTTTTTCGCGGCCAAAGTTGATCTGCTGCCCGAGATTCGATCGCGACTGCAGGCTTGTGCGCGGCTTCTTAACACTCCTATCGTTTCACCGAAGCGCCGGAGGCGTTGCCTTCACCCAGTATTCGCAGTCTGCTCCAGTAAAGGCCGATCGGCTTGTTTGAGTTTGCTGTGGCGCTTGAGGCCACGAATCGGATTGCGTATTCTCCGGGCGTAAGATTAGCGGGAATGCCGATCTCGCCTTTAAATATGTACCTGCCGGCGCTCGTTTCGAGTGCCAGCGACTTCGGGGGGCCTACGGGACCGGCCTCGCTGTAGAGTTGGATTTCACCTTTTGCTCCGCGCGCCGACCGTCCGAAAGCCTCACACGAAAACGGAACCCTGTCTCCGGGCGCAAATACGTCCCACGCGGAGGTTCCCAGCGATGGTGTCGCGACGGTGAATGAAGCTTTGCTGAAGTCGGGTATCGACAGGAACGTGTAGGCCGATCCCGTTCTGCCGCTCGCCGGGTCGCGCACTGCAACACGAATCTGGTAGTCTCCGGGCTCGGTGAGTTCAAGGCGCATACGCAGCAGAATGCCGAAGGCGCGGTATTGCGCGGCTTTCGCCAGAGTGATTGGGGCAATGGATACACTCAGCGGGACGCTGGCGGCGGTGCTGCCGTCGGACCGGAACGCGGCTGTCAACGTCTCGAGCATCAAAGAGGTCTGACCGGCGGCCAGGGCATTCTCCACCGCCATTCGAATTTGTAGGTCGACACGACGGTGATCTGTCTTCCCGGTTCGAGCCGCGGGCGCGTACGCCGGCGCCATGGCGAGACGGAGCTCTCCGGAGTTGACTGGCGCGAAGAGAACCTGTTGGAGAACTTGTTCTCGAGTTTGCGACGTGTTTTTGCTGGCATCGTTCCCGAAGTGCGTGAGTCTGTTGCGTGCGCGAACAGTTAGTCCAGCGCGCGCGAGACTAACGCGGACGACGTGTTGTGGCTCGGGGGCGTCCAACTCAGCACTCGCTGTCGAGACGTGGTAGCCCAAGACGTAATAACCGCTCATTTCCTCCAGGACTTCTCTCAGATCGGCGAGCATTTCGCCCGGAGCGGTGAGCTTACGAAATCCACCGGTTTGATTAGCCAGCATCGTCGTGCCTTCTACGCCCAGGTAGCCCGGTTGCCTGATCTTCGATGCCTCACCGTCCGTTGGATCCAATACATAGATGGCGACGCCCGCCTGATTGGCGAGTGCGCCATTCGCCGGCGATGCGCCAAAAGAGTGGGAGAACATGACCACCGCTTTTCGGCCTGGAAGCCTTGCCAGAGTTTGGATTGCTCGGCGCAGAGTGCCGTTCTTATCGGCCGGCGCGCAGAAGTTCGATGAAAGGATGAAATCACCCGGGACATAACCAAAATGTTGCGCGTTCATCGCCGACACGAAGGGCGGTACGTAGTCGCAACTTAGCCACCCGGGACGGTGACCGATGCGTTCGATACCGGCATTCAGTTGACTCTTGTCGCTTGTGAGCAATTCGTACACGCCCATCTCGCCGCGGCTGGCCATAACAGCGGCTAAGTCGCCGGATTGAATCTGTTCGGCTACGAAACGGCGAAGCGCCGGCATCATGCCTGCCAGGTCAGCCGTACTGGTTCCAGCATCGTCAACTAATAAGACGAAAGCGCGCCGGAGATCTTTGAGTTCGCCAATCGACGCGGGCTGCAAGCCTGGAACGGACTTCGGCGCTGAAACGCGAGTTGCCGACGCGGAAGGAGTCACTTGCACCCAGGAAAAGTTCGTGATCGTCTGCGGCCGGGCATTGTCTGATAGTCGAAAATCGGCAGCCTCCAGATCGCGCACGGGGTGTCCCGCGTGATCGACCACCACGACATCGGTTTGCGCCAAGTCCACCGAAATGCGGATATTCACCTCGCCCGCATTGTTTGATTGCGTGGACCCAGGAGCCGACGCGATGGGCGCAGTTTGAGCGCTTGAGGCCGACACGGCGCAGGCCAGCATCGCCGCAAGGACCGCGTGTCTGCCGTGAGACCGGGCGGGCTCGCGCGCGTTCCACGCTAAAACTTTCGCCACGTTGAACCACCTTCGAGGCAGAATCTTGGGATCATTCTCTCACGTAATGTGAGTTAGCTTTGTGGCATCTCGCAAAAGCGAATCCGGGGCCGCCCTGGTCTATGCCGGCCCTTTACGATCCGCCAAACTCGCCCGCCGGAAATCCGGATTGTGACGCCAGCGTTTGTGAGCGCGACCAGCGAAGGATTCAGCAATTGAACGGCGTTGGCGATACCTAAGCCGATCGCTTCGCCCGTTACTGCAAGGGCGTCTTTTGCGACGCCATCGCCCTGCCTGGCGGCGGCTACGACATCATCCGCAGTAAGTTGCGCAGGCTGCTTCCCGAGGTCGTTCAGCGACGTCTTTTCGCCGCGCTCTATGGCGTCGCGTACGCGCGCCAAAGTTGCTCCCAAAGAGGCGAACGCTTCGACGCATCCGCGCCTGCCGCACGCGCATACCGGACCATTTCGTTCAATCGTCATGTGTCCCAATTCTCCGCTGGTTTGGCTGGCGCCGCGCAGCAGCCGGCCGTTAACGAAGATGCCGGATCCAATCCCGGTCCCGATTTGAACGTAGATGGCGATACGATGCCTGCGCCCTTCGGCCCAGGTGAGGTGCAAAGCCAGCGCGACCGCGCGGGCGCGGTCATCCAGTGTGATCTCGGCGCCGAGCGACTCGCGCAGATTCTGCGCCAGCGGCACGCCGCGCCAATGCTCCGCGCCCTCCCAATCCAAACACAAGCCGCGTTCGACATCCAGCACGCCAGTATGCCCTACGCCGATTCGAGCCAGTTTGCCCGCGCTTAATCGAGCGTCCTTCAACGCGATCTTCAGAGCCTGCGCTGTCCGGCGAATCGTGTCGTCAACGCGATTCCCCAGAACTGCACTGACCGCCCCGCGTCCCAAAAGGTTTCCTTCCAGATCCGT
>DATAUH010000015.1:0-14108 GCA_036268375.1 Bryobacteraceae bacterium | reverse complement strand
CAAGCGCGCCTTCGAGCGCCCCGAATCCGTTCAGGTGATGTCTGCAATCCTCACCGAAGAGCCGCCGCCTCTCGATTCCAAAATTCCCGCCCCGCTCCGCTGGACCATCGAACGTTGCCTCGCCAAAGAACCGCGCGACCGGTACGAATCCACCCGCGACCTTTTCCAGGACCTCCGCTATCAGCGCGACCATCTCGCCGAAAGCACCCACGCCTCGTCGTCCGCCATCGCGCCCATCACGGTCCTGTCGCCTGCGCCGGCTCCGGCCGCTCCGAAGCGCTCTGCTGCGTGGAAGCTTGCCGCCTGCTTCGTTCTCGGAGCGGTCTGCGCCGCCGGCGTCGTGCTCTGGCGCAGTGGCTCAAGCCAGCCCAATCAATCCGCCTATCGCTACACGCCCTTCTCCTTTGAATCCGGCGGCCAATGCTGTGCATTTTGGTCGCCCGACGGCAAAGCAGTTGCATACTCCGCCAACGCGTCCGGTGAACCGCGTCAGATCTTCCTCAGGCAGCTCGACTCGCCCACTCCCCTCAAACTCACCCACGATGCAGGCGGAGGCGCCCCGTTAGGTTGGGCTCCCGACGGCCGCCACATCCTTTTCACCCGCGCATCAGGCAAACCCGGGGAGATCTGGTCCATAGCAAGCGTCGGCGGCGAACCCGAACTCGCGTACACTTTGCCCGCCGAGTCAGGCCACGCTTCCGCCATCTCGCCCGACGCCCGCGCGTATGCGTCCCTTCACGAAGGCCCCGACGGCAAGATGTCGGTCTGGATCTCATCGCCCATCGGTTCTCCGTTCCGCAAGTACGAGCCTGCACCGTTCATCTCCAACGCCGTCTACAATACTCCGCAATTGCGTTTTTCGCCCGACGGCAAGCAACTGCTCCTGTTTCGCAATGGCGATTCACGACGCGAAGAGGCATGGCTGCTGCCCTATCCACCGGATTCCTCACACGCCCCGCACCGCATTCTTGCGATGCTGCCCACATCCGGAACGCCGCAATTCGATTGGATGCCGGACAACCGCCGCATCATCCTGTCCATGTCGCCCGGCGACACCCCCTCTCAACTCTGGATGGCCGACACGCGTTCCGATAAGAACTACGCGCTCACCAGCGGTACGCTCGGCCGTTTCGCGCCTTCGATATCCCCCGATGGCGCCCACCTCATCTTCGGAGAGGTGCTGGCATCGCAGGCTATCGTTTCCATCGATCTTGCCACTGCTGCAGTCCACGCCACCGTCAACACCGGTCGTAGCCTGCAAATGCCCTCGTGGGCGCGCACCAAGCCTGTCTTCGCGTACGTTTCCAATCGCAACGGCCCCACCGAAATCTGGCTGCACGGTCCCGGCGATGTCGACGCGCCAGTCGTCTCGGCCAGCGGCCCCGCTAAATGGTTGATGGGGCCTTCTCTCTCGGCCCATGCGGAGCGCATCGTCTACTCGGTGGTCGATCCCGAAGCCGGCGCCACCCACCTCTGGATGAGCGCCGCCGCCGGTGGCGCCCCGGTCAGGCTCACCAACGACGATCACGGCAGTGAATTCCCCGGCTCCTGGTCTCCCGATGGCGCATGGTTCGTTTATCAGGCAATTCACAAGAACAGATTGGACCTCATGAAGGTGCGCGCCTCCGGCGGCGCCTCGCCCGTCGTCCTGAAAAGTGACCTTTCACCCGAGCGTGATGGTGTGCCCGTCTGGTCTCCGGCGGGCGATTGGATCGCATTCGACGACGGGGGCGAAAAGTTGATCTCGCCCAATGGCGCTCCCGTCCGCGATCTAGGCAAGCACGGCTCCGTCGCCATGGGTTTCGATGCCGCAGGCAAGCGCCTGTACGGAATGCGCGCCGACAGCGGCAAGAATCTCCTCTTCTGGATCGACACAACGTCTGGCACCGAAACGGTGGTGGGCGGCGCCGGCCCCGGCAATCTCCCCGGAAGTGAACTGAACCCCGCGCTTCTTCTGAGCCTCGCGCCGGACGGCAAAAGCTTTCTTTACGGGACGTCAACTGGCAAGGAGAACCTCTGGATGCTCAGCGGCTTCAGCAAATAGCGCTCGCCGCCACCGCAACCCGCGCCTGTATCCCGGCATCAAATGGTTAGCGGTTGCGCGCGTGGCATGGGTTTACGCCCCGGAAAAATAGCCCCGCGCTATAATAATTGAAGTTTCCTTTGAGAGGCCTAGTGTTTCTTCGTACCTTCGTTCGTTTACTGACGCATACCCAGCTCTTGCCGATTCTCGAAAGTGGCGAGGAGACCCTCGTCGGCGGACAGGCGGTAATGGAAGGCGTCATGATGCGTGCGCCGCACAGCTATTGCGTCGCCGTGCGCAAACCGTCGGGCGAGATCGTCACGGAGCAGATGCCGCTGCCGCGTCTCTCTGAGCAGCATAAGATCTTCAAACTCCCCATCATCCGCGGCGTCGGTACCCTCTATCAGGCGATGAAGCTAGGCTTCAAAGCCCTCAATTTTTCCGCGGCTGCGGCGCTTGACAATCCATCCATTCCCGCCGAGAAGCGCCCTTCGGAAAAAGTCTGGAACGGTGCGGTCATCGCGAATCTTGTGATCGGCCTTGCGATGTTCATCGTTTTGTACAAGGCCATCCCGCTGCTGCTCGTCACCAAGCTTGAAAAAGTCTATCCCGTCATTTCCGGCCGTTTTGCCGAAGCTACAGTCGATGGCCTGATTCGTATGGCCATCTTCCTGATGTTCCTGTACGGCATGTCGAAGATGAAAGACATTTTCCGCGTTTTCCAGTATCACGGCGCGGAACACAAAGTCGTTTTCAACTACGAGTCGGGCCAGGCCGTCAACATTGAAAACGCGCAAAAGTTCGTCACCTGGCATCCCCGCTGCGGTACCAGTTTCCTGTTCGTCCTGCTCATCCTGGTCATCCCGTTTTATGCGCTCATCCCCTTCCAGGGCTATGCGGCGAAGCTTATCTCCCGTCTCGTCATTCTGCCCTTTGTCGTCGGCCTCTCTTATGAATTGATTCGCTTCGCGGCCAAGCGGCGCGGGTCGTTCCTGGCAACCATCACCGCGCCCGGTCTGTGGCTGCAGCGCATTACCACCAAAGCGCCCGATGATACGCAGGCCGAAGTGGCCATCCGCGCGCTCGAAGGCGCCATGGAACTCGAAAAGGCACAGGGCGGCCAACTGGTCATCGCCTAAAAAACGTCCATGCAATTCGTTCAAAAGCTCGAACAGCTCGAAAAGCGCTTCGAAGAACTCAACCTGCGAATGGCCGATCCGGCTGTCATTTCCGACGGCGATCAGTACCGCAAGGTTGCCAAGACGCGCTCTGAGTTGGAAGAGGTCGTCGGTAAGTTCCGCGAGTGGAAATCGGTTGACGACAGCCTCGCGCAGGCGCGCGGCATGCTCCAGGAGAAAGACCTGGACCTGCGCGCGATGGCGGAAGAAGAAACCGTCGCGCTGGAGCCTCGCCTGCTCGAAATCGAAGAGCAGTTGAAAATCCTGCTGCTTCCCCAAGATCCCAACGACGAAAAGAACGTCGTGCTCGAAATCCGAGCCGGCACCGGCGGCGACGAAGCTACGCTGTTCGCCGCCGAAATCTTCCGCATGTACTCGCGCTTCGCCGAAACGCAATCGTGGAAGATGGAAATCACTTCCAGCAGCGATTCTTCGGTCGGCGGCCTCAAGGAAGTCATCGCGCTCGTCAGTGGCAACAAAGTCTTCAGCAAGCTCAAGTACGAAAGCGGCGTTCATCGCGTGCAGCGCGTGCCTGTGACGGAAACGCAAGGCCGCGTGCACACCTCGGCCATCACCGTCGCCGTGCTTCCCGAAGCCGACGACGTCGAAATCAAGATCGATGCCAAGGACGTCCGCGTCGACACCTTCTGCTCCTCAGGCCCTGGCGGCCAGTCCGTCAACACCACGTACTCTGCGATTCGTCTAACGCACTTGCCGACTGGCCTCGTGGTCTCCTGCCAGGATGAAAAATCGCAAATCAAAAACCGCGCCAAAGCCGAGCGCGTCCTGCGTTCGCGGCTTTATGAAATGGAGCTCGAAAAGCAGCAGGCCGCAGTGGGCGCCGAGCGCAAGAGCATGGTCGGTTCCGGCGACCGCAGCGAGAAGATCCGCACCTACAACTTCCCGCAAAACCGCGTCACTGACCACCGCATCGGCCTCACGCTTCACCAACTCGATTTCGTGATGGACGGCAAGCTGGACGCCATCATCGACGCGCTCATCGCCTACTACCAAACCGAAAAACTCAAAAGCCAGGGACAGAACGGACAAGTTGCCGCGGATTGAGTCCGCCCCAGTAACCCAACCGCCTCTGTTCGAAGGCGCCTTTTGCTGACCATTCAAACCGCGCTCCTGCAAGGCACGGAAATCCTCGACAAAGCCGCTATTCCAGTCGCCCGCCTCACAGCCGAAGTCCTGCTCGCGCACGCCATGGGCCGCGATCGCGTCTACCTCTACGCCCACTCCGATCAGGAACTCCGCGAGGTTGACTGGATCCACTACGGCCGCTACCTGCATGAGCGTTCACAGGGCAAGCCCACCCAGTACATCACCAAACGCCAGGAGTTCTATGGCCGCGAATTTCGCGTCACCTCCGACGTGCTGATCCCTCGACCGGAAACCGAGCACGTCGCCGAAGCCGCAATCGAACTCGCCCGTATCCATAGCGCGCAATCCATTCTCGACATCGGAACCGGCTCCGGCGCCCTGGCCGTAACGTTGGCGCTCGAAACGCGTGCGCCCGTCGTGGCCGCGACCGACCTTTCGCCCGCGGCGGCTGCGATCGCAAAGAAAAACGCCTCGTCCCTCAATGCCGCCGTGTCATTTGCCGTCTGCGACCTCGCGTCGGCAATCGCAGACCATTCCGTCGACCTGATCGTCTCCAATCCTCCCTACGTGCCCTTGTCCCAGCGTCATAGCCTCCAGCGCGAAGTCCGCGATTGGGAGCCCGAACTCGCTCTCTTCGGCGGCGAACGCGGCTTCGACCTGTATGAACGCATCATCCTCGATGCGCCGCGCGTGCTGCGCCCAGGCGGTTGGCTAGTCCTCGAGCTCGGCTTCGGTTGTGAGCCCCACGTCTCTTCGCTGCTGTCCCATTGGCGCGAAGTGCGCATCCAACCCGATCTTGCCGGGATCCCCCGCGTTGCCATCGCGCGAACGGCCTGAGGCCCCGAGTCTCCAATCAGATTCCGTGCGAGGCTGCGGCGTTACTAACTCGTAAAATTTCCCCAACCATCCGGGCGCCGCGGCGTCCATAAAGGCGAGCTATATATCGACTGGCTATATACTGGAATTATGAAGCCGGCTCGCGTGGAGTTTTTGCAAGGCACTCTCGAGATGCTTATCCTACGGACCCTCTCTACCGGGCCGCTGCACGGATATGGGATCGCGCGCGCCATTGGCCACGCGACCCAGCAGACAATTCAGGTGGAAGCCGGCTCTCTCTACCCGGCGTTGCAGCGTTTGGAGCTTCAGGGCCTGCTGATGGCCAAATGGGAACTCTCGGAGCGCAATCAGCGCACCCGCGTTTACCGTCTCACTGCAGCAGGAAAAAGGCGGTTGCGAGCCGAAGTCTCGCGCTGGGAGAGCTTTGTCGGAGCAGTCAGTCAGGTCTTGCAGCCCCGGCCTGCGGAGGAATGAATCGATGTACTGGTTTCGCCGGTTATTGTTGGCCCTGCCCTGGAAACGCCGCCGGCGCGAGCGGGAGTTGCAGCAAGAGCTCCGCGCCAACCTGGCAATCGCAATGGAAGACGACTCCGATACCGCTTCCCGCGCCTTCGGCAGCCTGACACTCGCCCAGGAGCGCTCTCGCGCCGTCTGGTCGCTCGGCTGGGAAGGCATAGCGCAGGATGTGCGCCTTTCGTTGCGCGGTCTGTTACGCGCGCCGGCCTTCACCTTGGTCGCGATTGCGTCGCTTGCCCTCGGTATCGGCGGCGCCGCCGCTCTGTTCTCGCTCGTGAATACGGTAGTGCTCAAGCCCTTGGCGTATCGCGAACCTGGCAGGCTCATCTCCGTTCGTGAAATCGTTAAGCCACTGGAGCATCTCTATCCCACGTTGCCTGTGAACCAGCAGCACTTCCGCTTTTGGCGCGAGAACGCACACTCGTTCCAATCCATGGCCTCGTTGCTCTCCGGCCAGGACATTTTGGGTCGTGCCGCAGACGCAGAAACAATCGGAACCGCGATCGTCACTGCCGGGCTCTTCCAAACACTTGGAGTCCAGCCCGCGATGGGCCGCGACTTTCAAACCGAGGACGAAAAGCCGAGCGCGCAAGCCGTTGCGATTATCACAGATGGCCTGTGGCGGCGGCGATTCGGCGCGTCGCCGGCGTTGCTGGGCAATACAATTCTGCTGGGCGGGAATCCACACGTGGTCGTCGGAATTTTACCGCCCAACTTTCGCTTTCCGAAAAATGGCGAAATGGGCGCGCTGACGCCCCTTGCTGAACGCACAGAAATCTTTCTCCCGCTGCGCAATTTCATTCAAGGGTGGGGCGGAGACTACGACTACATCGTAATCGCCCGTATGAAGCCTGGAGTAGCCCAGGCGCAGGCCACGGCCGAGCTCAATATCCTGGAGCGTCGCATCGTCGCCGCACACCCGGACGCCTCCGAAGGCCTGCGCGTCGAGGCCCAACCTCTGCAGGACGTGATCGCCTCGCCCGTGCGCACCAGCTTGATGGTTTTGCTGGCCGCTGTGCTGGTTCTGATGCTGATCGTCTGTGTCAATCTGGCAAACCTGCTTCTGGCGCGCGGTAGTGCGCGCGCACGGGAGTATTCTCTCCGCATTGCGCTCGGCGCGTCGCGGGCTCGCCTCCTCATTTCAGCTCTCGTCGAGAGTCTTCTGCTTTCGCTGTCCGGCGGAGCCCTCGGAGTCATCGGCGCCTCACTGGCCGTCAATACTTTTGCGCGCCTCGCTCCTATCGATTTGCCGCGTGCTGACGAAGCTCACGTTGATCTCCGCGTCGTCGCCTTTGCATTTACTCTCTCCCTGCTCTGCGCTCTGATATTCGGCCTGCTTCCCGCGCTTCGCCTGGCCAAAGCCGATCCGCAGATCGCGTTGCGCGCAGGCGGCTACGCCTCCACCGGGTCGCCGGCCGGCCTGCGAATGCGCGAATGGCTTGTGTGCGGTGAAGTCGCGCTCAGTACGCTCCTGCTCGCGCTTGCCGGACTGCTGGTCGGTAGTCTTTGGCACGTCCTGCACATCGATCGCGGATTCACGGATGAACAGACGCTCGATATCAGCTTCATGCTGCCATCCAAGTACCGCTCGGCTACGGATAAAGCCATGTTTTTCGATCGCGCCGTATCGTCGTTCCGTAATCTCCCCGGTGTACGCGAGGCGTCCGCTGTAAATCGTCCACCCCTGGCCGGTGAATCGAACGTGAATGACGTGACCGTCGATGGAGGGAGCGCGAATTCGCTCGATCCTGCTTCGCGCCAGATGATTTTGGTCAATGACCGCTACATCGGCGACAGCTATTTTGCCGCAATGGGAATCCCCGTGCTCCGCGGACGAGCATTTGATGCTGGTGACCGCAACCGCAACGTTGTCATTGTCTCCGCGCGTCTCGCCGCTGTGTTGTTTCCGGGGCGTAGCGCTCTCGGCCATAAGCTCTCGAGCGGCTCCTCCATCGAAAACGCGGAGATCGTCGGCATCGTGAGTGATGTCCACACCACTTCGCTTGATCGTGATCCCACGCTGATGATCTATGCGCCCTTCTGGAGAACCGCCTATCAAGTATCGGACGTTGTCGTGCGCTCGTCGGCTGGCCCGCGCGCCCTCGAAAACGACGTCCGGCGCGCGCTTCAATCCATAGACGCCTCCATTCCTCCCCCAAAAATGCGAACCATGCAGGAGTTGGTCGACCACTCCGTCGCGCAGCGGCGCTTCCAGATGAACGTCGCCGCCGGCTTCGGCGCCGCGGCGCTGCTGCTGGCTACGCTCGGCATCTACGGCGTTGTTGCGTATGGCATATCGATGCGCCGGCGCGAAATCGGCGTTCGCATGGCGCTCGGCGCGCGCGCCGGCCAGGTTCGCGGCATGCTTCTGGGCCGCGGCTTGCGGCCCGTTGCGGCAGGTCTAGTTATAGGGCTGTTAGCGTCGGCGGCCGCGGGACAAGCAGTCCGAGGTTTGTTGTTCGGAGTCGCTCCCACAGATGCGCTAACACTCGCAGCCGTAACATTCACGCTCGCTCTCGTAGCCACTCTCGCGTGTCTTGCGCCTGCGGAGTCAGCCGCCCGCATGAATCCGGCCAACGTCCTTCGCGAAGACTAGGCCTCCTTCGCTACCTGCGGCCTCTTCATGAGCACCCGTACGGGTGGCGCTCGCCCCGACTACCCGCTCGATTGTCGCGAGAAATGGCGTCGCCCTCTCGATCAGGCCATTGGCGGCATTATTGAGGGCGTGCACTTTATTCGGGGCGCTTGGCGTCCACTGAGTGCCTTGGCGAGGTCGTCGACGAAGCGCGGGATGCAAGCTGAGACATGAACTTCTTGGCGTCTGCCGTTGACGTTCTGCAATCACACTTGCCGCGAACCTTGCAAGAAGCCCCTTGCGCCGATAGTTCTTTTGATATATCGTACGATATATCATGGCAAAGAACGTTTGGGGCTTCGGCCGGGTCCCCGGTTTCGCGCCGTTCGTATTCGGTGGACGAAATCGCTTCTTCGAATCAGGTGAAGTGCGTCTGGCGGTCCTTTCGCTGCTCAGCGAAGCTCCCAAGCACGGTTATCAATTGATGAAAGAGATGCGCGAACGCTCCAACGGAGCCTATCGCGCCAGCGCCGGCAGCGTCTATCCCACCCTGCAGCAACTGGAGGATGAAGAACTGATCGCTTCCGATCAGGAGCAGGGGCGGCGGGTGTATCATCTCACGAAGGCGGGTAAGCGAGAGCTGGAAAAAGAGGCTCCCGCGGTGCGCGAGATTTGGGAGCGCGCCGAAGAGTGCAGCGATTGGGGCGGCTTCGTTCGTCCCGACACGATGGGGCTTTGGGGGCACATGACGGCGCTCATGAAATCCGCGTTCAAAGCCTCTACGCGGGCATCCGGCAGCGGCGGCGGTTATGCGCAGGCAGAGCGCGTGCGTGAAGTTCTCGATCGCGCACGGCGTGAATTGGAAAGGCTATAGGGACGGCATGGGGATTGGGATACGCATCGAGAATTTGCGGAAGGTATATGACACCGCGCCGCCCATGATGGGGATGCGCGGCATTGGCGCGTCCGGGGGCGGCGCGAAGAAAAAAGAGAAGAAGAAAGAGAAAAAGAAGTATGAGGTTGTAGCGCTCGATGACGTCTCGATGGAAATTCCGGCCGGCGGAATTTTCGGTTTGCTGGGTCCCAACGGAGCCGGAAAATCGACCACCATCGGCATCATCACCACGCGCGTGCGCCCCACCAGCGGCAAAGCCTACGTGGGCGATCTGGACGTCTGGAAGCAGCAGGCTGCCGTCAAGCAATTGCTGGGCGTCGTGCCGCAGCGGCCGAATCTCGATTTCATGCTCACCGCGCGCGAAATCCTGACATTTCACGGCGCCTACTATGGCCAAAGCTCGCGCGAGCGCTCGCAGCGCGCCGATCAATTGCTCGAGGCGTTCAAGTTGGCCGAGCGCGGCGACGAAATGGTTCGCGGTTTTTCCGGAGGCATGATGCAGCGGCTTTCGATCGCGCGCGCCATGATGCATGATCCGGAAGTCCTGTTTCTCGATGAGCCCAGCGCCGGGCTCGATCCCCAGACGCGCCTGCTTCTCTGGGAGACCATCCGCGAGTACAACAAACGCGGCAAAACCATCGTTCTGACGACACACTACATGGATGAAGCCGACGCGCTGTGCGAACGTATCGCGATTATCGATCACGGCAAGAAAATCGCCGAAGGCACGGCCGAGCAGTTGAAGGCATCCATTCCCGGCGGTTATCTCCTGCGTCTGCGTTTCGATCGGGTGATGCCCGAACTCATTACCGCACTGAAGGAACTGCCGGGCGTAACCGAAGTGCGATCGACTGAGCAAAGCACAGACGTATACGCCGGTTCGGGCGGAAAACTGATTGCGCCCATCGTCGCGGTTGCTACGCAACTCGGCCTGGAACTGCGCGATGTACATATCTCCGAACCTAGCCTCGAAACACTGTTCTTGCACCACACCGGAAGGAGCTTGCGCGATTGAACTGGAAAACATTTTTCGCCCTTCTGTCGCGTGACGGTCACGTCGCGCGGCGCAATTTGGTTCCCACGTTGCTGCAAAATCTGTTGCAGCCGCTTTTGCTGACTTTCGTTTTTGGGCGTGTGCTCACCAGCAGCGGCATGATGTCGGGATCTTACAAGAACATTTTGCTGCCCGGCGTCATGGCGCTCAGCATGACGTTGTCGGGCATTTGGGCGGTCGCCATGCCGCTAATATCGGAGTTTCAGTTCACCAAGGAAATCGAAGACCGGCTTCTGGCGCCGATCGATACGTCTTGGCTTGCGATCGAAAAAGTCGTCTCGGGCATGATTCAAGCGCTGTTTTCGGGCTTGGTTGTCATCCCGGCAGCTTGGTTGACGATGGGCTCGGGCGTCAACCTGAGTAACTGGCATCCGCTCGAATTTTCTATTCTGTGTCTGCTCATGGCCATGTTCGCGGCCGCCGGCGGCCTATGGATGGGCGTAAGCGTGGGCCAGACGCAAATCGGCCTCATGTTCAGCATGGTCATCACGCCCATGATCATGTTTGGCTGCGCCTACTACCCCTGGAGCGCCCTCAGCGCCTTTCCGGTATTGAAATATCTCGTCCTGATCAATCCGCTCGTCTATGCCAGCGAAGGCATGCGTGGTTCTTTAGTGCCCAACGTCGACCACATGCCCGCATATGTCACGATTGGCGCGCTAACAGTGGTCAATCTGGCATTGCTGGCGCTGGGAGTTAAGAAGTTTAATCGCAAAGCGGTAAGTTAAGTACGTGAAGACTTTCTTCCATGTCGACATGGACGCGTTCTTCGTGTCCGTGGAAGAGCTTTACGATCCGTCGCTCAAAGGCAAGCCGGTCGTGGTCGGCGGCAAATCGCATGAGCGCGGCGTAGTGTCTGCAGCCTCGTACGCCGCGCGCAAATTCGGAGTGCACTCCGCCATGCCGTTGCGGACCGCATATCAATTGTGCCCGCAGGCGATCTTCGTCGAGGGTCACCCGACGCGCTACC
Organism: Bryobacteraceae bacterium; assembly: GCA_036268375.1. Classification (GTDB taxonomy): domain Bacteria; phylum Acidobacteriota; class Terriglobia; order Bryobacterales; family Bryobacteraceae; genus PALSA-243. The sequence continues at coordinate 2,953 of DATAUH010000015.1, read as the reverse complement.
GTGACTATTCGCAGAAAGTCTACACCGTCCTCTGCGACTTTTCACCGCTGGTCGAAATGGCGTCGGTCGATGAGGCATATCTCGATCTCACCGGCACGGATCGGCTGTATGGGCCGCCGCTCAAAGCGGCGCATCTGCTGCACGATCGCATGAAGGCAGCGACCGACTTGAACTGCTCGATCGGGATTTCTGCCTCGCGCATGGTGGCAAAGGTCGCATCGGATCAGGCGAAGCCCAACGGTGTTTTGTGGATCATTCCCGGCCTCGAATCGCAGTTCTTGGCGCCGCTCGATGTCCGTAAGATTCCCGGCGTCGGCAAGGTCACCGAAAAAAATCTGCACACGCTCGGCATTCGTAAAGTTGGCGATCTGGCGCGACTCGACGATGCCTTCTTAGAACGCCGGTTCGGAAAATGGGGACTTGCCCTCGCCGGAAAGTCGCGGGGCATGGATGCGGGCGGCTGGTACGATACGCCGATCGGCGAAGATTCGGGGCCGAAATCGATCAGTCATGAGCACACTTTCAACGAAGACGTCGCCGACCTCTCGCAACTTGAAGCGATGCTCGCCCGTCTCAGCGAAATGGTGGGGCGTAGGATTCGCGAACACAATCTGCAGGCGCGCACGCTGCAGTTGAAGCTGCGCTATTCGGATTTTTCTACCATCACCCGAGCGCATTCGCTGCCGCGGGGCACGGCGCTCGACACGGAAATCTACCGCGAGATCCACAAGCTGTTTGTCGACAACTGGAACACCGGCGCGCCGGTGAGGCTGCTGGGCGTACATGCGTCATCGTGGGCCGATGGAAACGAGCAGATGGATCTGCTCGGCGAAGACACGCATGAACGTTGGCGCGGCGCGATGGCCGCGGCCGATCGGTTGCGTGACCGGTTCGGCGAATCGGCCGTCTCGCTGGCATCTGGACTGCGCGGCGCGTTTCGCGAGCGCACCCACGAGAATCCGGCTGGGCTGCCGGGCAAAGGAAAGTAGGCGGCGCGGTCCCGGCAGAGGATACAATCCTCCTTATGCCGATTCGCGCCGCAGTATTCTTCGGTATCGTTGCTCTCGCCTACGCGCAAGACCCCGTTGCCCCTCATTCCGCGTTCGAACCGCCCGCCGCGAAGGCTGCCGCGTCGCTCGCCGCCAGCACCAAGGCCTCACCGCAGGATCTCATCACCACCGGCGAGAAGACCGATTTCAATGAGACCGCGCCGTACGCGGAGGCGGTCGAAATCTCGCATCGCTTGGAAAAGGCTTCGCGGTTCGTGAAGGTGCTGGACGGGGGATTGACGCCCGAAGGCCGCACCATGATTGCGCTTGTGGTTTCGAAGGACCGCGCCTTCACGCCGGAGGCAGCGGCCAAGACCGGCAAGGCGATCATCATGATTCAGAGCGGCATACACGCCGGTGAAATCGAAGGCAAAGACACCGTCCTGATGCTGGTGCGCGACATGGTGGTATCGAAGCGCTACGCATCATGGCTTGATCACGCGATCTTCCTGATCATCCCCGTATTCAATGTTGACGGGCACGAAAACGTCAGCCCCTATCACCGGCCGAGCCAGAACGGCCCCAAGGCAACCGGCACGCGCTCCACCGCGCAGCGGTTGAATCTGAATCGCGATTACATGAAGGCGGACACGCCGGAGATGCGCATCTGGCTGAAGCTCTTCAATACGTGGATGCCGGATTTTTTGATCGATAACCATGTGACGGATGGGTCCGACATGCAGTACGACGTCACTTGGGATATGGCGCGCAATCAGGACATCGCCGAACCGGCGGGCGCATGGGTTCGCGACAAATACGTTCCGGAGTTAGACAAGCGCATGGAGGCCGATGGCCACATGGTGGCCCCGTATGGTGCGCTGCGCAACGTAAACGGTAAGCGCGAATTCTTCATGGAAGTCTTTTCGCCGCGCTATTCGCATCTTTACGCAGCGGTGCAGAACCGTCCTTCGCTGTTGGTGGAAAGTCACAGCTTGAAAGCCGCGAAGACACGCGCCTGGGCGCACTACGACATCATGCGCCACACCTTCGACATCATCTGCGCCGACCCCGAAGGCTTACGGCGCGCCGTGCGCGAAGCGGACAAGCAGATGGAAGCGCTCGCGGGCGATAAGTCCGCTCCGCCGGTCTATCTCGCTGGCCGGGTGAGCAGCGAAAAGAGCCATCCGCTGCTCTATCACGCGCTGAAGAACGCGCCCTTCAAGAGCGAAGTCACAGGCAATATGGTGACGCGCTATACGGGCGAACTGGACGACATACAAACGGTGATTCACGACCAGATCGACACCACGGTACAGGCGCAAATGCCGCTCGGCTATCTTATTCCATCGGAATTCAGTTCCGTCGCCGACATCCTTGCGATTCACGGCGTGCAGATGGAGCGGACCACGAAGCCGATCGAGCAGGTTTTCGAAACGTACCGTTTCTCGAACACGAAAACCGCACAAAATATCGAGGGCCACGTGATGCTGACGCTCGAGCCGAAGCTGGTGAAGGAAAAGATCACCATTCCGGCGGGCTCTTACTGGGTTCCGATGAAGCAACGCCGCTCGCGACTGATCCTTGCGTTGCTGGAACCGCAGGCTCCGGACTCGTTGGCTGCCTGGGGATTGATGGATTCCGTTTTCTTTTCGGAAGGCGCGGGTGGTGGACGCGGCGGAAGAGGCGGACTTGATCTCGGCGAATACCTTTCCGAACCGATTGCGCGCAAGATGATGGCGGACCAACCGGACTTGCGCAAAGAGTTTGAGGAGCAGCTTGCCGCCGATTCGAAATTTGCCGGCGATCCGCGCGCGCGAATGGCGTGGTGGTTCGCGAAATCGAAGTATGAGCCGGAGGAGAACGGCCGCTACCCAATCGTGCGCGTTTGGGAAAAGAACTGGTAACGCCGCAGCGCGGAGCTACGCCCGCGTCTGCCTAACCTTCCTTTTGGAAGCGCTTGAAGT
>DATAUH010000014.1:0-8710 GCA_036268375.1 Bryobacteraceae bacterium | reverse complement strand
GGCGAATACGTCGACCCGAAGACGCAGCAGTATGGCAGCTTTATCAATCACACATGGACGCGCTCTTACATGGGCGGCCTGTATGTGCAAGACCGCTGGCGTATCGGCCGCGACCTGACGGTGAACGCGGGCTTGCGTTGGGAAGCGCAAGGCGATATGTACGACGTGGAAGGCATCACGGCGATCCCGAGCTTCGCTAGTATCCGTGGACCTTCGACGGGTGAGTTTGCGCCGGGCGTATTGAGCGGCAACAATAACCCGACCGCGAGCGTAGGCATTCATCCGTATCCGCCGGACTGGCTGAACTTCGCGCCAAATGTTGGCATCGCCTGGAATCCGACCGCGGACAACGGGCTGCTCGGCAAGCTTTTGGGCGGCAAGAAAACGGTGTTCCGCGCATACTGGGGCCAGACGATTTACGACGAAGGCACGCAGTTCTTCGCACAGAATCTGGGCACCAACACCGGCAAATTTGTCAGCCAGACGCTGATTCCCGGGCAGAGCGTGCTGCCTACCTTCACTACGCTTTCGCAACTCGCGGCCAATCCGGTTACTCCGGCCGCGTTCACCGGAATCCCGTCTTATTCGCCAATTTTGAACCAGGCGCAGCAAACGTTTCAGGCCGGATTCTCCGGCATGAACCCCCACCTGAAGGCGCCTTACATAGACAACTGGAGCATCGGCATCCAGCGCGAACTGGCCAAGAGCACGGTGCTCGAAGTGCGCTACGTAGGCAACACGGCGCATGATTCGTGGCGCACCAGCGACGTGAATGAGATTAACGTGTTTGAAAACGGATTCCTGAGCGAGTTCCAGAACGCGCAGAATAACCTGAATATCAACGCGGCGCACGGCCAGAGCAACTCGTTCGCCAACATGGGATTCGCGGGTGAGAAGGCGCTGCCGATTCTCGACGCGGCCTTCGGACCGCGCGGTACCGTGCCGGCGATTGCGGCCGGCTCGGGCTACAGCAGCACGACCTTCATCGGTTACCTGCAGAACGGCGCGGTGGGCAGCCTGGCGAATACGCTGGCCACCAACCAGAACTATGTTTGCCGCATGTTCGGCAATTCGTTCAGCCCCTGCACGCTGCCGCGTATTCAACCTTCGGCGACGCAGCAGTACAACGCTCCGGGCGCCTATCCCATCAACTTCTTCATGATGAATCCGTTCGACGCAGGCCAGTTGCAGTTCGTGGATAATACGGGCTGGAGCAGCTACAACGGCCTCCAGGTGCAGTTCCGCAAACAGTATTACAAGGGGCTGACGTGGCAAGCCAACTACACCTTCAGCAAGAGCCTGAGCAACACGGGAGCGGACAGCGCCAATCAGGGAGCCAACTTTATTACGCTGCGCAACGAGCAGTTAGACCGCCGGCCTTCGCCGTTCGACGTGCGGCACATCGTTCAGACCTTCGGTACCTACGATCTGCCGGTTGGCAAAAACCGCAAGTTCGCGATCAACAACAGCCTGCTGGATGGGATCGTGGGCGGCTGGACGGCGAGCTCGGTGTTGGTGTGGAGCACGGGACAGCCGGCGCAGTTAACCGGCAATTTCGACACATTCAACGGTACGTGGAGCGGCGGCGTGCAACTGGCGCCGGGCGTGACGCTGGATGAGATTTCCGACATGTTCCACGGGCAGGCGCTGCAGAAGATCAATCAGTCGGGTAACAGCAATTCCGTCTTCAACCGGGCAGGCGCGACGGATCTGACCCGGCTTGCGGTTGCTCCTCAACTGATCGGACCAGACGGCCGCGCGAATCCGCAATACCTGACGGTGAACACTACGCCGGGGACAATCGGCCAGGTGCTCTACATCTACGGCAGGAACAACTTTAGCTGGGACGCTTCTTTAATCAAGAATTTCCGCTTCAAAGAGCGCTTCCGGTTTGAACTGTACGGAGCCGCCACGAACATTCTGAACCATCCGGCCTGGGGCTTGGGCAGCACGACCCTTTACAGCACCAGTTTCGGAACGACCGGAGCTCCGAGTGGTAGCCGGTCCATGACGTTTAAAGGTACGTTGTACTTCTAAGCGGATCCCGATCGCTGGACCAATCGCGGCGGCGGCCCCGGCAAAGGGCTTCCGCCGCGATTTCATTTTGATGACGGTCTAACGTTAAATCGGAAAATTTCGCGTGTGTTTAGCCTTGTAACTTCAACAAGATCTGGTGGAGTTAACAAGGTTAACCGCTTGACAACTGAATTGTTAGCGCTTACACTCCATCCCATCAGGGAAAGGCCGTGCCTTGAGTTGCTCACGGCCTCAAAAAACAACTAGCCAGAGTTCGAAAGGGGTTTTTCTGCATGAGCAGCAGTTTCGCGGGCCTGAAGCGCTCTATGTGCAGCGTTGGCCGTGTAGGCGCCTTCGCAATTTTCTTCTCCATGTTCGGTTGTCTCTCGCTTTGGGGCCAAGCCGATACAGTGGGTACAGTAACCGTTAACGTAACCGATCCTTCGGGCGCTGGAATTCCAGACGCTCAGTTGACCATGAAAGACACCGGGACTAATGTCACGGCGAAGGCAAAGACGCAGCAGAACGGGCAATATACATTTCCCAATCTCACGTTTGGCACTTACGACCTGACTGTGACCAAAAGTGGCTTTGCGAGCCAGGTCTTTCAGGCGGTCCAAGTCCAAACCGGTCGCGTCACGAACATCAACGCGAAGTTAAGCGTTGGAACGACGCAACAGACCGTCACCGTATCCGGCGAATCTCCGCTGATCGAGACCACTTCGAACGTTTTGGCGGATACGATCGATACCAAGCAGGTGGTGAACCTGCCGCTGCAAGGCCGCAGCGTATTCAGCTTGGCATTTCTAGTGCCTGGTTGGGCGGCGAACAGCCCCACGTCCACCGGCGGCACCTGGGACAACATGCCGGGCGGCGCCATCGGCGGCGCGGATTTTGACGGCACGCAGGCGATCAGCAACCGGTTCCGCAGCGGCGGCTTCACGTACGGCACTTCGGTGGTATCGCCGCGCATCGAAGATATCGCGGAAATGACGATCCAGACGGCGCAGCTTGACCTCAGCGGCAACGGTTCTGCGGCGATGAAGATTAGCATGGTGACGCGCCGCGGCAGCAACGCCTTTCACGGACGCGTATTTGAAGATTTTCAGAACACGGACCTGAACGCCAATTCGTGGCTGAACAACGCGCGCGGCCTGCGGCGAGGCACCGTCAATCTGAATGATTTTGGCTTTAGCGTGGGCGGCCCGATCCTGAAAAACAAGCTGTTTTTCTTTGGAACGTACGCGGAGTCGATCCAGCCTCAAACCATCGTCAGCACCGCCAACGTTCTGAGCGCGAGCGCGCAGCAGGGCATCTTCCAATACAGGGCCGCCAACGGCAGTATTCAGTCGGTTAATTTGTTTCAAATCGGCGCTCAGGGCGGCGCCGCATCGGCTATTAACCCGATCACCGCTGCACAGTTTTCGGCAATCAACGGTGTATTGGGTAATGGAGTGTTGACGCCCACATCGGATCCCAACATTTCTACTTTGAGTTGGCAGTACGGGGCAAAACACACCACTTACTTCCCGGCGCTTCGGTTTGATTACAATCTGAACGACTCGATCCGCTTCAGCTTCTCCTATTCACAGACCAAATCGGTCTATCCCGGAGCGAATGCCCCAGTCTTTCCCGGTGGCATCGACACAACGGATCTGACGTCCAGCAACAGCAACAACAAGATCGCGGGGTTTGGAATGGATTGGACGATCCGGCCGACCCTGATCAACCAGTTCCATGGCGGGTTCATGTATCAGTACAGCGTTTTCGACCCCGAAAACGAGGGTATCGATTTAACCAAGGTAGCTCCTCAGACGTGGAACTACGGCACCTCGCTCTATGGCGGCGCATATCCACGGCTGCCGATCTCTTCGTATTACCCGATGCTGAGTTGGACCGACAGTCTGAACTGGCAAAAGGGCAACCACACGATTATCTTTGGCGGCGGCTGGGCGCATGAGCAGGATCATTACTGGAATGGACCAGGTGGATACACCGTCACCAACATCGGCAGCTTGACGAGCAACGATCCCCTTCTGCCCACCTTCACCTCCGCGCTGGGCGGCGCCGGACTAACAACCGCACAGCAGACGAACGCCGAAGATCTTTATGCGGAACTCACGGGGCGCGTCGCGAGCGCCAGCATCGGACCGGGCGGCGAAGGACATCCGCTCGACCCCAAGACCAAACAGTACCAGCCTTATGGCGCTTACAATCTGGACGAATCGCAGCAATACGGCAACATGTTCGTGCAGGACCGATGGCGGCTTACGCCGAATTTGACGGTGAATTTTGGTCTCCGCTGGGATATCTTTGGCGACGACCATGACGTGAACGGGGCATACAGCAGCCCGACTTCGGTAGCCGATTTCTGGGGACCGACGCCGGTGGGCGACATCTTCCAACCGGGCACGCTGGGCGGAGTGCAAAACCCGACTTTCCAAGCCAGGGTTCACGCTTACCACACATCGTGGAAGAATCCTCAACCCGCCATCGGCATTGCGTGGAGTCCGCAAGCCGGAGGGTTCCTGGGCAAAATCTTCCCGCACGACAAGACGGTGATCCGCGCCGGATGGTCTTTGAGAAACTACCAGGAAGGCGCTCAGAATTTCTGGGCGTTCGCATCCAACCAGGCATCGTTCTTCTTCCAGGCGGGTACGCTGACGGCCGACACCTCCGGCGCCGCTGGAACGTTCCAACCTGGGTCCCTCTCTCTGGGACAGCAATTGCCGTCATTCGGGCTTTTCCCGACGGCCTGGGCGCCGACCCTTCCGGCATCCATCCTGACTTTCGGCAGCAACTCGTTCTTCGCCATGAATCCGAATATCCGCCAGCCTTATGTGGAACAGCGGAACTTCGGGATTGAGCGGCAGCTTGGCCGCGGCAGCGCGATCGAAGTTCGCTACGTCGGCAACCTGGCGCTGCACACGTGGTTCAGCGAAAATCTCAACGAGCCGAACATTCTTGAAAACGGATTCCTGCCGGAATTCAAGAACGCGCAAAACAACTTGGCGATCAATCAGGCTGCGGGCAAGGGGAACACTTTCGTCAACAACGGCTTGCCTGGACAGTCTCCGCTACCGATTTTCGCCGCCGCTTTCGGGACGACAACCGGGTCACTCTACAATCAATTCCTGACCCAATTACAGACGGGGCAGGCGGGAGCGGTTGCAAATACGTTGGCCCGCACGCAGAGCTACGTCTGCAACATGTTCGGCGCCAAGTTTTCGCCTTGTGCTACGCGCGGTCTCGGCGGCGCGGGAACGAACTATCCGATCAACTTCTTTGAAGTCAACCCCTATACCGCGGGCCTTTCCCTCAATTATCTGGACGCCATGGGCAGCTCCAACTACAACGGGCTGCAGGTGGAATTCCGCCAGAGGTTGAATCACGGCATGCAGTTCAACGCCAACTATACCTGGGCCCATTCGCTGGTCGAAGGACCCGTGAACGGTTATCAGGCAAATGCTGGCGGCTCCTTCCAGACAGACCGTAATTTCCGGCTGAGCTATCGGCCAAGCACTTACGATCTGCGTCACGTTTTCCATCTCAGCGGCACCTACGATCTTCCATTCGGCAAAGGCAAGAAGTTTTTCGGAACGAGCAAACTGGCCGATGAGGTCGTGGGCGGCTGGACGCTCGGCACGATCCTGGTATTCGAGACCGGGCCGCCAACTCAGATCACCGGCAACTACTCCACCTTCAACACCAACGATGGCGGCGTAGTCTTCGCTCCGGGCGTAACGGCAAAGACCATTCAGGACTCGATCGGAGTTTATCGTACGGGGAATCCGTGGGTGGAAACGGTGAACCCAAAGTTGGTGGCGGCGAACGGCGGCATTGCTTCCGGGTACTACGTTCCCAATACAACGGCCGGCGTTTTCGGCGCGAATCCTTTTGTCTATGGACCGCACTGGTTCAACGACGATATGTCGCTGAACAAGGCCATTGCGATTCACGAATCGGTCCGCGCGAGCTTGCAGTTCGAATTCCTGAATGTCTTCAACCATCCAGCGTTCGGAATAGGCGCCAACACCAATTTGGGAGCTCAAAGCCTTGCGTTTGGACAGAGCACGAACGTGATCACGAGCGCCCGCCGCATCGAGATCAGGGCGAATATCGAATTCTAATTACCACTTTCAGAATTCGGGCAACCTTAAGGCCCGTCAGAGGGAAATCCTCTGGCGGGCTTTATTTTTGCGGCTCGTTGCAAGCGCTTTCAAGGCGTGCCGAAAATGTAGTATCTTCGGGTGAGATCCATGCATCTTTTGTCAATTGCCGCCCGCGCAATACGCGTGGATGCACTTTCGCGAGCCACCGGGCGATGACCAAGAACCGGTGGCGCATCGCACTGCTGATTGCGGCCGCGATTGCCGTGAGTTACTTCGATCGGCAAACGCTTTCGGTGGCAATCAAGGCGATACAGGCCGAAATTCCGATTACCAACACGCAGTTTTCGCAGTTGCAGACCGCGTTTCTGCTCGCGTATGCGGCCATGTACGCGATCGGCGGAAGACTGGTGGACGCGCTGGGCACGCGGCGCGGGTTTCTGCTGATCATGGTGTGGTGGTCGTTAGCATGCGCCAGCCACGGCCTCGCGACTGGATTCGGAATGCTGGCCGTGAGCCGGTTTTTGCTTGGCATGGGCGAGGGCGGCGGCTTTCCGGCGGCGACCAAGGCCGTAGCCGAATGGTTTTCGCCGCGTGAGAGCGCGACCGCGATGGGCATCATCAACGCCGGAACCGCTGTGGGAGCCGTGTGCGCGCCGCCCTTAATTGCGGTCACGCTGTCGTCGTTCAATTGGCATTGGGTGTTCTTCTTTTCGGGCGCAATCGGGCTGCTGTGGTGCGTATGGTGGGCATTCGACTATTCGTCGCCAATAGCCGTCGTGAAGAAACAGGCGAGCGTGTCGTGGTTTCGATTGCTCGCCTTTCGAGAAACATGGGGCCTGGTATGCGCGAAGTTCCTGAGCGATTCGGCCTGGTATTTTTATCTATTCTGGCTGCCGAAATATCTGTATGATGCGCGCGGCTTCGACACCAAGCAAGTGGGCGCATACGCGTGGATTCCCTACGCGGCTTCGGGCATCGGTTGCCTGTGCGGCGGGTGGTTATCGAGCCGCTTGATTCGCGCTGGCAAATCCGTCAATTTTTCACGCAAGCTGGCTCTGGGCCTCAGCGCGGGAGTCATGCCGCTGGCGTTTTTCGTCACAAAGACGCCCGTCGAAATGGCGATTGTGCTGTTCAGCATCGCGTTTTTCGGGCAGCAGTCGTGGTCGACGCTGGTAATGATTCTGCCGGCCGACCTGTTTCCCCGCTCCGCAGTGGGTTCGGTGGCGGGACTGGTGGGATTCGGTGGCGCGATCGGCGGCGCGGTCTTTGGGCTGGTGGTGGGCTATCTGCTCGACCACGGTTACGGATACAGCGCGGTGTTCGCGATCGTGAGCACGCTGCATGTGATCGGGTTTTTAGTCATTCTAGTTACGGTGCGGCGCGTGGAGCCGCTGATGGTCGAAGGAGTTCAATAGAGACATGCGATTGATTCAACTCTCAGGTGAGAGAGGACGCCGTGTGGGCGTGGTGGACGGCGAAAAGATTCGGCTGTTGCGAACTCACGCGAGCGTGCACGGATTAGCATGGGCGGCGCTGGCTGCGGGCGAACCCTTGACGGCCGCGGCGGAGCGCGACTTGACCGATCAGGCGCTGGACTACGCGCCGATTTATGAAGGTCGCGCGACGTGGAAGGTTTTGCCCGCGGCGGATCATCCGGAAGAGCCGTCGCGTTGCATGGTGAGCGGCACCGGCTTGAGCCACATCCGCAGCGCGGCCAACCGCCAGGCCATGCATGCGGCCGGGGCGCAGATCACGGATAGCATGCGCATGTACGAATGGGGCCTGGAAGGCGGCCGGCCCGCGCCGGGCGTCCCGGGCGTATCGCCGGAGTGGTTCTACAAAGGCACGGGAATGGCGTTGCGCGCGCACAACGAGGCCCTCGACATTCCGCCGTATGCGGAAGACGGCGGCGAAGAGCCGGAGATCGCAGGCGTTTACATTGTCGACAGCGAGGGTCATCCGCGCCGCATCGGCATGGCGGCGGGCAACGAGTTTTCGGACCATCAGTTCGAAAAGAAGAACTATCTTTACCTGGCATCGTCGAAGTTGCGCACATGCGCCATCGGGCCGGAGTTGGTGGTAGATCCCGATTTTCACAAGGTGACCGGCACTGTAACGGTGGAACGCGCCGGCGCGGTGCTGTGGCAGAAGGCGATTCAGACAGGCGAAGAAGTGATGTGCCACAGCCTCGCCAACATGGAGCATCACCATTTCAAATTCCGCGCACACCGCCGGCCCGGTGACGTACACATACACTTCTTCGGCGCGGACGCCTTCAGTTTCGGCGAGGGAATTTCGCTGGCGGATGGCGACGTCACCCTGGTGCAGTTCGAAGGCTTCGGCAAACCGCTGCGCAACGTGGTACGCGTGTTGGAAGGACAGGATGCGTTGGTCGCAGTTCGTCCGGTATAGCGGAGTCTCGAGATAAAAATGCAATCTGTTGCGATTTTAGGATTGGGCACGATGGGCGCCGGGATGGCGCATCGTCTGTTGGGCGCGGGTTTTCCTCTGACCGTTTACAACCGCACCGCCGCGCGCGCGGAACCGTTTCGAGCGGCTGGCGCCAAGGTGGCCGCGACGCC
>DATAUH010000013.1:0-4233 GCA_036268375.1 Bryobacteraceae bacterium | reverse complement strand
ATCGATTCTCTGACCGCCGGTAAGCTTGACCAGCGGCACATGATACTTGTCCGCCACGTCGGCGATCCGCCGCAACTGTGCCGGGCTTGTCATGCCGCCGGGCATTTGCGGCACTACGGAAAATGTGCCGTCCTTCTGGATATTCGCGTGAACGCGCTCGTTGATGAAGCGCGCGTCAGGCTGATCCTGATACTCTTCATGCCACAACGTCTTGAGCAGCGACGCGAGTCCGGGCTTGCTCGCCGCATCTTCTTTGCCACCGGCCAGAAGATCGAATACGGCCGAGACCGATCGCAGGTTGCGCTCCTGGATCGCGCGCATCAGCTCAGGCTTGCTTAGCGGTACGCCGGGAACGTAGTAGTGCACCGACGGGTCTTCTTCCGTTTCGCCGCCGCACGCCCATTGCACAATATCAGCCACCATCGCCTTGCAAGATCCGCAGCCCATTCCCGCGCGGGTCGCGTCCATCACCGCCTTCGCGCTCCGCTTACCTTTCTTGACGCAGGCCACAATTGCGCCCTTGCTTACGCCATTGCAGTTGCAGATCTGCGTTGTGGCATTCATCTCTTCGAAGGTCACCTGCTTCGGCGGGTCGCCGATATCGAACAGCAACTGCAGCCGCTCTTCCGGCAGCGGCGTATTGCGGTCAAACGCCTGCATCAGGTACGCTGCTTTGCCGATATCGCCCAGCAGAATTCCACCCACCAGCCGTCCGTTGCGAATGATCAGCTTCTTATACGTTCCGCGTTTGGGCTCCGAGAACTGCACCACTTCGTCCTCATCGTCGCGAGGCTCGACAACCCCCATCGACGCCACTTCCACGCCCATCACCTTCAGCTTGGTGGCCAACTTTGAGCCGTGGTACGCGGCATTCGCGTTCTTCTCCGTAAGATGATCGGCCAGCACCTTGGCCTGTTCCCACAACGGCGCCACCAGACCATACGTCTGTCCGCGGTGCTGTGCGCATTCGCCAACGGCGTAGACGTCGCGATCGTCCGTTCGCATCTGATCGTCCACCACGATGCCCCGTTCCGTGGTCAAGCCGCAGCCGGCCGCGATCTCCCAATTGGCTTTGATGCCGGCCGAAATCACGACCATGTCGCACTCCAGCGTGTGCCCGTCCGAGAAACGCAATCCGAGTACGCGGTCCTCGCCCAAAATGCTAGTGGTGTTTTTCTTCAGCAGCACCTTCACGCCGAGCTTCTCCATACTGGCTTTGAGAATCGCTCCGGCGCCTGCATCTAACTGCTGCTGCATCAAGTGGCCGGCCAGATGGACGACGTTCACTTCCAGTCCGAAATTCTGCAGCCCACGGGCTGCTTCCAACCCCAACAGTCCGCCGCCGATCACCGCCGCGCTGAACTTGCCTTGCGCGTAATACGCGATTTGACGGCAATCCTCCAGTGTCCGGAAGACAAACACGCCCGGCTTGAAACGGCCGTCAGCCGCTGTGGTTCCTTCCATCTGTGGAACGAATGGCCGGCTGCCCGTAGCGATGATCAACTTGTCGTACGGATATGGAGTCCCATCCTCGGCGTAGACGAACCTTGCCCGTCGCAGAATTCCCGCGGCCCGCGTGCCGCACAGCAGCCGGATATTGTTATCGCGGTACCAATCGAGCGGATTCAGGAAAATCTCGTCCTCTTTGTACGAGCCGTTCAGCACGTTCGACAGAAGAATACGGTTGTAGTTTCCTGTGGGCTCCTCGCCGAACATGGTGATGTCGAACCGGTCGCCGCCGCCGCGCGCCAGTATCTCCTCCACCGTCCGTGCGCCGGCCATGCCGTTGCCGATCACAACCAGCTTGCGTTTCTCTCCCATTACACAATCTCCTTCAAGCCCGCAAACCAGCTGTGGATGAATGCCGGCGTCTTTAGCACGGATTTTCCTTTTCAAGCCGGACAGCGCAAACTTTGAATTCCGGCATGCCCGAGAGCGGATCGAGCGCGGGATTCGTGAGTAAGTTGGCACGGCCGTTGCCCGCGAAGTGAAATGGCATAAAAAGCGTATCCATCCGCAGCCCCGCATTGAGTCGCGCACGAGCCAATGCCGTTCCCCTGCGCGTCGTCAAGCGTACTTGGCCGCCCTCGCTGATCCCATAAGTTCGCGCCATCGATGGATGAATCTGGACGAATGCTTCCGCCGCGCCACGCATCAGCGACTTGATACGCCGCGTTTGCGTACCCGACTGATATTGCGCCAGCGTGCGGCCGGTGGTCAGGTACAACGGGTACTCGTGATCCGGCTCTTCCGCTGACGGCTGAAACTCGACGGCGTGAAAACGCGCGCGGCCATCCGCCGTGGCGAAACGATCCAGAAACATTCGCGGCGTTCCCGGATGCTGCTCGCTGGGGCACGGCCAGAACACGCCATCTTCCCGGCGAATCCGCTCATAAGAGATGCCTGCATAATCTGCGGCCCCTCCCGAAGACGCGCGCCGCAGTTCTTCGAACACCGCCTCAGCCTGCGATGGGAACCCGGTCCGGCGCCCCAACCGGTCGGCCAACGCGGACAACACCTCCAGATCTGTGCGCACGCCCGCCGGCGGCTGCTTCGCACGCTGGCGGTAAATCACCCGGCCTTCCAGATTCGTCATCGTGCCTTCTTCCTCGGCCCACTGCGCCGATGGCAGCACAACGTCGGCGCGCTCCGCGGTTTCGGAGAGAAAAAAGTCCGACACCATGAGGAAATCCAGATCGTCAAGGCGCCTCTCGATGTGCGCAGCGCGTGGCGCGGAGATCGCCGGGTTCGAACCAAATACCAGCAGCGCGCGCACTCCGCCGTCGCAGCCAAGCGTGTCCAGCATCTCGTAAGCCGATCTTCCCGGCGCCGGAAGGTCCGTCTCTGCGATGCCCCAGACATCGGCCACAAAGACCCGGTCTTCCGGATTGTCCAGGCGCCGATACCCGGGAAGCTGGTCCGCCTTTTGCCCGTGTTCTCGCCCGCCTTGCCCATTGCCCTGGCCGGTCAGGCAGCCGTAACCGCAATGAAGCCTGCCCGCCTTGCCCAACGCCAGCGCGAGGTTGATATAGCCCAGCACGTTGTTCACGCCGTGGCTCTGCTGTTCCGGTCCGCGCGCGCTCAGCACCATTGCGGAACCGGCTTCGCCGACAAGAGTCGCGGCGCGTTGCAGATCTCGCTCCGGAACTCCCGTGATGCGTTCCACACGCCCCGGCCAGTAACTCGCGGCCACCTGGCGAACTGCGTCAAAGTTCGTCGTGCGTTCGGCGATGAAGCCGGCGTCGATGTAACCCTTTTTGATCGCGATGTGGAGCAGTCCGTTGGCCAGCGCCAAATCGGTTCCAGGCGTGATTTGCAAATGCAGGGTAGCCGATTCGCTGGTCAGAGTTGCGCGCGGATCGACCACAATCAGCGCGCCGCCGCGCCGCTTCTGCTCTTGAAAATATTGCATCACCGGCGGCATCGTCTCCGCCAGGTTGCTGCCGGCCAGCAGAATCGTCCGCGCATGCGGAATGTCCGCCAAGGGAAAAGGCAGCCCGCGGTCGATGCCGAAGGCTTTTAATCCTGCCGCCGCCGCGGATGACATGCAGAAGCGGCCGTTGTAGTCAATTTGTGAAGTCCGCAGTGCCACGCGCGCAAATTTACCCAGCAGGTACGCCTTCTCGTTGGTGAGGCCGCCGCCGCCGAACACGCCGATCGCATCCCGGCCGTATTTCTCCTGCACGCTGGCGATCGCCGCCGCAATACGATCCAATGCTTCTGGCCAGCCTGCCGCATGCAGCGGCTCATCTCGATGTTCGCGGATTAGCGGAACCGTCAGCCGATCGGGATGCGTCAGGAGTTCGGCCGCAGTCCAACCCTTCTGGCACAATCCTCCACGGTTCGTGGGAAAGTTGCGCTCGCTTACCGTCCATGTATCTTGTGCATCGGCGTGCAGATGCATGCCGCATTGAAGTGAGCAGTAAGGGCAGTGCGTCGCACCGGCAGGTGAAGACGCCCGATTGTCCAATTCCGCTGTAAGCTGCGTCACAGGCAAGCCGCCCAAGAAACTACGGGCGCAAATCCCCCCAGGTGTTTGGTAAGCACTGGCAGCGGCTTACGGGGCGGTGACCGATTCGGTCAGCTGCGACGGGCGAGTGCGATCAACACTAGAATACGCTAAGTGTCCGGCGATTTGCACGACGCGCTTCGCCGGCGATTCACGACCTTATTTATCTCCAGCGGTCCGTTCTCTTGCGGCCAGAGCCAAACCCTGCGCCACTGAGGTGAACT
>DATAUH010000012.1:0-3617 GCA_036268375.1 Bryobacteraceae bacterium | reverse complement strand
GATCGAAGTCTTCCGATGGCGCGACTGTGACATCGATGCGGTCCAAGCGCCCGAAGCGACTGAGGAGTTGCTGTGCGTCCGCGATGTCCACGGCCACGAAATCGGTGGAGCCCGCGACGATGCGGCCGACATGAAGCGTCTGCGGCGCTCCGCCAATCACGGCCGCGAGCGATTGGCCAACGCGCGCGTCAAGCCGATCGGCGAGCGGTTTCGAAATCACAGCGTAGTTCGGCTCTAGTTGCTCCGGCGAACCTTCGCCGCCGGCGCCATTCGACTGCGCTTCGGAAATGAAATCCAGGCCATAGATCGGAATGCTGCCGATGCGCGGTATCAAGATTTGCGATTCCACCAGCGGCGCGAAATGGACGTTAATCGGCAGCGCCGCGAGCCGGCCGATCCACTGCTCCTCAATCCCACCGTTCGCCGAAATCTCCAGGTCGGTTTTGCCGGCAAGTGTCTCAAGCGATGAGCGGAACGACCCGGTCGCCGCGTCACCCGCAAGGTCGATTGCGACCACTACAGCTATGCCGAGAGCGACCGCCAGCCAGGTGAGAGCGGTGCGTAACGGATCTCGAACAAGAGGCCGCAGGATCAGCGTGCGCAGCAGCTTCATTCTTCGATGCGCCCGTCGCGCATTTTCACGCGAACATCCGCGATGGCCGCGGCTTCGGCGCTGTGAGTCGCCATGATCACGGCCGCGCCTAGTTCATCGGCGCTGCGGCGAAGCAGGTTCAGGATCTGACCGCCGCTGGCGGTATCGAGGTTGCCGGTGGGTTCATCGGCGATGATGATTTCGGGTGAGTGCGCCAGCGCGCGCGCAATTGCCACCCGCTGCATTTGGCCGCCGGAGAGTTGATACGGAAAACTGGCGACCTTCGCTTCCAGATCGACCCAGCGCAGACGTTCGCGCGCCGTCTCGGCGGAGCGTGGAGCGCGCGCCAAGAGCAGCGGCAGTTCGACGTTTTCGAGTACGGTCAGCGTAGGCAGGAGTTGAAACGATTGAAAGACAAAACCGATTTGCGATCGACGCAGTGCCGTGAGTTCGGCATCGTTGAGAGAACTTGTGGCACGCCCGCCGATGCGCACTTCACCCGCCGTGGGGAAATCCATCGCGCCCGCAAGGTTTAGCAACGTAGTTTTACCGCAGCCGCTGCGGCCCAGAAGCGCCGTAACAGTTCCCGGATAGATGGAGAGCGACACACGGTGCAGTACCTCGGCCTCCTGAGCGCTGTCTTTGTAGGTTTTCGAAACGGAGCGGAGTTCCACGCTCGGGGAGGGCATCTAAAAATAGTGTAGCGGGCGGCGCCGTACATAACAGCCTCGGAGGGCCGGCATTTGTGATTGATACGCCCTGGGACTCACGCTAGAATTCACGAGGAGACGCCGAGTGATGAAAGTTACTTCGTTTGCACTCTTACTTCTTACCACCACCGCCGCTCACGCTAACTTAATTAACAACGGTAGTTTCGAGACGAATCCAGCCGCGAACTCCTTCGCAATTCTGCCCGGTGGCGATACTACAAGTCTCCCGGGGTGGACGGTAACTGGATCCGCATGCGGCTCAAATTGCATGCTCATTCTTACCAACACATATACGGAATCGAGCAACTTAGGCACGCTCACGTTTCAGCCCCAAGATGGTAACCAGAGCCTCGATTTGACCGGTTCGTTTAACAGCCTGGATGGCGGTATCTCACAAACTGTGACGACGACGCCGGGGACGCAGTACATGCTGACGTTTTTCCTCGGAAACATGGATGACCGCGTCAGCGCTTATGGATCCCCGAGCGCGTTACAAGTGCTGCTGAATGGCACGGTGGCGGGGACTTTCTCAAACGACAATAGCACCAACAATCAGCTCAACTGGGCCCAGGAATCCTTAAATTTTACGGCGACGGCTGCGTCCACGACGATCGATTTTGTCAACAATACCGTGCTGGCGGACAACGAAGCCGGCCTGGACAACGTCAGCCTCGATGTGGCCAGCGCCTCTCAAACGCCCGAACCGTCGGCGCTCTTGCTGGTAGTGATGGGTTTCGGTTTGGTGATATGGGGACGGCGGGTTCTGCAGGGCGCCTAAGACAGCGGCTTCGTCATTTGAATGAAGTGACAGGGAAGCTTGGTTGGGATGCTGTCCGGCAGCGGTGATGTGCCGGATACGGAATATCCGAGCTTCCGGTAAATGGGCGGCAACTCGGTTCGAAGATCGATTACGTTGATGTCCATGAATCTGCAGCCGGCTTCGCGCGCGAAGTTCTCCGCAAACGCGATGAGTTGCTTGCCTAGTCCCGAGCGCTGGTATGCGGGTTCGACGGAGAGAAGCCCGAAATAGGCACGCTCGCCGCGCAATTCCACATAGATGCAGGCTTGAATTTGGTCGTCTTGCGCAACGAAGAACGCGCCTTTGTCCAAGAATTCGCGCACCTGATCCAGAGTGATGCGGTCCGCGTCGATAAAGAATTTTTCAACGGCGAATGCTCGGTTGATTATGCCCGTGAGTGCTTCGGCATCGCGGTCGGTGGCGCGTCGAATCATAGATCCGCGAGGCGGCCGGTGGCGATGAGTTCCGAGAGCGCCGCGATGTCGATGTGGAAGGGACGGTCGGAGGTGATGGGCGGTGAGACCGCGTGTATGCGCGCCCGGGCGTCTTCCAGTAGCTGGCTGGATTTGAGCGGCGCTGACAGATCGAGCCCGCGCGCCGCGGCTAATGCTTCGATGGCGAGGACATTGCGCGTATTGCGGACGATGCGTTCGAGTTTCAGCGCGCTGGTCATGCCCATACTGACGAAATCTTCTTTATTGCCGCTGGTGGTGATGGAGCCGAGTGAAGCTGGGTGCGCGAACACGCGATTCTCGGCCACCAAACTGGCGGCGGTCACTTGGGCCATCATCAATCCGGATTCGAGGCCCGCGTTGCCGGCGAGAAATGGCGGCAGTTCTTCGTTGAGAGCCGGATTTACCAGCCGGTCGATGCGGCGCTCCGAGATTCCGGCCAGCGCGGCCAGCGCCACCGCAAGAAAATCCAGTTGAAAGGCCAGCGATTCGCCGTGGAAATTGCCGCCCGAGAGAATCTCGTCACCGAAGACCAGCGGATTGTCGGTGGCGGAGTTGATCTCGATCTGAAAAACGCGGCGCGCTTCCGTAAGAGCGTCGCGAACGGGGCCGTGCACTTGAGGAATGCATCGCAGCGAGTAGGCATCCTGCACGCGCTGGCAGCCGATATGCGATTGGCGGATCTCACTGCCTTCGAGCAACGCGCGCAGCCGCGCGGCCGAAGCGATCTGGCCGGTTTGCGGCCGGGCAGCGTGAATTCGCGGATCGAATGCTCGCGGCGTGCCGCGCAGCGCGTCGAGCGTCATCGCGCCGATCACTTCGGCGGATTCCACCAGGATTTCGGCCGCTTCCAACTCCAGACATCCGATTGCCAGCATAGCCTGGGTTCCGTTTATCAGGCTGATGCCCTCTTTCGGATGCAGGGTGATTGGTTCGATACCGGCGCGTTCTAAAGCCGTTGCGCCGGGAAGCAGCGCGCCCTCAAAGGTGGCTTGGCCTTCGCCGATTAATACGAGGGCCATGTGCGCGAGCGGCGCCAGATCGCCAGACGCCCCCACGCTGCC
>DATAUH010000011.1:0-9706 GCA_036268375.1 Bryobacteraceae bacterium | reverse complement strand
TCATTAAAGTTACATCTCCGCTGGGAGAGGTATAAGTAACAGGGATTGGCGGACCGCAACTTATCGCCGTTCCGCTCGCGGCCCGTAGAGTTGGGTAGGTAGGACTTCTCAAGCAGGAGACGGGCGTCTACGAAGGGCATTCGCTCCACCGTGAGAACGGTATCGAGATAACCGCGCGAGAGAAGGCGGATGGCGGCGAGCACGATGATCACGATAAAGAAGGCGTTGGAGCGCTGCATCAGGATGATGTCTCCCTGGCGGACGAGGCGCGACGTGACGAGCAGAGGATCGGCGAGCGCGACGGCTCGAGGAAGATGGCGATGGCGGCCCAAGTGAGCGGTACGCGAAGGCCGGCATGACGAACATGCAGAAGCCAGTGGCCATGCCGAGCGGTGGAATAATGATCTTTTTAAGGGAGAACAGCGCCGCGGACTTCGCGAATGCGCCATGGCATGACCAGGATTAATCCGAAGAGGGAAACGAGAACCGCTGTCCGGGTGGGGAAAGCGGCGGCAAAAACTCAGTGGTTCAAACCATATTTCAGCGAAAGTAACAATATGGGCGCGGCGCCGGAATCCGGCGCCGCCTGGGTGAACGGTTACTTGATGTTGATCGAGACGGGATTGCTGCTAACGCCATCGACAGTCAGGACCACGTTCACATTTCCACTGCCGGCCAGACTGCTGGGGATCACAATATTGGCCTGGTCGAGACCTGTGTAGGATCCTTGGGCTCCGGCATAGGTGACCTGAGCACTGGCGCTACCGACGGTGACACTGACATTCGCCAGCGACGATCGATTGCGGAAACCGGTGCCGAACAGGATCAAGTACAGCTGGTCCGATCCGGAGGCGACGGTCAGAGGTACGGCTTCGTATTGGTTGGTGGAAGAGTTCAATTGCAGGACAGCCTCTGTTACCTGAGAACCATCGGCTTTGGCGAGTACCGCCATGGCTGCCGCAACGCCTTGCCCATTCGCGTTCGCGGCAAAGAGTCCGGGCGAGACGTTTTGGATTGTGAAGGCGCCTTGGCTGAGAGCCGAACCGTTGGTCACGGTAACAGTCGCAGAGCCTGTGGTGGTTCCCGCGGGGTTCTGAAATGAGATCTGGGTGGGCGAGACGTAGAAGAGAGGAGCCGGCCGCGAAACACCGGAGGAGTCCGTCACTTGCACTTGTACGTTCCCAAGCGATGTCGGCAAGGGAGTTGTACTGGCCGAAGCGGCGCTGGACGCGAGCGCAGTACCGAACAGAGTGCCGATGGCCTCGGGCGCGAGCGAGCCCGCGGCATAACTTGCGGCAGAAGTGACGACTGCGGCTCCAGCCGTCGATGTGGTTGAATCGAGCGGTACGGTGAGACTGAGATCCTTGGCGTAGTCGCGCTGGTGGTCTCGCCAGACGCTGTGGTAGTGAATCTGGTTCGCGAATACAACGCCGTTTTGACAGATGAACTCGATCCAGACGCTAGGCCCGTCGATGCGAACGTAGTTGGTGTTGGTATTGAGGAAGGAGCTAGCATTGCCGGAGGTTCCGCTTCCCGTCCAGGCGACATAGGTTCCGCTCAGCTCGTTCTGGTAAGTTGCGAGCAGATTCGCGGCGACGGTAGCAGTCATGTTCTGAATCCACGGTTGCATCGCCGCCATCACGAGTTGCTGCTGAGCGCTCGAAAGAGTGCTGACGGCAATCCCCACCTTGGTTGAGGGAAATGTTCCAGTGCCGCCTTCGGTCTCGCCGGGGATCATGGTGCAGTCACTGAAGGTCTGAGAGAGCTTGGCGGCGGCGAGTTGCGTGTCGGAGAACGAAGCCAGCATGGCTGTCATGGCGTCATGCTCGAGGACGAGGGGCGTATATGTTGTGTTGTTAGTGGTGAAGGTGAGCGGCTCAAGACCATAGAAATAGGGCGTTGTGGAAACAACGTGGCCCTCGTTGAAGCTGATGTTGGCCGCGTAGTGATGTCCGCCGAACTGCAACATCCATGCCCCGGTGGTGGAGGGAGCGTTAAGAAACGAGAGGTAGTAATTGCCGGAACCATAGCCTCCGGCAGCACCGCCCGGGCCGCCTCCGCCGCCGGAACCGCCTCCACCACTTCCTTGAGCAGCCGCTAGAACATCGTCGGCCATTCGGATCTGCTGAAACTTGTCGAGGCCTTCATTGGTGGCAGCGGATGTGGCGGCTTGAATCACTGCGAGAGCGGCCGTAAGTTGGGTCGAAGTGAGCGTGCCAAGGCCGATGCCGTTACGGCATGTATTTGCGCACGGGAGATTGGACCACTTTTCGGCCAGCGTAGGGGTGTAAGCCTGTTGCAGGACGCCCTGTTGAGCGGTGGTCAGCAGGGCTTCGAACGCCAGCGCGCTGGTGACGACGTCATTCACGTTCGCCTGCACGTCGCGCGAACTGGCGGCCAGCAGGCGTCGATTGAGAGCGTTGCCGGCAGTGATGGCGGGGTCTGTTCGCGTATCGGCCGCGCGCAGACCGATCAAGAAATTCGTGGCTACGCCCAAGGACAGGAGGGCAAGCATCGGGACGAGAAATCTGCCGCCCGAATGTTGCAGGGCCTGGAGAGATCTCTTTGGTATGACGAATTGATTGCTTTTCATTTATGCTCTTTCTTCGAGACCGGCGGAAGACGGTCGAAGGAGGGTGTATGAGTATGCGGGTATGGCGACAAGCGCCAAAATCAGAATTCCCAAAGGGGCGAGGGTTGTTACCGAATTCATGCCGCGCTCGATGATGTTGGAATGGCCCGAAATGCGGTTTACTATCCACCCGACCGAAGCGATGGCGGCGAACACGGCGCCGCCGCAACGGACCCACTGGTGCGCAGCCGTGTGGCTGAGCAGAATGAACCATGGGATGGTCAAGGAAATGACGAAGAGTTGCATCATCTCGATGCCCAGATTGAAACCCAGAACACTGAGCGCCAGTGGACCCGCAGACAAATGCAGCTCCGCCAGCACGGCGGCGAAGGCAAGTCCGTGGATGAGACCGAACGCAGCGGCGACCTGCTGCTCCCGGCCCGGGAAAATGGGCCGCATCGCATGGACTGCAGTCACCAGAATAGAGAATGCGATCATTACCTCAACCGGCTGTGGGGGCAACTGAAGCCAGTGCAGCGTTCCAGCAAGCAGCGTTATCGAATGGCCGAAGGTGAACGCTGTAACTACTCTGAGCAGGCGTACAAAACTGTAGCGGCCGCCCCCATAATTTGCCCAACGGCCGGCCTTCCATGTGAGAGTGGCCGGCAATAAGAGAACGAGAATGAACAGCAAGTGGTCGGAGCCTTCGCGAATGTGCTGCATGCCCAGGCTGACCATCGCCTTGAAACCTGCCCACGAACTGCCCGAGCCCAGGTGGATCGCGAGCGGCGCAATCGTGCCGGCGCCTGTATCCACGGCAATCCGGCCCACTTGGACGGGTTCCAGGCTGCCTCCGGCCCAGTCGCTTCGAATCGAAACCAGGACCTTGTGCGTGACCACCTGGTGCATGATTACGTCGTAGTGCAGAATGAAATCCCGTACGCTGGCAGAAGAGGGGGGCGTGAGGGCAACTTGCACCGTCACTTCCTGGAATGGGCCGCTTTGCGTTTGAACGGCGCTTTCCACGTTCATATGCAGGATTTGGACCGTCCACGGTTGGCCGGCGGAAGTAGTGGGGCGAATGTGCTGGATCAGATACTCCCGAAAGGGCGCTTCCCACATAGGGAGGGTCTGCTGCGGGTTATGAGTAACGTTGTGTCCGAAGGCGAGCTCCAATTCGCTGAGCGGAATACGCAGGGTCATTGCGACACTGCCGGCGCCTACGTCCATTTCGGCGAGAGTGGTTGGCTGGAGATGCGCCGATGCGAGGGGGACTTGCAATACCGGCAGCAATAGGAGCAGCATGCGCGCAAGGTTGTGGAGAATTCGATCGGAGGAAAAAAAATTCATCGCTTCGTGGGTTCACAATTGTTGACGGCCCCCGATAACCGGAAGCATGTTAAGCAAGGTTAAAAGTGATTGGGGCGACGACTAGTGGCGCCAGGTGGCGGCTTGACCTATCTTTAGACAATGGACTGGCTGAACCACGGAGTGAAGATTGTGCGCGCGGGCGAGTTGGATTCGAATACGCCGCAGACGCCGGGGATGACGCGGGCGGCCGCGATTACGAACGCGAAGACCGGCGCAAGCAAGCTGTGGGCGGGCACCGTGGTGGTGGAGCCGAATGCAAAGACAGGGCCGCACCATCACGGCGAATTGGAGACGGTGTTGTATATCGTGCGGGGACGGGCGCGGATGCGGTGGGGAGACCGGTTGGAGTTCAGCGATGAAGCAGGGCCGGGCGATTTCATTTTTGTGCCGCCGTATGTGCCGCATCAGGAGATGAATGCGCTGGCGTCAGAGGTGTGCGAGGCGGTAGTGGTGCGCAGCGGCCAGGATCCGGTGGTTGTGAATCTCCAAATGGATACGGCGGAGCCTGGGACTGGCGATGCGGGCTCCGGCGCGCGGCCGTTTCATCCGGCGGGCGGAGAGCCGCGTTAGGTGAGAATCTGTTTCACGACGTCAGCTTTTTCGACGCCAGTGAGGCGCACGTCTAGGCCTTGGTATTGATACGAGAAGCGCTCGTGATCGATGCCGAACAGGTGCAGGATGGTGGCCTGGAAGTCGCGCACGTGCACGGGGTCCTGCGTGATGTTGTAGCTGAACTCGTCGGTTTCGCCGTGGACGACTCCGCCTTTGATGCCACCGCCGGCCATCCACAGTGAGAAGCAGCGCGGGTGGTGATCGCGGCCGTAATTGGTTTGCGTGAGCTTCCCCTGGCAGTAGATGGTGCGGCCGAATTCGCCGGCGAGGATGACGAGCGTATCGTCGAGCATGCCCCGCTGTTTCAGATCTTGCACGAGCGCGTACATGCTTTGATCGACCTCTTTGCACTGGCTGGCGAGGACCTCGGGGAGGTCGCCATGAACGTCCCAGCCGCGGTGGTAGACCTGCACGAAACGGACGCCGCGCTCGGCGAGACGGCGCGCCATGAGACAGGACTGCGCGAAGGAGCCAGGCGTGCGGGAGTCTTCGCCATATGCGGTGAAGGTGCTGTCGGGCTCCTTTGAAAGATCCGTTAATTCGGGCGCGGAGCTTTGCATGCGAAACGCCATCTCGTACTGCGCGATGCGGGTGCGGGTTTCGGGATCGCCAAGCTTGGCGTACTCAAGCTGGTTCATTTGCGCGAGTGAATCGAGCATGCGGCGGCGCATTTCGGAGGGGACGCCATCGGGGTTGTTGAGGAAGAGCACGGCGTCGCCGGTGCTGCGCAGAGTGACGCCTGCATATTGGCCGCCGAGAAAACCGGCGCTCCACATGCGGGCGGAGATTGCCTGGACGTTGGCTTTGGGATTTTTGTGATTGGCCTGAAGGACGACGAACGTGGGCAGGCTTTGGTTCATGCTGCCGAGTCCGTAGCTGAGCCATGCGCCCATGCAGGGACGGCCGGCGACCATCTGGCCGGTTTGGAAGAACGTTAGAGCCGGTTCGTGATTGATGGCGTCTGTGTGCATGCTGCGGACGATGGCGATGTCGTCTACCATGCGCGCGGTGTAGGGCAGGAGATCGGAGACCCAGGCGCCTGACTTGCCGTATTGCTGAAACTTGAAAACGGAGGGCGCGATGGGGAAGCGCGTCTGGCCGCTGGTCATGGTGGTGAGGCGCTGACCGTTGCGTATGGATTCGGGCAGGTCCTTATCGAACATGTCCGCCATTTTGGGCTTGTAGTCAAAGGTCTCCATCTGCGGCGGCGCGCCGACGAGATGGAAGTAGAGACAGCGTTTCGCCTTGGGCGCGAAGTTGGGCAGGCCGGGAAGGCCGCCTATGGCCTTCTGTTCGGCGCTGGCGGCGCGGGAATTCTCGGCCGCGAGCGAGCCTAGCGCGAGGGCGCCGATGCCGCGTGCGGCACGCGAGAAGAAACGGCGGCGGGTTTCGCGTTCGGCGATTTCGCGGGCGAGGGAATCTATGGGATGGCTGCCTTGCGGAAGGGCGCGGCGGAGTGCGCGATCCATGGCGAGAGATTCGGAGGAATAGTGGCCGTCCTCATCCGGCAGTAGCAGGCGGCGCTTGTCGTTCATTGGTTCAACGCCTCATCGAGGTTAAACATCTGGTTGGCTAGCATGGTGAGCGCGGCGTATTGCGATGCGGGCAGGCCGGGGTCGCCCTTGCGCTCGCCGAAATCGAGAAGTTTGTGCGCATCGTCCGGGTGAGCGGCGTAGTAATGCTCGAAATCATCGTAGGCTTTGCGCGCGATGGCCTGCTCCGGAAGCGCGAGCGGGCGCATGAGAATGTGCGACGAGAGGTACGCCAGACGCGCGGAAAATGCGAGACTATTCTCCATGGACGAACCAGCGAGGGTGCGCGCGGCTTCGACGAATTGGACGTCGTTCATGGTAACAAGCGCCTGCAGCGGCGTATCGGTACGCTCGCGGCGAATGGTGCAGCTTTCACGCGTGGGCGCGTTGAGAATTTCGAGCGATGCGGGCGGCGCGGCGCGCTTCCATAGCGAGTACAGGGAGCGGCGATAGAGGCCGGAACCGGCATCCTGTTTATAGAAACGCGTGTTGGAACCAAGCATGGCGACGGCCTCCCAAACGCCATCGGGTTGATAGGGCTTCACGCTGGGGCCACCGACTTGCGGCGCGAGCATGCCGCTTGAAGCGAGCACGTAATCGCGCAACATTTCGGCATCCATGCGGAAACGGGGGCCGCGGCTAATCAGGCGGTTTTCGGGATCAAGCTTGAGTTTCTCCGGCGTGGTGGCGGCGCTTTGGCGATATGCGGCCGAGAGCAGGATTTGACGGTAGAAACGTTTCACGTCCCAGCCGCTGCGCTCGAAATCGACAGCGAGCCAATCGAGGAGCTTTTGATTCACGGGCGGTTCGCCCTGGCTGCCGAAATCGTCGGCGGTGCGTACCAGGCCGATGCCGAAGATCTCCTGCCACATGCGATTGACGGCGACGCGCGCGGTGAGGGGCTGACCGTTCGAGAATAGCCACTGCGCCAAGCCGAGGCGATTGCGCGGGAGCGACGCGGGCATGGGCGGAAGCGCGGAGGGAGTGGCTGCATCGACGCGCTCGCGGCGCTGATCATAGGCGCCGCGATAGAGCGTGTAAGCGAACGGCTTTTGATCAGTGCGCTCCTGCATGACGGGCGTGGTGGCGGCGTGAAGGAGGATCTCTCGGGCGTCGTGATCGAGTTTTTCCTGCTCTGCCGCGAGCGCCTTGTAGGGCGCGTAATCGTGCAGGAGGAAACGGGCGAGTTCGCCATCGCCCCAAAGCTGCGCTTCGGACTTGGTAATGACGCGATCGGCCATACGGAAATCAGCAATGGCGCCGTCAGCGAGGGATTTGCCGAGAGTGAGCGGGTCGTCGACGGAGATTCCGCCGTTCAACTTGGTGTTGGCGTTGTTGCGACCCTGCGTGGCGATGGCCTGTCCGTTGAGGTAAAGTTCGAGGCCAGATTGCGCGCGCGAGCCATCGTAGGTTGCAACGATATAGTTCCAGGTAGCGGGGCGGATTTCATCGAGCGCCGCGCGAATTTCGATGCTGTCGCCGCCATCGCCGATCAAACGGAAGCTGGCGAGATGATTGCTGGCATCGAGCACCCAGCCGCGGTTTTTCTCTTTGGAATTTTGCTGCGCGGCTATGTTGTAGTTGCCGCCCTTTGGGCTGAGAAAGCTGACGGCGATGCTGAAGGGCTTTTCGGAGTCGGGCTTGGGCGGCTTGGGGTCGCTTGCGCCGCCGCTCTTGGTGAAGAAGAGAGCGCGATCTCCGCCGACCGGAGCTTCGTCGATTTTCAGATCGGCGCCGCTCATCGAGAGCGTGTTTAGGTCCGCGGTGTAGATGATGTCTTTGGGGTCGATTGGGGTGGGGGGTTCGACCTGTTCGCTCCGCCATGAGCTGAAAGGCTCGGCGGCCGCATCACGAGCGTGCGAAAGCTCTTTTGCGAGGGCCGTCTCGCGGGTTTGAATCTGCGCCCAGCGCGCGCGGTCCTGTTCGCGAGGGACAACCACAAAGGGAGGCTGATCGGAAGTGTTGCCATCCATGATGCGCTGCGGGGTATTGCGGAAGAAAGCGCCGAGCGCGTAAAAATCTTTTTGCAGGATGGGGTCGAACTTGTGATCGTGACAAGTTGCGCAGCCGACGGTGAGGCCGAGGAAGACGGAGCCGAACGTGTCGGCGCGGTCTTTGGCGTAGATTTCGGCGTACTCGTCTTCGATGATGCCGGCTTCGTTGGTGGTGACGCCGTTGCGCTGGAAGCCGGTGGCGATCTGCTGATCGAGAGTGGGATTGGGAAGCAAATCGCCAGCGATTTGATCGATGGAGAACTGCTTGTAGGACTCGTTGCGGTTGAAGGCGGAGATCACCCAATCGCGGTAAGGCCAGATTTCGCGGTAGTTGTCGAAGTGGATGCCGTTGGTATCGGCGTAGCGGACGGCATCGAGCCAGTAGTGCGCGCGCTGTTCGCCATAGTGGGGCGAGGCGAGATAGCGATCGACCATGCGCTCATAAGAGCCGGGCGCGGTGTCGGCGAGGAAGGCTTCGACTTCGGAAGGCTTGGGCGGAAGACCTGTGAGCGTGAGCGCGAGGCGGCGGATGAGAGTGCGCGAATCGGCAGCCGCCGCGGGCGCCAGGCCTTTGGCTTCCAGGTTGGCGAGCAGGAGACGATCGATGGGGCTGCGCCACGCGGGGTTGGTGACGGACGGGAGCTTCGGCTCCACGGGCGGCTGAAAGGACCAGTGCTCTTTCCAAATGGCGCCTTCATCGATCCAGCGTTTGAGGAGCGCGATCTGGTCGGGAGTGAGGCTGCGGCGCGAATAGGCCGGCGGCATGCGCAGAGCGGCGTTGGGCTCGGTGATGCGCTTGTAGAGCAGGCTGCCCGCCGAGTTGCCGGCGACGAGGGGCGCGCCGTGCGGGCGCGCGGCGAAGGCGGTCTCGCGCTGATCGAGGCGCAGGTTGGCCTGACGGCCGTCCGCGTCCGGACCATGGCATTGAAAACAGTTTTCCGAGAGGATGGGGCGGATCTGCCGTTCAAAATCGATCTTCGCGGTTTGGGCTTCCAGGGCGCCGCCGATTGACAGGGCGGCCGCTACCAACAACATAGGCCGGTAAAACAACGATCCCCCTCCTATTTATGCGACTCTATCATAGCTGCGAGAATGATGTTAACTGTGCGGCACTTGAAGAATTGCATCGGGCTGGCTGTGGCGCTGCTGATGGCCGGCGCGGGCGCGGCGCGCGCGGCCGATGAGTTCCGCTTTGTGCTGCTGGGCGATCGTACGGGCGAGGCCGTGACCGGCGTTTACGAACAGTTGTGGAAGCAGATTGCGGGCGAGAATCCGAGATTTGTGATCACGACGGGCGATTCGATTCAGGGATTGAACGACGCGACAGCGGAGAGCGAATGGCGCGAGTTTTTGAAGATTCTGGGGCCGTACGCGAAGATCCCGTTCTATACGGCGGCGGGGAATCACGATGTGTGGTCGGCGGCTTCGGAGCAGCTTTACACGCGGTTTACGAAGCGCCCGCTGCGGTACAGCTTCGATTCCGCGCAACTGCATGTGACGGTACTGGACAACAGCCGATCCGACGAGATGCCGCAGGAAGACACGGCGTTTTTGCAGGCGGACTTGGCGGCGCACGCGTCGCAACCGCTGAAGATGGTGGTTTCGCATCGTCCGTCGTGGTTGGT
>DATAUH010000010.1:0-5228 GCA_036268375.1 Bryobacteraceae bacterium | reverse complement strand
GCATTTGCGCAACGCTACTTCGGCGAAGAGTCCGTTGTTGGAAGAGAGTTCCAGCGCGATGACGGCGTGCGTCACCAAATCGTAGGAGTCGCCGCCAACTCGCACTTCGGCAGCCTGCGCAATGGACCTGAGCCGATCGCGTACATGCCCATGAAGCCGCCTCGCGCGTTCACGCTGTACGTGCGCTCGACGCTGGACGCCGTGTCCGTATGGAAACTGGCCCAGCGCGAGGCCGGAGCCGTGGGGACTGGGCTGCGAGTACGGGACGTCACTACGCTCGCGGACCAAGTCGGAAGCACCATTCGAACCGAACGCCTGTTGGCCGCCCTTGGAGGCGCATTTGCGGCGATCGGCTTGATTTTGGCCGCCACCGAACTGTTCGGCCTGCTCAATCACTCGGTGACGCGGAGGACCCGAGAGATCGGGATTCGTACCGCGCTCGGCGCGCAGCGGTCTTCAATCTATAACCTTGTGTTGAAGGAGCTGCTGGGGACAATCATCGGCGGTTTGCTGGCTGGAACCGCGGGAGGGCTTGTCTTGATGCGAACCACGCAGTCTTTTCTTTTCGGAACCGGCCCATCGGATCCGCTCGTCATCGGCACAGCGATCGCAGTTTTTCTCTGCGCGGCGCTCCTTGCCAGCGGCTTGCCGGCGCATCGTGCGGCGAAACTCGATCCAGTCGCGGCTCTCAGATATGAGTGATGGCATCGCGCTGGGCCGGCGGCAAACCTTGGCCGTCATGAAATCCTCACCCCGCCCTGCGGCGTGCGATGATGATTCGGTCTGCCACCAAGCGACGCGTCCCCACGCAAGATCAGCCTGCGTTTCTCACACATGACGGTGGCGAGCGCGTGAGAAGGCGGTGGATACGCGCCCGCAGGCCGCGGCAGAAACTGCAACTGGTTCAGTGTGGGTTCAATATACTTTGAACGGTGTCCAGCGGACTAGGCCAGCGTCAATCTTCCGTTACGGGAACCAGCCGCGATTCGGACGGGCTTCGAGACGAATAGTAGCGGCTTAAACCAAAGCAGTGTTGCGCCATCATTGATCACGACTCTCCGTAAGGCCGTAAGTACCACCCGACAAGATGTAATCGATAGCGTTCAATAACTCGCGTTCAACATAGTTCTTCAGAAGGTATCCGGAAGCGCCGACCTTACACGCTTCCTCTATGTAGACCCTTTCCGCATGAGACGAAATGAATAGGATTTTCACCTCAGGATGCGCTTCCGTAAGGCGTTTGGCCGCAACCATTCCGTTCATTATGGGCATGGAAATATCCAATAGAACAATGTTTGGGTGCTGCCCTTCAACAGCTTCGAGGAGCGCCCTCCCATTGCCGACAACTGCTACGACGTCATAATGAGGTTCCAGAAGTCGGCGCAAGATGTATTGGGTTGGCTCGTAGTCTTCAGCGATGACAAGCCGGGCCCGCATTACAGGTTCTCGCACATGGGAATAATTGCCTCTACTTGCGTCCCACGTCCCGGGCGGCCCGTGACGATTACCCGGCCTCCGACCAGATCCGCTCGTTCTCTCATACTTATAAGCCCGAGACCACGGGCAGTGTGGCTGGAATTGAAGCCGGGCCCGTCATCTTCGATCATAAGCCGAAGTTCCGTTGAAGACCCGCTGAGGGTCACCACAACGGAGGAATTGACTGCGTGCTTACGGGCATTATTTAGCGCCTCTTGTGCAATGCGGTACAGCGTTGTCGCGTTAACCTGGGGAATTGTATTCGGGATATCTTGAGCCTTGAACTGAGCGCTCTGCGACGTTTGTTCTCTAAACGCATCGACTAGTTGTTTGAGCCCGGCCTCCAAACCGAGATCATCAAGAATGCTGGGATGCAAACCATGGGAGAGGCTTCGCATGTCGTCCGCCATCGTCGCTAACCCGTTTTCGATAACCTCCAGCTCTTTATCGGTTCTTCCATCGACGCTCCCCTCTGCCCCTAGTCGAAGGCGTACAACTTGATTCTGCAAGGCAGCAACTCTCTGAATCACATCGTCGTGTAGTTCCCGAGCCAGGCGACGGCGTTCCTCTTCTTGCGAAGTTAATAAACGCGCGGTGAGCGCGCGGAGCTGTGCTTCGGTTTGGCTCAAGGCCGTTCCGTATTGGCGAGTGCGGCTGTTCTCTTTTAGTATGGCGTCCCCGAGGACTTGCAGGAGTTCGCCATCTAACAGCAGCCGCTGTTTAGGAACGGGCTTCTGCTCACGCGTGACCCGCCAAAGCCGTTCAAACTTGATACCGGAATTTTGTGCCAGACGCTGAGCTTCTGACGCCTGACAAAAATCTACGAGGACGTATCCTCCAACCGCCGCTCCAACAATTTGGTCGTCGAGTACAAGCGAAGTTCCGATGACGGCGAGGCCACAAAACTCGGAGACCATTACCGCGGGGCGAACGTCGGTCGTCTGCGATAGGCAGCGCTGGGCGCACTCCATGAATATTCCGGGGTCGTAGCCTTTTTCCTCGAACAACTGAAACAAAGGCGTGGCATGCACCGGGCCCAAGATTTGTGCGGCATCAACGTCAAACATTTTTATCGTGAGCTGCGTAGCCTTGGCATAACTCTCCAACGCTCGGCTCCAGTGATCGGAACCGAACAGCGGGCTACTCGCTGCGGTCCTCATCAGGATCCACTCCTTCGGCTCTGTTCCGGGTGCGGCGCACGGGCGCACGCGAAATCAGACCGGCATAGCGGGAGAACGGCAGATGAGATCCGGGCAGCACTCGCGGCAGCACCCGCATTCCTTCACCGTTGACAAATTCACATTCCCGGGTGACCCTGTTCACTGGATTAGCCCGCATCTTCGCGATAGTCATCCCCAGGCGAAAGGTGTCGCCAAGCTCGCTCCAGTTCATCAGGATGATATTGTCTACCAGCGAGCTCATCGAAAATTCGCCCATCATGGAAGCCATCCCCAGCATCTCCGGATTTTCGTGGTTGTACACGGCTGCAATTTCAGACTCCTTCATGAGCGCTATTAAGGCATGGAAGAAATCGCGAAAAATGCGGCCTGTCGTGCCAAGAGTCGAGCCATAGGTGGAAAGGCTGTCGAAGACCACCCGTCGTGGTTTGAATTCGCGCACCAGCTGTTCAATATGATGAAAATGAACATCCACCTCGATTTCCTGAGGCGCGTCATATTCCACACGAACCAAGCCGTTTTTTATCAGATCTTCCAGGTCGATACCAATGCTTGCCGCGTTGCGCGTGATCTGCGGAACCTGTTCGTCGAGACTCAGCATCAAACTGCGCTCCCCACGCCGTGCCCCCTCGGCAATGTACTGAAGAGCGATTACGCTCTTACCGACACCCGAAATCCCGACTATTACAGTAGTGCTGCCGATGAGGTACCCGCCGTTTACAAGTTCATCCAGGCCTGGGGTTCCTGTGGATACGCGGGTGATACGATCCATGACGGCAGCCTGGTCGCGCCCGCTCCTGCGGGGCGCCTGCACGCGGCGGTAGACTTGAACGCCCTGACCGTCTATGATCCGGAACGTGTGGCGGCCCATTTGAAAGTCCTGCCCGCGCGATTTCACGACCTCAATCGATCGGGTGATAGCGCGGTACGAGTCCTCCATCCGAAGCCGGATCACGCTATCGGCAATCGATTCCTCCGGCATTGATACGCCATTGACATTATCATTGCCATTGTGAGACGACGCTTCGACCGCCAGAATGGCCGTAAGGTTCTCTCGTTGCAAACCCTCGGTGAACACATGAAAACCCGAGCGCGCTTCGGGCGTGCCGTTGCCACCCACCAATCGGCCTACACCGTCGACAAAAATACGCCTCGCGCCGATTTTCGCTGCCTCTTCCAGCAGGACGCTGTCGGCTTGCTGCAGCTCCTGCCGCAAGACATCGCGGGTGGTGAACACGATTTTCAACCGGTCTCGCCGCTCGAGCTCTTCAAGATTCCAGCCGAGCTGCCGGGCATCCCGCATCAGCTTGTCTGGCGACACCTCGAACAGAACAATAATGCCGGGTTCGTCGAACTCACTCGCGCCGCGAAAGATGAACTCCACCCCTATGGTTGTCTTGCCGGTGCCGATCGCCCCTTCTACGAGGATCACATTGCCGCGTGGAATGCCTCCATTCAAAATATCGTCTAGACCAGAGATGCCGGTCTTAACGAGATCACGCTGAGGCATTCAAGCGCTCCTTGATTACAGAGTTAGGCGATGGCATGCAGCCTCCGCTTAACCTGGCCATTGGCTGGCCGGTCAGATCCGCCAGAAATCATAATCTGGAGGATATCCCGGCGGCCCTGCTGTGTGGAAGCGAGGTCCAGAAGCGTCTGGAGCCCTCCTGTTTGGGGGCTTTCGAGGAGGAGAAGGTACATTCGTGCCGCGTGCAACGAAGTTTGCTTTCTCTCGAGAAGCCCTGCTCCGATGAAAGCATCCATCGCTCTGGCGATCTGCTTCGTGTCGTATCCCACAAACGCAGCGAGTTGTTCGTTGGTTAAGAGTGTTCGCGGATGTCTATACAAAAACAGCAATAAATCGAGCTCACAAGCGCCCGCTACGACCGGGTTGCGGGCGAGTATCGCCTCGATCACTTTGTCATTCGGAACATCCGAGGAGCGCTTATCCATGCCACATCTCCGACGCCCGTTGCGTCCACAGTCCACAATCTCTAGGCGCCAACCAATGCCAAAACTCTACGGCGCTTCCGTGTCTAGTATGCCGTATGTTGCGATCGGGTGGCGCTCTCACCCTTCGCCGAGGGTGAAGACGCCCACACGTTCTCGAACTACGGCGCTCCTTTCGTGGGAAGGCAAAACATTGCAGGCCTTACGTGTTCTCGCCAACGAGGTTCACTGTGAAGGCGTGGCGTTTACCAGTTCCCGGTTCACTGGCCGTGAAGTGGCGATCAGGCGAACTGCTACCGCGCCACAAGATCGCCCGGAAAAACAACAAATTCAGCTGAGCATTGCACCAACGAATTAGGACCAAAAGAGCGGACAAAAGGAAGATAGGACGGGGACTCGGACATTCTTGCGCATTGAATCACACTCACAAAGATACGGCCGAGCTTGATACTCATGACGCTTTCACGAGTTATAATACCGGCAGCGCATGTTGTAACTCTCAGGACTACGTCGAACGGCAATCACCCCACTGTAAAACTTCCTACTCCTGCCGCAACGCGCGTATCGGATCCACACGGCTGGCGCGCCACGCGGGAAGGAAACTCGCCAACAGCGCAGCTATCA
>DATAUH010000009.1:0-7293 GCA_036268375.1 Bryobacteraceae bacterium | reverse complement strand
GCTGCGGCGCGCAGACTTCGCCTTGCCCGTCAAGGCCAGGCACGCAGCGCAGAGCAAACGGCCCTCGTGCTCTGAAACGCACTCGCGGCAGTAGCTGCGCGAACACGAGACGCAGCGGCACACCGCCTCGCGCGCCTCATGGTTCCAACAGCGCTGGTGAACGTCAAGCGCGGCCATGTTCATCCACAAGCTTATTCCAATGGCGCATTTGGCGCCGCCCGATGACTCATAAACGACAGCGCGATTCCCACGATGCCGAGCGCCGCCTCCAGGCTCGCACGCACTCGGTTAACAACCGGAACCTGCGGGTCATTCAAACTTACCTGAATCGTTTTCGAATGCGTTCGGCCGGCTGCTATGCCCGCGATCATGCCGCCTGCCAGCGCCTGCGCGTAGTAGCCCATACCCAGCAGCACCACCGCCGCAATCGCCAGCTTTTGCATGGTGGCCCGAATCAGTCCTCTATGCCGCTGCACCATCACCCCTACGGCTGCGGCCATCAGTGCCAGCACCGTGCCGACCGAAACCCAGCGAACGGCTACCGGCGAATGCAGCGGCACAAGGCGCAGGGCCGCATCGGCAAGCAGCGTGACAATCAACAGATCCGAAACGATGGTACGCGGAGGCATGTACGCTTCCGCCGCCGCGGCCTGTTCCTCCGCGATGCGAGGCGTTGCGGGACCTACGCCGCGTTCGTCCAGCGCTTCAGCCGGCAATTCTTGCAGCGTGCCTTGAGTACCCGTGATCAGCAGGTTTACTTCGTCCAAAAAGTCGCGCGCTGTCCAACGCCGGTAGACGGATGGCAACTCGTCGCTGCTCACGGCCGTGTAGATGCGGCACCGGCAACTCGCGAACCAGGAGATACCAATCCACGCCAGGATCAATACGCCAAAGACCACGCAAGCTATTACGGTACCAGCGGCCGGCGCCCTCGTCATGCCGATCCCGGCGATGATCCAGAAGATCCAGCCAATCAACAGCGAGCGCGTCGAGATGTGAAAGCGCGGTGCGTCCGCGACAGCAATGGCCTGCACATCGCGAAAGTAGAACCGTTTGTATTCCTCGCGAAAGCGGTATGACCGCACCAGCAACAAATGATCCGAAGCCGCCCACACGCTGGAGCCGCGAATCAAGCCGCGTAACCGGCCCGGCAGGCGGCGATACTCGATGGAGTTTTCCGGGGTCATTTACCGGCGCCGCTCCCGACGGAAATTCCTCGCGTGAGCCGCGCGATGACGAAGAAAATGATCGCGATCCACCCGATGGTTTCCGCTAAGCCCAAAATGATCGCGGCGACGAAGCGCCAGCGGCTATGCCGTACCAGGCTTAGCGGCTGCCGCCACTTCACAATCGAGAGCACTACGGACGTCGGTCCGGCGATGAATGTGAGCGGCCAGATGAGGAACGCGCCCAAGGGCGCCGTAAGCGCGATCGAATCGTAAAGCGTTCGCGAAGGCTCCGCGCGCGCAGTTCTGGCGCGGCCGGCGCCCATGGCCACGCACGAAGGACACCACACTCCGCCTTCCATTTCGATGGCGCAGAGCTGACAAACAAACCGGCCACACTGATTACATGCCGCGACCGCACGTTTTCCCGGGTGATCGAAGCAGGCGCTTTCGCCTTCCGCCGCGGCTTCACCCGCGGCTGCAGGCCGTTGCGCAACCAAGGCCGGATAAAGCAGTACCTGATTGGCGGCATGGCAGATGGAACAGGTGGTTACGCCACCAGCCGCCAGCGTCAATTTCGGCA
Organism: Bryobacteraceae bacterium; assembly: GCA_036268375.1. Lineage (GTDB taxonomy): Bacteria > Acidobacteriota > Terriglobia > Bryobacterales > Bryobacteraceae > PALSA-243. The sequence continues at coordinate 5,544 of DATAUH010000009.1, read as the reverse complement.
GCGGCATGGAGCAGCGTGCGCACGGAACGGACATGCGGAACTAAACTCGCGTCTTCACTACCCGCGTGTCGCAGATCATGTCATGCAAGCCGCGCTTCTCCGAATCGAAAGCAATCAACAGGTATCCGATACCCAGTATGATCGCGCTTAGGATTGATGCGAAATAGCGGCCCAGCGCGCGGCCATATCCTACCTTTGCGCCGTTCGGCCGGACCACCTGGAGACCTAACGCAAGCTTGCCAGGCGTAGCGCCGAAGTAGCCCACGAAAAAGGTATAGTACGCGGCGGTGATTACCGTGTTGGTCAAGATACTCGCGCCCATGCGGGCGAATATCGGAGCCAATTGTTCCATGGGCATCGGCTGCCCGGGCGTAAAACCGCCTACGCTGGTTATCATGGTTCCGAAAATTGCAAGATTGACCACGCTTTCCACCACCAGCAGGATTACTACTTCGATCAGATAGGCAACGAAGCGGATCCAAAAGCCGGCGTACTGCGCCGTATATGCCGGCGCTACGCCTTCGCGTAGCTTTTGCGCGTACAGATCCTTGCAGTAAGGGCAGACAAGCCGGTCGCCAAAGCGCGCCAGTTGATCGGGCGGTGTGGGCCGCCCGCATTCTGAGCAGAAGGCGGGCTGCGATTGAGGCGTCATATAAGCCCCACCATTCTATGACACGATGAGTTGCGAGTAAATAAAAAAGCGCGGCAAGGCGGTCTAGGGAAAAACTACCCGGCGCCTCCGGAAATCGAAGGTTGTCCGCCCTTGTCAGGCCTCACACAATTGCGAATTCGCTATTTTTGCGCACCCAGCAACTTGTCGGCCTCCGCTTTGCGGGTATCCAACTCCTTTTTTAGTTCCTGGTACCTTTCGAGGGCATCATTGCCGGGTTTTTCGTCCACCGAGTTAGTCATCTGATAGAGATATGTGATATGCGTCTGTAACTCGGGCTTGCTATACCGGATTGATGGTGTAATCAAGTGCGAAGCCAGGCTATCGACCGCATCCAATTGATTTGCCGAGGCCGCCTTACCCTTCAGACTCTGCTGTGCGGCGCGAATGCGCGCCACCAGTTGATTAATCTCGCTCACCAGATCGCGCACGCGCATATTGTGCGTGAACTGTTCGCTTAGATCACTAAGCGCCACGCCGGCCGCCGCGTTGCGCGGGTCTTCCACCACTGTCAAAGGCTGGGTGTTCACGTAAGAACCGCTCGTCAGACGCACCGAATACTTCCCCGGCACGCCAACCGGTCCGTTGGGGCCTTCCGGACGCGCGGCGCTCTGCCAGGGACCAGGATAACGCAGGTCCCAAGTAACGCGATGCATGCCCGCCGATGCATCCAACCGGGTTACTACGCCTCTGCCGCGTCCACCGCCGCCACCCTCTTCATCGTCGCTCGGCGCCGCTTCGGCCGCCCGTTCCTCTTGCGCAGTTGCGCCTCCGGTGAAGGTGCGAATCACTTTGCCGTTGGCGTCCAGAATCTCCATCTTGAGGTCACTGCCGCCTGCTTTGCCGAGAAAGTAATCGATCTGCGCCCCGGCTTGCGGATATTGGATGGGATTTCCGCGGCCGCCTCCGCGACCTCCGTTGGCGCGAATCGCTTCGCGCGGCGTGAATAAGATCGCGGATTCAGTCGCGCTCGTGTCTTTGATCTGGCGCAGCGGCGAAAGGTTGTCCAGGATCCAGAAGGAACGGCCTTGCGTCGAAAGAATCAGGTCGTTATGCGCCAGCTTGACGTCCGTGATCGGCGTATGCGGCAGGTTCATTTGGAACGATTGCCAGTGCGCGCCGTTATCGAACGAAATGTACATACCGAATTCGGTACCCGCATAGAGCAGCCCGGCGCGGGTAGGATCCTCGCGCACCACGCGCGTCGGCTCATCGGGCGCGATGCCGTTCTTTCCGTCGGTCAGCTTCGTCCACGTCTTGCCGAAATCGTCGGTGCGGTAGATGTAGGGCGCGAAGTCGCCCAGCAGATAGCGGTAGGCCGCGAAGTATGCGGTCCCAGGCCGGTGTGGGCTAGGTTCAATGTTCTGTATGCGGCCGCCCGTGGGCATGTCCTTCGGCGTTACGTCGGTCCAGGTTTTCCCGTCGTCGCGGGTCACCCAAACCGGTCCGTCATTCGAGCCCGTCCAGATCACGCCGCGTTGCACCGGCGATTCGCCGATTGTATACAGCGTGCTGTACACCTCTTCGCCCGTTGCATCGCGCGTGATCGGCTCTCCACTCGCGCCCTGTGTTCCTGCGGGGTGCGCTGTCATGTCGGGCGAAATCTTTTGCCAGTTCACGCCGCCATCGCGCGAGCGGTGGAGAAACTGCGATCCGTAATAGATGGTGTTCTGGTCAAAGGGCGAAACCTCCATCGGCGATACGCGTTGAAAACGGTAAGTCAACTCGCTGCCTGCATTGCCGTAGAGCGATTGTGCGCCTACCCAGTATTGCTGCTCATCCGCCGTCGTCAGATTGAGCCGGCTGAACTGGCCTTTGCAACTTCCATACACCAACTGCGCCTTGTCGAGATTGGGAATAATTGGTCCCGTCTCACACCCGGGTCCGTCTCGGAACTGCTGTCCATCTCCTAGCGAGAGGCTCGGCACAATCACCGTCGTATTGTCCTGCTGCGCGCCATAAACGCGGTACGGATACTGATTGTCCACCGCCACTTGATAGATTTCCGCCGTCGGCTGGTTGTCCTGCGTGCTCCAGGTGCGTCCTCCGTCGAGCGAAATATTCGCGCCCCCATCGTTTGACTGCACCATGAATTGCGAGTTCTTCGGATTGATCCAGATATCGTGATGATCGCCGTGCGGCGCCTGCGCGCGCCGGAACGTCTTGCCGCCGTCGGAGCTGCGGAACCAGTTTTCATCGCCTACGAACACGACGTCGGAATCGTTGGGATCAACGCCCAGCGTGTCGTAATAGAACGGGCGCGTGATAATCGAGCCTTGGCCGTTGATCAGCGTCCAAGTCGCTCCGGCGTCTTCCGAGCGGTACAAACCCGAACCCGGCTTCGCCTCGATCAGCGCGTAAATTCGATTCGGTTTCGACGCGGAAATGGCGACATTCGCGCGGCCGAAGAGGTCGTTCGGCAAGCCGCCGGCCAGCTTGTTCCAGGTGTCGCCGCCATCTGTGCTCTTATAAATGCCGCCCTCGCGCGCGCCGCTGACGATCGTCCACGGCTTTCGCTGCCCATGCCACAGGCAGGCGAAAAGCACGTTGGGACTGCCGGGTTGAATTTCCAAGTCGGCTGCGCCGAGCGTGTCCGAAACGTAAAGCACCTTCTGCCACGTCTTGCCGCCGTCCTTGCTGCGGAACACTCCGCGGTCCGGGTTGGGCACAAACGGATCGCCGAGCGCCGCAGCATAAACAAGATCGGGATTGGCGGGGTCCACGCGCACCGTCGCGATCTGGCCGGTGTCGCGCAGTCCAGTCCAAGTCCACGTCTTGCCCGCGTCCATCGACTTGTACATGCCGCGCCCAATCGACACGTTGCTGCGGATTTTCGAGGAGCCTGTGCCCACATAGATCGCGTTTGGATTGGACTGCGATACCTCCACCGCGCCGATCGACGCCACCGTGAAGTAAGCGTCCGAAATATTCTGCCAACTGTGCCCGGCGTCGGTAGTTTTCCAGACGCCACCACCTGTCGATCCCATGTAGAACGTGTAAGGCTGTGACGGCACGCCGGTGACCGCGGTGACACGTCCGCCGCGATTGGGTCCGATCATGCGGTATTTCATGCCCGACCAGAGCGCCGGACTATAACCCGTGCTATCCGCGGCGAAGATCGAAACCGCCAGTGCGGCGCAGAGCGCTACTCCCGCAGTAAGCAGAACTGATTTGCGCAAACCAACTACCTCCCCTAGTAAACAGCAATGATATAACGCGGGCAGGTCGGCTTGCGAGCGGCTAACCTGTAACGCCGGCGCGCGATGTAGCCGGGGGCGTCCGCCATATCGCGAGGCCGACGCTCGCAGTCATGATCGCGGAAAAGATCACCGGGGCTCCTTGCACGTAGAGCAGAGCGAGCACAAGGCCACCCAATTGGACCGCCAAGAAACTCCACGCGAGCAACCGCGCCACTCCCGGCGCACGTTCGGCAAAGTCGCCCAGACTCCAGGCCACCACGGCCGAAAAGGCAAGATAGAGGCTGATATCGAGACCAAACATCACGTAGAAGCCGCCCCATGACAGGCCGGAGAGGAAATGCACTCGGTCCATGGCATCGCGGACTGCGGCCCCTTCTGGACTGGGCGCGCGCAGCGATAAAAATCCGTATGTGTGTCCGAGCGCAAAAATAACGAACAGTGCGGCTGTCAACCGGTAAAGCAATCGCGCTGTCATAGCTCCTCCGCGTGCGTGCGATACAGTTCAAGCAGGCCGTTCCATCCGCCCGGCGCGTCCACTGTATTGCGCATCGCATCCCGACTTCCGCCGTGCCGCGAAAAATGCCGATGTTCCAACTCCACGCGCGTAGACCCGTCCGTCTGGGGCGTGAAGCGCACTTCCACTTCGCTTGATTTGGTCACATTCGGCTCATATCCCCAAGCGGGAGTTACCTGCCAAGCCATCACGAATCGCTGGGGAGGATCCCACACCAGCACGCTTCCCCAATCGCAGTCCGTGCCATCGATCTGTTCCGAGTAGCAACGTCCGCCTACGCGCTGCTCGACCACCGCCTTCTTCATCGGCGAGTTTCCAATGTGGTGGGTGCGCGGCCACCATGTATCAATGCCTTCGGTGAATACGCGAAAGGCACGCTCCTGGCTTGCCCGGACGACGATTGTCTTGCGAACCGGCTGATCGCCGGGAATGGAATGGGCGGGCATCATGTTAGGGTTTGTCCTCGGAACTCTCTTCCACTCTCTTGTGAAATGCGAGCAGCGCCTGGGTCCAAAATTTATCGAAATACTCACGCAATGAATCGAACCCCGCAGGGTTCAACTGATACAGCCGGCGCGTCCCGGCTGCCTCGTCCGTCACCAACTGCGCCTGCTTCAGGATGCGCAGGTGCTGCGAAATGGCTGGCCGGCTGACCAGAAAACCCTCAGCCAACTTACCTACTGGAAGCGGGCCCTCGAAAAGCCGCTCCACGATGGCGCGGCGCGTGGAATCCCCCAACGCGTCGAGCTGGAGGGAATGGTTAGTATCCACTTACGGTAAGTATATGCTTACGCAAAAGGCCGGTCAAGAGAATTTTCGGTCGTTTATTTGGCAGTGAAACGGCCAACCGGGCACGGGAACACAGGGACACACGCTGTAGATAGGGATAAGAAGCGTGGACGAAAAAACGAACTGCCTCAGATGCTCGGGTGCGATTTCGCGCCCGTTTGGCGATACCACTCAATTGTGGTGGCCAAACCTTCTTCGAGCGGTATCTTCGCGACGAATCCGAAATAGCGCTCAGCGCGCGAACCATCCAGCGCACGCCGCGGCTGTCCATTGGGTTGACTCGCGTCCCATTTGATTTCGCCTTCGAACTTGCACAGCTTCGCGATCATGCTTACTAAGTCGTGGATCGATACTTCGCCTGCTGCGCCCAG
>DATAUH010000008.1:0-6258 GCA_036268375.1 Bryobacteraceae bacterium | reverse complement strand
ACAACGCTTCCGATTTCAGCGTTTCCGGCCAAACGGTGGTTCCACCCGCAGATGGAGCCCATTCAGCAGCGCGGGATCGAAAGGACGTGCAGGCCGTGTGGCCAAACGGTGGTTCCACTCACGGCCAAACGATGGTTCAAGTCACAGCGTTGCTTGCGGCGGAATGCAGGCGCGCGATCAATTCGCCCAGCTACCAGTAATAAGACTTCACTACGCGAGGCGAAGCCGGAGCGCCGGAAATCACCTTCACGTGCAAAACGAACTGTAGGTTTTTCTGCTGCCATCCTTGCGGCGCATCGCGTAGCGCGTCGGCCATTAAGTCGGGGTTGGTGACTAAGTCGCTCGCCGCGTCGGTTCCGTATTGCGTGATGCCCGCCAGTTCCACCAGCATGGCATGAGTGTCCGGATGAAAAAGGCGGGAGACAATCGCGTAGTCCTCGGGTGTTCTTCGGTCGCGCGGCAGATTGGGGAGCGACCATTCGGTGCTCTTACCGTTATCCGTGATCCCAACGGGATCGCGCGAGCCATCGATGAAAAATCGCATCTGCTTGCTGATCTCGCTCCAGCGTGTGTAGGAATAGCCAACCAAGATCGCAGGGTCCGTGCGCAGGTCTTTAAACGAGACGTCCGCGCCTACTCGCACTTGATACGGCCGGCGCAACCGGGTGAGCATTGATGCCAGGCGAGTGGTGGCGATCAGATCACCGCCTCCTACAAATTGATCCGTAAGCTCAAGGAAGTCTTTCGACGTGGCCTGTGCGCGTTGCCCAGGAGGCAGATCGAGACTCCACACCGGCACATAGGCCGCGCCCACCAGCACCGGCGTAGAGCCGCGCAGCACTGGCGCCCAGAATTGATCGAGCGCGGTGGGTACCGGGCGCGAGACAGCCCAGTAACCGAGCGCGATCAGGCAAGCGGCTGCCGCGCCCGCCCCTGCCCAAAGTGTGCGCGCACGCCACGACACCCGATTCGCAGACGGATCGGCGAGCGCGACCGTCGCGAGAGCCGCCGGAGTGCCCGGGATTTGCGCTGGCGCGACTTCGAAGGCATGAAACGTTGGAACGTAAGTTCCCGAAGGCATTTCAATACGCAGGGGATCATGCGCGCCCTGACCGGTGTAGTAGATGCCCAGGCGTTTGCGCACTTCGCCGGCTTTTACGCGAACCGTGGCGTCGTCACTTGGGTCGTAGCTGGTCGGGCGACCGAACACCTCGATGCCGATGGTGCGTTCTTTCAGGATGTCGGCATTGCCGTGCAGGGCATGCTCCACCACGAAGCGCAGAAAATCCTGACTGCGTTTGCTGGAGCGAAATTCAGAGCTTGCCAGAATGCGCGTGAGCTCTTCGCGCACCTGATCGTCGCTGGGCCGCGCGCCGCTCGCGCCAACTGTCGGCCTGGTCGCGGGCGTCTGGCCTGGAGGCATCTGGGGAATTGCTCTGATCATAACAAAATCACCTCAAACCACATAACGAGTTGATAACTCGCACGTTCGATGCGGTATCGAACCGCGCGTAACAGCGCCGCAACGGTTTGAAACTGGACCCGCTCCGCCGCCTGCGCCATGATCACTCTTTCCCAGGGCTATGTCCCGAATGCTTGAAGAGACGCGCCAGCAGCCGGAAGCGCTCTCAAAAACACTTCACGACGGACTTTCCGCGTTGCGCGACCTGCGGCGCGAATTTGAAGCGCGGCGGCCGCGCCTGGTTACACTTGTGGCCCGGGGAACCTCCGACAACGCGGCTCAGTTCGGCCGCTATCTGATCGAAATAACAACACACATTCCGGTGTCGTTGGCCGCGCCCAGCGTGCTTACGCTCTACCAACGCCCGCTGGACCTCGAGGGCGTGTTGGTGGTAGGAATTTCACAATCCGGCGAATCCACCGACACCAATGCTGTCTTGGAAGACGCCCGCGCGCGCGGCGCGGTCACGGTTGGAATCACGAATGAAAGCGACAGCGTCATGGCGCGCGTGGCCCGCTATGTCATCGCTGTGCGCGCCGGCCGGGAAGAAAGCGTCGCGGCTACTAAGACTTACACCTGTCAACTGCTTGGACTCTATTTGCTGGCGGCAGCGCTGGGCGGCGAGGTCGATGTCGAGATTCTGCGCCGGCTGCCGGATTGGGTTCACGCCGTTCTGGAGCTGGAAGAGCGTACCGCCGAGATTGCCGAGCGTTACACCTACATGAGCCGTGCGGTCACGGTCGGCCGGGGGTTGAACTACGCCAACGCATTGGAACTCGGCCTCAAACTGATGGAGACGTGTTACGTTGTGGCGGAGCGTTTTTCCTCTGCCGACCTGATGCATGGTCCGATCGCGTTGATCGAACGCTCGTTTCCGGTGTTCGCCTTCGCGCCCCCTGGGGTAACGTGGCCATCGATCTCCGCGATGCTCGACCGCCTGGAAGAATTAAAGGCCGAGACGCTGATCATCACCGACGAATCGAACCCCGAAGCCTCCGCCAAGCCTGCCCGCCTGATCCAGTTGCCGATTCACAGTAAGGCGCCGGTTGGTCCGTCGGATCTTTACACACCAATTCCTTACATCATTCCGGCGCAACTGTTCGCCGCCCATCTGGCTGCAATCAAAGGACTGAACCCCGACCGCCCTCGCACGCTTCAAAAGGTGACGCGGACCCTGTAAAATCACGGCCGGGTTCCCGCCCGAGTTCGTTTTTTCAACTCCTACTCGTCGCTTGGCGCCTGAGTCGCGTCCGATCTCTGCCGTGGTTGTAACTTATGCCCGCACTTTTTAAAGTCGCCGAATCGCCCTGATTGGCGCGTCCATCTACGGAATTCGCCGGATACGTCGCGTTCTCCCGCTGTTACGAACGCCGCATAACTGGTCGACAACCGTTTGAAACTGGACGCGATTGCCTGCGCGCTCCAGTATGTCCTAAAGGCTTCCGTCCAAGCGGAATCCCACTTCACTCAGAAGGGGGTTTAGAGGTGAACTACCGTACGAAAGGTCTCGCCACATTACTTCTCGCAATTTTCACCGGCAGCGCCGTCGCGCAAGACACCGGCGCCACCATCACCGGCCGCATTACTGATCCATCCGGGGCCGCAGTCGCGAACGCCAAGGTTTCCGCCAAGGACGCGGACCGCGGCACCATCTTCCGAACGCAGAGCAATTCCGGCGGCGTTTACAATTTGGCGCGCCTGCCGATTGGACGCTACGACGTACGCGTGGAGGCGAACGGCGTCCAAACGGCAGTACACGCTCCCTTCGCGCTATCGCTCGGTCAAACCGCGTCGGTGGATATCGCCTTGACGATTGGCCAAGTGTCGCAGCAGGTGGTTGTGAGTGCGGGTGATGAGGTGCTGCAGACGCAAACTACCGAAGTCGGGTCACTGATAGAAGCTTCCTCTATCGCCAATCTGCCTCTCGAGACCCGCAATTATCAGCAGCTTGCTTTGCTGGTACCGGGAGCGGCGACGATCAGCCCGGCCTCCTTTAATACGCCGCTCAACACATTCAACTCAGCGCGGCCGAACCTGAATGGCAACCGCGAGCAGGCCAATTATTACTTGCTCGACGGCATGGAGAACACGGAATTCGTCGATAACAACGTGGCCTACTCGCCCAACGTCGATGCGATCCAGCAGATGAGCATCGTCACCAACAACCCGAGCGCGGAACTCGGTCAGTTTCTGGGTGGCGTGGTGAGCGTGGGCTTGAAATCGGGCACGAATCAGTTCCACGGCAGCCTTTTCGACTACCTGCGCAACGATTTCTTCAACGCCAACGAGTGGTCGAACAACTTTAACGGTCTCCCCACGCCGCGCGAGCGCTGGAATGAATACGGCGGAACCTTCGGCGGCCCGATCAAGAAGAACAAGCTGTTCTTCTTCGCCGATTATCAAGGAGAACGCTTCGACTTACCGGCTACGGCAGAGGCTAAGACCACGTTTACCGCACAGGACCTCACGGGGAATCTCTCCGACCTTGGCGTAACGTTGCATTATCCCGGAACGAACGTCGTAATGCCGTCCAATTTGACGCAGGCCGCCATCTGCGGAGCCAACCAAAAGATGGGCGTCAACCCATGCATCACCGGCATCAGCCCGACGGCTCTCAAAATCGCAGCGGCGTTGCCCAAGCCCAATCTGCCCGGACTCGCGGGCGGCACCAGCAATAACCTGAACGACGTGCAGCAGACCTACACGCACGGCAATCAAGGCGACATTAAGATGGATTGGTCGCCTACTGAACGGGATCACTTCTTCGCGCGGTATTCGCAGCAGCACATCGAAAATCCGACCGTAAACAGCGAGGTGTTCCAGTACAGCGGCAACGGAAGCAATGTGTTCCCGCTGCAGCAATCGGTGCTCGACTACACGCGCACCTTCAGTTCGAGTTGGGTGAACGATTTCCGCGTTGGAATGAACTACTTTCCCGCGGAGGCCAACACGCAATCGCTTGCAACGACCGCCGGGGCCAATCTGATTCCGGGTCAGCCAACGCAATTCCTGCCCGGCCTCTCTTTCGCGAGTTCCAGGCTGGGAGGGCAGTTAAACGGCCCCTTCGCTTTCGGCACCGTCGATGGACCCGAGATCTTCCACCAGACATCCATCCAGGTTTCGGACGCGCTCATCTGGACCAAGGGCTCTCACACCGTACACATGGGCTTCCAGTTGAACCGGTATCGGAACAACTACGTGCCGGCAACGAGCAGCGATGGCGCCGCGGGTCAGATTAGCTTCAATGGCACTTACTCCGGTTACTCCGAGGCCGACTTCTTTCTGGGTCTGCCTGCTTACATGGGCTACGGACTCGGTTTTAACGGCACCGTGGGGCAGCGCAATGACGCTGTCGGGGCGTTTATTCAAGACGATTGGCGCATTACGAATAAGTTGACGCTGAATTACGGCGTCCGCTGGCAGCTCTTCACGCCAATCTACGAAGTTCACGACCGCATGACCAACTTCGGCGAGTATACGGGCGCAATCGAACTTGCGGGGCAGAACGGTAACAGCCGCGCGTTGTACAACCAGTACAACGGGATCGCGAATTTCCTGCCGCGGCTTGGATTGGCCTACAGCCTGGATAGCAAAACCGTCATACGCGCAGCGTTTTCGCGCTCCAGCTTTGAAGAAGGCACTGGCGAGTACAATCGCCTGGCGACGAATGCTCCGTGGAACACCGATCTGGTCGGCCAATGGGGTGCGACTAACGCGCAGGGAGCGATTCCCGCCAACCAGATCTCACTCGATCAAGGCTTCGGCGCGCTGGGCTCGACTGCCGGTTGTTCGGTTTCGAATGTGGCGTCGGCGCCGGCCGCGTGCTTCGCGGGTGTTCGCATACACGCCACGGATCCGAACTATCGGCCCGCGGTTTCGAACCAGTGGAACTTTACGGTACAGCGAGAGCTGATAAAGTCGCTTACTCTGCAGGTAGGTTACGTCGGCCAACATAGTGACCACTTAGCCGCGATCTATAACATGGGGCAAAACGTCCTGCTGCCCAACGGAACGTCCACGCCCGGTCCGTATCTGGCGGGCAACCCCGCGCTCAAAAGCGACGGTCTTGGACAGCAACGCCTTAACGTGTCTAGCGCCGTCCAGAACTATAACGGCCTGCAGATGTCGGTGCAGGAGCGCCTTTCTCACGGCCTGGCCTTCCAGTTCAACTACACGTTTTCCAAATGCCTGACGAACAATCAGGGCTACTACGGCCGCTACGGCAACTCGCAGCCCGCGCAGACGACCGCAGACGTTTCGTTCCAGGAGTATGTGTACAACGTGAATCTGGATTACGGCCTCTGCGACGCCGACATCACGCACATCTTCAGCGGCTATCTGAACTACCAATTACCGTTTGGCCGCGACCGCGCCTTCGGCAAAAGCGCGAATAAGCTGGTCAACGCGGTGTTGGGTGATTGGGAGTACGACACCATCGTCAGCGTGCACGGCGGCCTGCCGATCTCGATGATCCAGTTCGGCTACGATCCGACAGGCGCTTACTTCCAGCCACGACCCGACTGCATCGCGCCTTCGAAAGCCACGCCGTACAAGAACTTCGTCGGCGGCGGCTATGTGTGGTTCGACCCAACCACAATGGCGATCCCTGGCCCCGGTCAACTCGGCAACTGCGGCATCTCCACCGAGCGCGGCCCTGGACTCAAGCAGATCGATATGAGCCTCTCAAAGACGTTTCCGATTACGGAGCGCCAGAGTGTGCAGTTCCGCTTCGACGCCATCAATGCGTTCAACACGCCGATTTTCGCCGTGAATGGGTACGCTACCGACGTGTTCCC
>DATAUH010000007.1:0-16272 GCA_036268375.1 Bryobacteraceae bacterium | reverse complement strand
GCAAATGACGCCGACCTGAGTTTGCGCTCGCTGGGCTATTGGACCGATAACGGCGCGACTTACTATTACAAAACCGCCGCTTCGCAGACGTATCCGGCAACGCTGAACGCCGTCAAAGCCGATTTCGAGCGACAAGGCATCCGTTTGGGTTACGTGCAGCTCGATAGCTGGTTCTATCCCAAGGGCGTGAACTACGATTGGTCGGACGGAAACGACGGAATCGCGCAATATGTCGCCGATTCGACGCTGTTTCCGATGGGACTGGCGTCATTTCAAACGAATCTTGGCCTGCCGCTGATGACGCACGCGCGCTGGATCGACGCCAGCAGCCCTTACCGCCAGCAGTACAAGGTATCGGGCAACGTTTCGACTGACCCAGGGTATTGGTCACAGGTGGCAGCCTATTTAAAAGGCGCGGGTGTTGCGATTTACGAGCAGGATTGGCTGAGCGGGCCGGCGCTGACGGATTTCAATCTCACCGATGCCAATTCGTTTCTCGACAACATGGCCGCGGCAATGGCGGCGCAGGGGTTGACGATGCAATATTGCATGCCCACCTCCCGCCACATATTGCAGAGCGCGAAATATCCGAACCTGACCACGATTCGCGGCTCGGAGGACCGCTTCGGACCAACGCGGTGGACGAATTTTCTATTCGCGTCACGGCTGATCGGCGCCGCGGGAGCGTGGCCCTTTGCGGATAACTTTCTCAGCAGCGAAACCTCGAATTTGCTTCTGGCAACGCTGTCGGCAGGGCCAGTTGGGGTGGGCGATCCGATCGGCACGCTGAACAAAGCCAATCTCCTGCGCGCAGCGCGCATGGATGGCGTCATCGTAAAGCCGGATGCATCGATTACGCCGCTCGACAGCAGCTATCTTGCCCACGCGCAGTCGATCGATACTCCGATGATTGCGGCCGCTTCGACCAGTTTTGGCAAATGGACGGCGCACTATGTTTTCGCGTACCCGGAAGGGACCAATCGCTATGTAAGTTTCACGCCCGCGAGTTTGGGAATCACCGGCGAGTCATACGTGTATGACTACTTCGCCAACACCGGCAGCCTGGTGAGGCCGGATACGCCAATCGAAGCTGTGATCGACGGTGATTCGAAATACTGGGTGGTGACGCCTGCAGGAATTTCGGGGATGTGTCTCTTAGGGGATACCGGGCAGTTCGTAACTCTGGGGCGTACGCGAATCACGTCGGTGATCGATGATGGCGCAATTCACGTCTCGGTTGCATTTGCTGCCGGCGAGGCTTCGAGGGATTTCGAGGGCTTCTCTGCCGCAGCGCCACGGGTTGCTGCGACCGATGGAAGCGTCATGGCGACGGCTTACGACCCATCCACTCATCGCTTCCGCTTGACCGTGGCTCCCGGGGCCGATGGATCAGCCTCGGTGACGATCTCGCGCGCTACGGAGAGTCTGGGGCGCGCGCGTTAATCGCGTGACCGAAAGCTTCTGCGACAGATGGGGTCTGGCGGCCGCGTCAGTCAACGTGCTGACTGGCGCGGCTCAAAGCTATCGGCCTTAATTTTTAATGAGTACGGGATTGAGCGAGCGGAGACGAGTAAGAGGGAACGCGGCCCTGATAATAAGACGGGTCGGCAAACTTTTCATTGAAGATGCGCTCCCAACGGGCATCTTCCAAACACGTGGGGCATTCGCCACAGCGGCAGCCGGGGCGTTGGACGCGCTTGGGAAGCGATATGACGCGGGCAAACGGTTTTTGCGAAACAACAACAACATGGGCAACAGGTTTAGACTGAGCCACGGCTCGAATGGAGCGAGGACGCGTGGGGCAGGCTGCGGGAAGCAGGTCGATGATATTTCCTTCAAACAGTTCCATGAAATTCTCCTGTGGCGGGACGTAACCGGGCGATTAGCCTCGAAACCAATTCAGAGTAGATCTGGCAAGCGGCGCGAAGCTGTCGCACCTCCTCCGTCAGCGTATCGACTTCCAATTTAAGTCTGGGGACAAACTCGCCACCTTGACCGCTATCGGACGGAACTGGGGCGGGGATGAAGATTGGTCCCGCCGCTGTACATGCCATATTCTGGGCTCCTTGAAAATGATTATGCCAGGGTTTCGATTTAGATTGAATTGAACTATGGGGGGGTGCATTCATTTCAATTGAGGGTATTACTAGGGGGGAACGTTTCGGGGAGTTACGGGAGGGAAGATGCCGGATAGCGGCAGAAGAACTGGTGGCCCCGCACAGATTCGAACTGTGGACCTCCTCGGTGTAAACGAAGTTAGAGCCCTTTTGTGCCAACGTTTTTGAACTAAGTAGTTGATTCAATTGCGAGCGAAGATAGACAGAATCCAGCCAACTTGGCATGGATTAAGCCAGATCAAGACAGCAAAGCCTCAGCGTGTTAGCAGCGCGCCGGGGTGGAAATCGGGAGCAAAAAAATGCCAGACAAGAACGGGTACACGTCCTTCAATCAGCCGGATATGTATTGTAAGAAATGCGGAGCTCTTATTCCAGAGAACGGAACCCCTACTGTTGATTCCAGTGGTCGCAAGGTTCTACGCAGGCATTCCCTGCTTGCTTGCGAGCATTGCGCGATCATGGACGGCCCGCCGCAGCCTGGGAGCAGCCCATGCGGCGGCTCGGTACACGACTCGTGCGCGGTGCTTGCTGCGAATCACGACCGCACGACGCCGTCCGAGTCCTGTAATATCTTCGGCACGTAGCCGACATAGATCGACCGGTCCGGAGCTAGAGCGGTCCGTCAGAAACTCGCCAGCGAACGCCGTGTCGCCCGCCTGGAGCACGTCGAAGAGGCCGATCTCGGCCCGAGATGCTTGGGGTCGGCGGCATGATGCGTAGGTTTGGGACGTGGCCCGGGAGGATGCAATAGATGCAGTAGACTGCCTCCTTGTTTTGCTAGGTGATGGCGGCAATCTTTTGCGGGCGCGTGAACACCACATGGAAGTACTCCCAATCGAACCCCAGTGTTCGGTGATTTTATTGACGTGACGGCCAAACAGCGACATCTGATGCACGTACGACCTCTGCGTATTCTCCGCGAGGTTGCGAACCAGCATGTCTTCGCGCATGCGTTGCCGAAGTGGTGTCATCAAAGAACTCCTTTGCAAATGGAATTGCTGCAAGCAGCGACACCATGCTTGCGCACGGGAACCCTCAGAGAAAGACGATAGCGGATCGCGATTCGACCGGTTAATCTCGTCAAACCACCCAGCTACCGAATACCACGCTCAGTTTAGTCCAATGTCGCTTATGTGCACGTGTATACATAAGCGAAACAACTGGCTGTTTGCGGGCAGCGACCGGCTGGCAAGAGAATGGCGATTCTATTCAATTTTTTGGGCTCGTGCGAGATGGCGAAGGTGGATTTGTTCGCTTGGCTTCAGGATGTTCTTTCCCGGATTGGGAGCGTTCGATGCAGGCGCTGAGGAGTTACTCCCGCATGGTTGGGCGCAGTCTCAGGTGCAATAGCCGATCCGCCGCGTTGTCGCACAGATGCCTCCGGCAACCGTAGAAGGTACTTTCCATCAATCCGCGTTCGCGGCAGAATCCTCGGATCGGCTGGCGCGCGGCCTCTTGCTCCGCGATCTTCCCACGTCACAGCTCGCGGCGCTCTTGTTCCGCTGTATGCATCCCGATGAGATCCGCTCGGTGGATTCGCCAGAGCGGTTCATGTGATCCTTACGATCATCCTTGAGGAAACGAGGGCCGCGAAAAAAGTTGGTCGCAGCTGCGTCGGTGAAGCATTCCCCTTGTGGGAGACCCACTTGACGTTGGCGTGGACTATGGTAAAGATATGAGAATGAGCTTTCGTATGTATCCTGCCAGGACGATGGTGGTTCTCGAACATCGGGGACTGCGTAAGGCGACCTTTACAGAAATTGCCAGATTGCTAGTTCAATTCGCTGTGGTTGTGGCGATACTATTGGCGCTCGTCCTTGCGAATGCACCTAGGGCGTCGGCTCAATCCACGACGGACCATCGACCTTCATTCGATGTTACGTCAGTGAAACCGTGTAAGATACCCAGTCTGGGGAACACGTCGCCCGGAAGACTTAGAATGGGGTGCACGGATTTGGCGAACCTCATTGAAGTCGCGTATGTTCAGCTTGCAGAAGGGCGCCCCAGCTTGACGTTGGCGAGAGATCTTACTATTGAAGGTGGCCCTTCGTGGGTCCGCACCGATTCTTTCGAGATCCAAGGTACAACTGGCGACCAAGCGACTGATCGCTATATGATGGCGGGCCCTATGATGCAGCGGCTTCTTGAAGACCGATTTAAACTCAAGATCCATCGCGAGACTCGAGAGTTGCCAGTGTATGAACTCAGACGTGGGAACCATTCCTCCAGATTGGAACTCTTTCATGAGGGAGACTGCCTCCCAAGGACATGGACTCGGCCCCTGCCTCCGACCCCACCCGGAAAGGAGTACTGTAAGTTCTTCACGATGGCTGCGGGACTGGAGGCTGAAGACAGCACCATGACAGAGTTTTCTAACATGCTCAGCCGTTTGGCGGATCGCCCTGTGATTGACAAGACAGGCATTGTCGGTGCATTCAATATTCACCTGCGATTTACGCGTGACAACCTTGAGGCGATCAAGCAAGGGCCTACCGTAGTTGTGCCCACCGTTGCGCCCGAGCCGAATGGTCCGAATCTTTTTACTGCAATTCAGGAGCAGATCGGACTGAAATTGGTGGCGGCGAAGGGTTTCAGCGACGTACTAGTCATTGATCACGTGGAGAGGCCCACGGACAATTGATTTTTGAGTGGTGTGGTCACAGCGCGCGGGATGTAAGTAAGCCGGATAATGACTGACACGCCTCGCAGTAGTTCTCGAAACGACCAGCGAGATGGCCGCTTCCCAAGGCCACAATGGCATTAGGTGCGTGAATGGTTCACAGCAGCCGAATTCGCTTGGGTAGGCGCTACGCGAATTGCTCACGAGTGAGCTGCGCGCACTTGGTACTCGGTTTCCACCTCGGCGGGTCGCTGTAAGGACCGTCGCTGCTGAGTGTCGCCAAGTCGGGCCGGGGACTTTCACCCCGAGCCGCTCACAGAACTGTGCGTGAACCTCTCGATTTACACGGCTCGTGCTGTCAAGGGCGGCGGGAAAATATACCAGCAGGGCGGAGCAAAAGGGAGCCAGTTGCGACGTGCGTTTTCCCCGGCAGGGTCGCAGCGGTTAAAGCTGCTCGGGCTTAGATTTGCGTGCAGCCTTCTGCGCTTTACTCTCTTTGAGCCGGTAGCTTTCGCCGTTCATCTCCAGGATGTGAACATGATGGGTCAATCGATCCAGCAGCGCGCCCGTCAAACGCTCCGAACCCAGGGTCTCGGTCCATTCGCTGAAGGGCAGGTTGCTGGTCACCATCGTCGAAGTTCGCTCATACCGTTGGCTGAAAACCTCAAAAAGCAACTCTGCTCCCGTCTTGGATAAGGGCACGAAACCAAGTTCATCGACAATCAGCAGTTGGTGCGTAGCCATCTGTTTCTGGTATCGCATCAACCGCTTTTCATCTTTGGCTTCGATCAGCTCGTGAACCAGCGAAGCGGCAGTCGTGAAGCGCACCCGGTATCCTTTCTGACAGGCCGCCAGGCCAAGCGCGAGCGCTATGTGAGTCTTGCCTGTGCCGGAATTCCCTAAGGCGAGCACGTTGTCCTTCCGATCAATGTATTCGCATCGCGCCAACTCCAGCACCAAGCCTTTGTTCAACGATGGAATCACCGCATATTCAAAAGTGTCCAGACTCTTCAGCACCGGAAAACGCGCGCTGCGGATCCGCCGCTCAGTGGCCCGCTGCTCCCGCCTCGGGGGACCCCCAAAACCGGCCAATGAGGGACAGCTGAAAACCGGCCAATAGAAACGGCAGGACATTGACGACGACGGCGGGGGCTTACTCTTCGCCGAGTGAGCAATGTCTTGAACGAAGAGAAACGACAACAGGTCCTCGCGCTTGGCCGTTTGGGCTGGCCGTTGCGGCGCATTCAGCAAGAAATTGGCGTGCGGCGCGAAACGGCTAGCGCCTATCTCAAGGCTGCCGGCATTGCCGTTCGACCTCCGGGAGGCTGGGGCAAACACCCGGCCACATCAAAACCGGCCAACGAGGTGTCCCCCGACTTCGGCGCGGAGTTGGCCACGCCCGCGATCCCGGCCGCGCCGGCATAAGCCATTTTGTCCATTTGTACAGAGTATTGTGCCATCGCTTTATCGAATGGCGCGATGCAGAGAAGCGGGCGCGGTACGCTCTGCTGGCTCGCGGCATAGAGCCATTCTCAATCCTGAAGGACCGGCGCGGCGGTGTTGTGCGTCCGCTTTGGCTTGAGGACCTTGAGCAGCGCATCCTGGCCGGCGAGGAATTTCCGCGCGATGAATGGGGAGGCTGTGGGTGTGGGGGAGCGACCGAACCGGAGCGCGCAGCGTGATTCCTTCTTCTGGTACTCTCCAAATTACCCATATCCTGGGAATGGAGAATACCATCCGCGTCCAAGATCCAGACATCTTCACCACGGAGGGAAAAGACCCGAAGTGGTACATCCGCCCCTTCATTGACACGTTCGACGAACAGGGCAACCCGGCTAAGAAGCAGCAGCGCATCTACCTGGGCCGTTGCGCCGAAGTGAAGAAGCGAGAGGCGATCACCAAAAAGAACGAGATTCTGGCGCGCATCAACAAAAGCCAGCTTGTCTTGCAGGCGCAGCTCACTCTCGGCGCGCTGCTCGATTACTACGTCGAAAACTACGTGCGCGCGCCGGGCCGCCTGGCGTCACCAACGCAGGGAAATTACGAGCGCCTGATAAAGGCGTGGATTCGTCCTGCCTGGGGCGATACGCACCTCGGCGAAATGCGGCCGATGGAGATCGAGAAGTGGCTGTACAATCTCGCGGCGCCGCGCATTGTGGGCAACAAGATCAAGCCGGGCATGGCGCACCACACGCGCAACGATATCCGCAACCTCATGAGCGGCGTATTCACGCAGGCGCGCAAGTGGAGCCTATGGAAGGGCGAGAACCCCATGGAGTTCGTCAGCGCCGGCAAGAAAGAGGCCGTGCGGCCGGCGCGCAAGCTGACAACCGAGGAGACGCGCGCCCTGCTCGATTCTCTCCCCGGCGATGTGCGGATCATCTGCGAAGTGGCTCTTTTCGGCACGCTGCGAATATCCGAAGTCCTGGGGCTCACGTGGAAGCACATCGACTTCACCCGCGGCCTGATCATGGTTCGTCAGCGCTTCTACCGCGGCGACATCGGGAAATGCAAGACTGGTCGCAGCGTGCGCGACGTGCCCATGGGCGAGCTCGACGTGCGACTCGCTGCCATGTACCCCGGCGTAGGGCACGAAGATGAGTTCGTATTCTCGGTAGCCACGCATCAGGGGCACTACCGCAAAGCCCGCGTATGCCGCGATGATCGAGACATCAACCAGCATTTCCTGCGGCCTGCGGCGAAGGCGCTGGGCGTCTACTGGATCGGATTTGGCTTCCATGCGTTCCGGCGCGAAGCGGTGACGGCCTACGGCCAGTCGCTCGGCGCGTTGCAGGCCCAGAGGATGGCGGGGCACACGCGCGCCGATGTCACGCTCGCCTATACCCTCTCCGACAATGCCGCGCAGGAAAAGGCCGTTCGTGAGCTGCAAGCTCGGGTGCGAGGAGAAGTTGTAGAATTCCCAAAAAAGGTTTGACGTATAGCTTGACGGTAAGCTATCATAAGACCAATGAAAAGGAAGAACAAAGCGGCGCAGGATCTAGGCAGAAAGGGCGGCAAGGCCAGGGCAAAATCATTGAGCGCGGCAGAGCGTATCGAGATCGCGCGTAAGGCTGGAACCGCTGGTGGCAGGGGAAGGAAAAAGCAGTAATTGGTGGGCGCGCAGGGATTCGAACCCCGGACCCTCTGCGTGTAAAGCAGATGCTCTAACCAACTGAGCTACGCGCCCGAAACTGAAGGATAGCATGACGAAAACGAAGACAAACTCAAAGCCAGATCCAGACAGCGCAAAATTGCATGTTGTTGATTTTGTAGGGCTTAACTAGTTAGACCTCCATTGTGTAAGCGAGGCGCTCTAACCAGCTGAGCTACAGGGCCGCAGGGTTCAGTTTACCATCGGATCGCGCAGTTTTCACAGCTTTCGAACGAACCGGCGGTGTGGGAAGTAAACGATACCACGTAAGTCTCTGAAAATATGGAAACTTGCCGGAATCGATTGGCGACCTCAGGAAGCAGTGCGTCCCAAGAAGAGACAGGCCGCGCGGACGAGCAGTTGAAAAAACGAACTCACGCTCGGAGATCGCGAATCAGCTTTGCGAGGAAGGCAGAGTCGGCCGGGCGGGTTAAGTAGAAATCATAATCAATTGAAATTGATGGAATGCATTTGTTTAGGAATTCCCCCTGGTTGCTCCGGCGAGGGCTCGTCCAGCGGGCTCGGGAATTTACTCGTAGCGCAGGGCGTCGACAGGATCCAGCCGCGCGGCCTTCATTGCCGGCCAAACGCCAAAGAAGACGCCAACGGCAACGGACACGGTAAAGCCGGTGACCAATGCCCAAGACGGCACCTTTGCTGGAAGCGCGGGCACAAGAGCGCCGACCAGCATGGTGATGCCGAGCGCGATCACAAGTCCGAGCGCGCCTCCAAACCCGGTCAGCGTCATGGCCTCGATCAGAAACTGTCCCACGATATCGCGCCGGCGCGCGCCCAAGGCTTTGCGCACGCCGATCTCGCGGGTGCGCTCGGTGACGCTCACCAGCATGATGTTCATCACGCCGATGCCGCCTACCAGAAGCCCGAGGCCAGAGATCGCGATCGCGACCAGACCGATCAAACTGGTGATGCTATCGAACTGTTGAATGATTTGATCGGGCGTCGAGATGGAAAAATCGTCC
The DNA here is from genome assembly GCA_036268375.1 of Bryobacteraceae bacterium. GTDB lineage: Bacteria > Acidobacteriota > Terriglobia > Bryobacterales > Bryobacteraceae > PALSA-243. The sequence goes on along the minus strand of DATAUH010000007.1, from coordinate 7,404 downwards.
GGTTGGTCTTTGGTCAGGTGGCGCAACTTGCGCATCGTGCCTTCCGCCTCGTCATACGCTTCCTGGCGCATGCCCGGTTTGGCTTGCGCAATCACCATGAAGCGATTCACTTGTGGATAGCGCGACCGCGCCGTATGAATCGGAATGTCGATCTCACTGTCCTGGCTATTTTCGCCGAAAAATCCGCCTTTGGCTTTGGAGTAGACTCCGATGACGGTGTATTCCGCGCCGTCCATCATGAACGTGCTGTCCACCGCGCGACCATTGGGAAAGAGCGAATCCGCCACGTTGCGGCCGATGATGGCGACGTGCGCGCCGCGCTGGTCCTCTTCGGGTGTGAAGTAGCGGCCGACGTCAAAATCACGCGGGGAAAGCTCGTACATATTGTCCGAGAGGCCGCTGACATTGATGCTGTCGGACTCGTAGCCCGGCACGCGCGCAATCAGCGGATTGCCGTCGACAATTGTCGGAATGTAGACCACCAGGCCGGTATCGTTCACCGAGGAGCACCAGCGTTTGATGTCGTCGGCGTATTCGGGAATCAGCGGACGGCGGCGGCGCTCTTTCGGACTCTGGCCGTCCTGCGAGGGGTCGCCCGAAGTGCGATAGATGAAAACGTTGTCTGGACCGAGGGTCTTGAAAAAGACCACGACGCCTTCCCGCAAACCTGTCAGCAGAGAAGCGACCGTAACGACCGTGGTGATTCCGATGACGATGCCCAGGACCGTGAGCAGCGAACGGAACTTGTGATTCCAGACGGCCTGCACCGCCATCGACATGTTTTCGGTGGGGCTGATGTTCATTTACTCAGACCTCAATGCGACCACCGGGTCGAGTTTGGCCGCGCGCGAGGCGGGATACCAGCCGGAGACGACGCCCACCACGGTAGATACGCCGATGGAAAGGATTACGTACATGGGCGTAATGCGCATCGTGATGCCGAATATACTGCTGAGGGCAACCGTGACCAGCGCGCCGACTGCTACGCCGATGGCGCCCCCCGCCATTGCGAGTACCACGGCTTCGATCAGGATCTGCAGCATGACGTCGCGGTGGCGCGCGCCCAGCGATTTGCGTACGCCGATTTCACGCGTGCGCTCGGTGACGCTCACCAGCATGATGTTCATGATGACGATGCCGCCCACCACCAGCGAGATGCAAGTGACGGGTACGACGATTGCCGCCACCATACCCAACAGTTGATCGATAAAGCCACGAATGGCATCGGGCGTGAGCGTGTCGAAATCGTCGGTTTCACCCGGGCCCAGATGGAAGCGCGTGCGGAGCGCGACGCGCGTGAGGTCGAGCGCATCCTGCAACGTCAGGCCGGCTCCCTGGCGCGGGCGCCCGAAAACCGCAAAGCCGTTTCCGGGTCCGTACATCCGATTGAATGCGGATTCTGGGATGTAGACGTTTTTATCCTGATCGCGTCCGAACGCTGAGCCCAGCTTTTCCTCCAGGCCCACCACAGTGAATTCGATGCTGTTGATGCGAATGATCTTGCCCAGCGGGGATGAGCCATCGGGAAACAGCGTGGTGCGCACGGTGTCGCCGATCACGGCGACGAATGAGCGGGAGCGATCTTCCTGTGCCGTAAAGAAGCGGCCGTCCACGACGCCGACATCGCGGATCTCCGCCATATCGGCGGAGGTGCCGATGATGCTGGTGTCTTCACAGGTCGCGTTTTCGCGCTTTACGTCATCGGTATGGTTGCGATAGGGGCTGTAGAGAACGCTGTCGCCATTGGTGGATTCCAGATAGCGGGCCTCTTGGTCACGAATCGGTTTATTGCGCTTGACCTTGTCGAAGTACTGGCGGCGGCTGAGATTTCCGGTGGAGGCGATCTGCGCTACCAGGAACGATTCGGAGCCGAACGCCTTGGCCGTGCTCTGTTCGGCATAGGCGCCCAGACCATCAATAGCCGCGCCCACCATAATAACGCTGGCGACGCCAATGATCACGCCTAACAGCGTGAGAAAACTACGCAGCTTATGCGCACGAATGGAATCGAGTGCGAGACTCGTTGCATTCCAAAATTGATGCCAGACGCGCGAACGCTCCGGCTGAACGCGGGACATCTTCCTCCAGGATAACGTAATATAAGAGACGAAAACCGCGCAATGCCGCTCCTTCGCCTTGCCTATACTACGCAATTTCTCATCGCTTTGATCACAGTTTTTGTGGTGTGGGACGAGGTGGGTGGGCCATACCACCTGGACTTAATGCCTTGGTGGCTGAAATTCGGCTTGGGAGTGGGGTTGGCCTATGCCGGTGTGCGTGCGACGGCTTCCGCTGTGGGCGGCGAGGCCGCCTGGAACAGGCGCACGCTCCGATGGTGTGTGGCGGTGGCCGTGCTGCTGGCCGCGTCCATTCTGGCGAACTACTACTGCGACGTGGCGGGCGAACAGGATGAGCAGCAGGATGGTTCGGGAATCTCGCTCGCGCACTTCGCAAGGTGCGAGAGCCTTAGCCTTCGTTTCCAAGTCCACTTCCGCATAGACATTTGTCGTGTTGAGCGAGAGGTGCCCCAGCCGGGCACGAATGGTGTTGATATCAACCCCGGCACGGAGCAGATGGGTCGCCGTCGTGTGGCGAATGGTATGAGGACTTACCCGCTTGCCGGCTAGGGAAGGCATTGCCTGCAACGTTTTTCGTACGTATCGCTCGACCATGGTGTGAATCTCGAAGCGCGTGATGGGTTCACAATACCTGTTGAGAAACACGTTATTGGCGGAGGGACGGCTTGCTGTCAGTCCACAGGCGTTCGCAAGGGTCACAGTAGCCCTCCCAGATCAAAGCTGGCCACTTGCCGAAGCCCGATGAGGTCCACTTTTGCGTAGATGAGAGTCGCCTCAAGATCACGTTGCCCAAGATGATCGCCGACTTCCTTTAGAGACAATCCTTCGTTGATCAGTCGAGTCGCACAGGCGTGTCTCAGGGAACGCGGCCCATGATGTTTAATCGAGAGCGCCCGGGCGCGAGATTCGAAAGCATGGCATTCAAGCGGAGATTCTTGTCACCCGAACGGCGGCAGCACGACTTTCCGATAACGCCCCTTTAATGCCGGAAGAACCGACCTCTGCTCAGTGTGCGCTGAAGCCGACGACTTGCCAACGTCCCGCGAGCATCTCTACATCAAAACGATACGTAGGTTCGAAGCCCAGTTCGACGCGCTCCTTATTGGCGCCGGTAATGGACACTCGAAGATCGTCGGCGAACACGTACGGTGGGATATCCCTGACCAACCTGCGTGCCACGTCCCCGAGTGCGCAGTAACCGAGAACAGCGCGATAATCCCGCTGCTCCGCGAACTCAAGGACTTTGGCAACCGGCACAAGGTCTGGCCGGTTGTAGGTGTGCGACCGGAATCGGACATTGTCCCCGGAGACGTCGTAGCTATCCACTGCACAAAGGCTTGGATTATCCCAGGTGTCGATGGACGAGAACCAGCAATACGGCAGCGCGATGAGTGTACCTTTCGTCTGGAGTTTGCCGATCTGCGGGAACCCTGGTACCTTGTCGTCCAGCCCAAAGGAGCCAGCCTGCTTGACAATCAGCTCCAGATGCCCCAACCGGGGGCTCCACTCGTGGGCGCTGTACAGGCCCCAGGCACCGCCTGCGCATCCCATGTAGCCGAAGCTGGCAAGAAACCTTGCGTGCTGGGAAGGCCCTCGGAACAGAGGGTAGAGACCGAGTCCGGAGTGCAGGACATTGTGATCGATCATGCCCTCAGCCGAACTTTCGCTGTGCCAATCCTGAGAGAGGTTCCCGGACTTTCCCTCAGATCTCCCAAAGACAAAGAATGTCTCGTGGGAGCGTAGTCCCATTTTCACAACTAAGACGGGCGGAAGGTCAAGGATTTCAGACTGGAAGCGGTTCTCCTCGGGCCAGGAGGCATTGATCTCGGCGCTCATACGCCGGAGTCTTGTTAGTGCTTCTGTGGCCCGTTCCATGGCCGAGGACTGGGAGGCCCCACCGGCATTCAGGCTTTTCGTTATAGCATCCGCTGCGCGGTCGAAAGCTGAGGATTCGATATCTGCCGATTCCTGATTGACCTCGTCGGGCGAATCGCACGGATCGGGCGAGAACGAGGCGATCTTTTCCAGGAGTTGGTGGAAATCCGGACGTGGGACCGATTCCTGTTGAGGTGAGGCGCCGAGGTTCTCCTGCGTTACGGCAACGCCCGATAGTACGGAGACGAGAACCGCGCCCCAAAAAGAACGGCAAGTCATAATCTACGCTGACAGAATTGAGAGTAATACGTGACATGGTACGAGGCAAGAATGGAGAAACAACCCGACGGCACTGAACAGAATGCCACCGCAACCACTTTCTTCACGCCGCTCAGCATGACTGATTTCACGAACGCACTCTGGAGATGCCGGGAACGGAGTAAAAACGTCATTATGTGGCGCTGGCGGAAAGCTGAATGCTCCGTTCATAGCCGTCGTGTGCCGAACGCCACATAACGTGCAACGCCACAGAAGAAATCTTATGTGGTGGACCACATACTGGTTCACGTTGCCGAGCAGCGTCTACCGCGGCAGAGTCGGTGGCGATGGCGGACGACGTTCCGGCAGGTTCGCTGAAATCACGCGCTGGCCCGATCCGGGAGGCCATGCGGTGTACGTGATCTCCTGGCCGGACGTCGCTGCGAGAGCTCGGAGCTGTGCATCGGATAGCGACGCTGCGCGACGGTTGCTGATAAATGTTGCCATCGCTGGTTCGTAAAGATAGCTTTTGCTGACGCCATTCACCACCAATTGCGCCACCACATCGCATTCCGTGACTGTGCCGTTGAGAGACTTCGACACGAACGCGGTCCCGGCGCGTTCGAGCAGCAGCGCGATCCGCGGACCGGCGACGGCGGCGTTCGCGCTCGTCAACGTGATCTGCTGGCCGACGATGGGCGCAAGGTCGGAATCGTAGGCGAGTAGGAACTGCTCTACGTCGCGGCGTGCGCCGTCCGGATTGCTCTGCGGAAAGCCCACATCGCTCGTGGGATTAAAGACGGTGGCGGTCAGGAATCGGAAAATCGTGTCGGTTCCACCGTCGGCCATGAAGCCGAACCCGCGCACCTGGTCGCCCATGTTGCCACTGTCGGCTGCCGAAAAGAACGGCGCGGCGGGCGTACCGAACATGCCGATCTTTGCGTATGCGTTGCGCAACTGTGGAATTTTGACGATCTGGGTGACGCCTTCGAAGCTTTGATTCGTGCTGGTCCCGAAGTGACCGGCCTGGGGGTCGAGCTCATGGCACTGGTTGCAACTGAAGGAACTCTGTCCGACCAGGGCGCTCAAGCCCGCGGAGAGGATGCCGTCGGACGGCCGCGCGCCGGCGTAGAACGCGAAACCGTTCGCTTGCGACCGATTGAGCGAATTGTCCAGATTGCGCACCGGATTCGGCGGCGGCAGGACTTGCAATTGGAAATCGGCGAAGGTCTGCATCTCGCTCTGCGCAGGCATGGTGGCGTTCCCTAATAAACTCTGGAAGGCGGGCGCGAAATTCGCGAACGAGACATTCGCGTCGAGCGGATTGGTTCCGTAAACTCCTGTGGAGCGGTCCCCGCGCCAATGCATCGCGCCGGAGTTCCTCATGCCGCGGAGGGTTTGCGTTGTGAACGGGCCTTTCATCGGGTGGAAATCGGTGGTAACTCCGCTGCCGTTGATCGGCGTGTCGATGCCGCCGACTTTTCCGACAACCAGGAAGGGAATCAGCACGCCAAAATTGATCGGAATGGGGCTGGTGGAGACGGCGCTGTCCGGATTGCCGAGGTCCCAGGCAAGGTCATCCATGTCGCCGAAGATGTGACAACTGGCGCACGACGCTTCCCCGTTAGCCGAAAACTTGGTGGCGTCGTAAAGCATCGGGCGGCCTTGCGTGATGGACGGCGGTTCGGGGTTGGGCAGTTTCGCCGCCGCGATCTCCCGATGGGTTTTGAGATCGATCACTTTCACGGCATCATCGAAGCGCGTCATCACGTAGTGCAGACCGCGCGTCTGATCGAGAGCGAGCCCGCTGGGGCCGCCGCCGCTGACGTCGATGTAGTTTGCGCTTTCGGTGGCGGGATTAAACGAATCGCTTTCCAGTTCACTAGTCGAAAACACGCCGATTTTGCTTGAGCCGAATGCGGCGACATATAAGGTCTTGCCGTCGGCGGTCACCGCCATATCGAGCGGCGTCGCCAGGCTGTGCGCTTTGGCGGACGGGTCGAAGCCCGGTGCGCCCACCAGTTTGGTGTAGTCCAGGTGTTTATTCAGATGGCGCGGCGCGATGTTGGAATCCGAAATCACAGTGATGCGCGATTCGGCCAGGTGTCCCTGCACGCTACGTCCGGCGTATGTGCCCGGCCCCTCGAAACGAGCGTTGTTGACGGCATCGGTGTTCGAGACGTACAGCGTTCCGGTGACCGGATTGGCGGCCATATTGAATAGGGTCGTGCCGACGTGCGCGTATGCTGCTGTCGGCGTGAGCGAATTGGCATCGATGGCAAAGACATCCGTATCCGGCAGATTGAACCGCACGGAGCTGTCCCACGCGCGATGGAGTTCGTCCTCAAAGTGGCCGTCGCTATTGTTGTATTTGACGATCAGACCGACTTCGGGCGCCTGATTCCCGGCTGAGTCGGTGGCCGGACCTGGATTGCCGCCCGGGCTGGTGGTTCCGTCCGAAAGCTTGCACGGCTTGTTGGGCTGAAAGCCGGTGCAGATACGCGCCTGCTGAATGACCGTCGTCTGGTTGCCGGTTTTGAAGCCCGCGACATACACTGTGTTGCCATTGGGGCTGACTGCGAGCGCGCGCGGCGTATCGGTGAAGAAGCTCATGATCTTCACCGGCGTGCCGCCTATCGTGGCGCCCAGAGTCGCTGGGTCGAATATCCAAACGTCGGCGCGCGGCACGCCGGGCGTGGTGAACTGTGGGTCGCCGGCGCCGGCGACGCTCGCGATAGAAGGATCGGTGAGCTGCTGGCCGCGATGCGCGGTGGTGATAAATGCGCGTACGGGGTTGCCGGCGAAGACGATGTCGCGCGGCTCATCGCCCACCAGCAGAGTGCGCGTGACGTGCGGCGAGCCGGCCAGGCTGACGATGCTGACGCTGTCCGAAAGCAGGTTGGCGACCCAAACTTCGCTGCTGTTGCGCACCGCGACCGCGACCGGTTCCATGCCCACAGGGACGCGATAAGCAAAGACGGGCAATCCGGACGTGAGGTCGAAGGCTTCGAGCGTTCCATTGGGCGTGTTTACCGCGAAGAGGGTCTTGCCGTCTGCAGAAAGCGCCAGCGGTCGCACCTGGCCGCTTTCAAATTCGACGAACGAAGGGCCGGTTGTTGCCGCCGAAACGGACTTTTCTTTCCAAGATTGTGCGGCGAGCAGCGCCGCCAGACCGAAGGCTGCAGAAACCAGC
>DATAUH010000006.1:0-6735 GCA_036268375.1 Bryobacteraceae bacterium | reverse complement strand
GTGGATGTCGAGCGAACAATATGCCGTAACCGCGCAGCCGCCCGAGGCGCTTCGATCCCAAATCCACAGCATTCGATACACGCTGTTCAACATCGACGATCCGATGTTGCGGCGCATGTTGCAATCGCTACTGGTCGACCGGTTCCATCTCAAGTTTCATCAAGACAGCAAAACCGGCGAGGTCTACCTGCTCGAACGGAACGCTAAGCCGCTTGCGTTACACGCGGCGAAGATTCCCGCGGGAGCTTCCGAGAGCGTCCCTTTCGGCAGCATTGGTTTTGCCGGTGGAAAGTGGAGTCTGTTCGACACCACGATGCCGCAATTGGCCAGGTATGCATCCAGCTTCATTCTTCACGCGCCAGTGGTCGATCGGACCGAGCTGACCGGAGTATTCGATTTCCGTGGGGCACAACCCGATCTGGAGCCGCAATACTCCGGCGACCAATCGACGTCCTTCAAAGCCTTCCTCGCGCAATCCGGTCTCAAGCTCGAACGCTCGAAGGGCGAGTTCCAAACGTTTGTGATCGACGAAGCAACAAGGCCGTCGGAAAATTGAGAAGGAGCAACTAGCCGACGTTGCCCTTTTTGGCTTCTTGCGCCAGATGCTCGCTCGCGCGCATCGAAAGGGAGAGAATCGTCATGGTCGGATTCTGCCAGCCGCAGGTGACGAAGGATGCGCCATCGACCACGAGCAGATTCTTCATGTCGTGCGCCTGATTCCAGCGATTCAGGACACTCGTCTTGGGGTTATCGCCCATGCGGCACGTGCCCACTTCATGGATGCTATAGCCAGGCGGATAGAAACGGTCGGTTTTCGAGACGATGTCCCAGCCTGCGGTGTGGAAGATATCTTCGATGGTGTCGGCGGCGTCCTTCGCCATGTTGAGTTCATTGGCGCCGTCCTTCACCTCGATGTGCAACGCCGGGATGCCCCACGCGTCGCTTACGTTTTTATTGATGCTGACGTGGTTTTCAAAACGCGCGGGGCGCTCGCCGAAGATGCTGCCGGAAACGCAAGAGCCGGCGTAATGGTCCAGCTTCTTTTGCAGCGCGGGCCCGTAATCGGCGAAGAAGTCGGGGTTGGCATTGCCGCCGCTGTTCAGGATCACGCAGTAGCCTTTGATGAAATTGCGCTTGTCGGCCTTGGTTAGATTGCGGAAGCGCGGCACAAAGGCGCCGCCGCCCATCAGACCTTGCGGGTGGGCTCCGTCGCGCGCTTCGGGAACCGATCCGACAACCTGCACGCCATAGATCTGATCGTGGAGATAATGGCCCAGCGCGCCGCTCGAATTGCAGATACCGGAATTGAGCAGCAGGCGCGTGCTTTCGAGACAGCCAGCCGCAACGATAACGACTTTTGCGCGGGCGTGCATTTCGCGATGCGAATGCCGATCGACGAAATGTACGCCGTTGGCGAGACCAGTGTTTTTATCGACAGTGATCTCACGCGCGATCGCGTTCGAAACCATCGTCAGTTTGTTCGTCGCCATCGCGTCAGGCAGCAGAAGATTCACAGAGCTGGCGAGGCCGTTCTGTCCGAGCGATGTACGCATCTTCGAGAACTTCATGCCATGGCGCTGCTTGCCGATCTCGGACATCTTCTCTACGGTCTTGCTGTTTGGGCCGGTTTGCATCTCGACGAAGTTGCCGTCGGGGAATTCGGGCCAGCCTTCTTTGCGGCCGGTGACGCGGAAGATGGCTTCGACGCGTGAGTAATAGGGGTCCATCTCCGCCAAGTCGACAGGCCAGTTGACGCCCGTACCTTCCAGGTCGCCGGCTTTGAATTCGAAGTCGCTCAGGCGGAACGATTGGCGCGCCCAAAAAAGAGAGCGCCCGCCGACCAGTCGCACGCGCACCCAGTTGTATGGGTTGGCGGGATCGTGCGTGTAGGGAACTTCTTTCTCGTCCACCCACTGATTCGCATTGAACTCGTTCGATTGAAAAACGTGCGGCAGGCGGCCGGGCTGGCCGAAGCCGTGGAACGGAAGATCATGGACCGGCTTGTTGACGCGGTTGCGCTCGAAATCGGATTCGGGGCCGGCGTTTAGCATCAGGACTTCGGCGCCGGACTTGGTGAGGATGTTGGCGGCCATGCCGCCGGAGTGACCCGAGCCTACGATGAGAACGTCGTAAATCTTGGTTGGCATGTCGTTAATTGCTCCGGTAAACGGGGTCGATGGGGGTTATGAAATTGCCGGAGCCGCCGAAGCGGCGGCGTCCCGTGGACGCGCCCGCGGTCGCCCACTCGCGCGAGTTCTGGGTGGCGGTGCGTATGTCGCGGTGCGCCTGCGCCATGAAGTGCTGCGTGGGATCTTTCGGCATGTCCTTTTCCCAAGCAATCGGCACGAGCATGGGACGGACGACGGCGTCGGCCTGAGTGTCGTCGAGCGAGGCGAAGTCTTTCTGGAATTTCTTCTTTGCGGAGGAGTTGAGCAGGTCGAGACCGTCGCGGTAAAGCTTTTGACGGTCCGGCATTTCGGCGCTCACCAGGAAGTCGAGAAACTCCGGCGCCTGGCATTCGACTGCGCTGGGGTTGCCGTCGTGAGCGGGTTGCAGGAGTGCGCACAGGCGCTTGAGCGCAGCGTACTGCGGGGCGGTGAAGAACTTGGGCTCGTATTCGCTAACGGCTTCGTAGGAGCTCTCTTCGAAATCGGGGATAGGCGAAGGGCCGCGGGCGCCACGGCCTCCAGGGGCCGGCGTAGGCGGCGGAGACACGGGCTTTTGCGCAGGATTTTGCGACGACGTGGATGTGGTCGTGCTCTGCGCGAGTAGGGCTTGCGCAGCCGGCAAAGCGGCCACGGTTTGGAAGAAACGACGGCGTTTCATATGTGGTAACGCAATCATATCATCCTTGCATTTCTAGACTCTTATGATGGCCGGTTCCACTACGCGGCGCGAGCCGCAATTGCAGCCACGTCATCAGCGCGATGGCGGGAAGCGAGCAGGCGAGGCCGTTGCGCAGGCTTCCGGTGAGCTGCGAAATGTAGCCGGTCGCGAGCGGTCCTGCGGCGCCGCCCAGACCGCCCGCGGCAAAGACCAGACCGGTGCTTCCATCGCCGGGTTGGGAGGCGGCATATTGGGCGACGACGAGCGGATAGATGGGAGCCAGTCCGATGCCGCACAGGGCGCCAGCGGGAAGGGTCAGGCCGGGCGCTTCGATGAAAACGAGCGTGAAAGCGCCGGCTGCAGCGATCACGAGACCCGCCAGGACAATGGCGCGGGGTGTGAGTTGTTTGAGCAGCGCGGGCGTGATGGCGCGGCCGAAGAGCACGCCGCCCCAAAAGATCGATGGCGCGAGCGCCCAGAAGCGCGCGGACACGTGGCTGCGTAGTACAAGGGACGCGACCCATCCGCTGATGGCCTCTTCGGTAGCCACATAGACGAAGAGAAATGTTCCGGCAATGGTGGTGAGGCTCGAACTGCGTTCGCGAGCGCCTGGCGCAGGCGCTGGAGGTTTGCCATCGAGACGGCCAGCCGCGACCAGCGCCGCGCATAGCGCGGAAGCGGCGCCTGCGACCCACCACGCGTGGATTCCGAGCGACGCGGTGAGGAACGGCGCGGCGACGGCGCCCACGCACCAGCTCCAGTTCAGCCACACGACGGCGCTCGCGCTTGTGCCGTCGCCTTGATCGAGTTGCGATAGCGCGAGGTTGCCCGCTGGGACCGCGAATCCGAAGCCAAAACCGTAGCAGCTTACGCATAACGCGCCGAGAGGCCAAGGAGCGAACGCACAACCTGCCATTCCGACGGCGGTAAGCACGAGACCGAGCAGGATCAGCGTGTGGTAACCGAAGCGGCGCGCCAGCACACCGACCGCAGCCGCGCCCCAGGTAGAAGTAAAGAACTGCGCGGCGAAGAGCAGGCCGGCTTCTGCATCGCCGATGCGCCAACGGGCTTCCAGTAAGGGTGTCATCGAGCCCAGCAGCGTGGTGGCGACGCCGAACATCACGAACGCGAGGTTTACTTTGAGGGCTGCGCTGGAGGATGCGTCCAAGGAACGGTTGTAGCAGAGTGGCAAGCAAGTCACCAAACCTATGAAATGCAGTGTGAATCGATACCACTGACGATGTCATATGGCCCTTGGTTGGCAACATTTATCGATTGGTATGGCCGGGGTAAATATTTGGGAAGGCGTCGGGCTGCATGCGGCGGCGAAGACGGAGCCGCGACGGCTGCTGGGGGGCCTTTTCGAGTGGTTCGGCGAGTTGGGCATCTTTTTTGCGCGCGTGGTAGCGGCGGCGCTCACGCCTCCTTATGAGTGGCGGGAGCTGATGCGTCAAATGGACGCGATCGGCTCCCTATCGGTACCGTTGGTAGCGTTGGCGGGCGCTGCAACTGGCGTCGTGCTGTCGCTCGAGACATCCAGTTCGCTGGCGCAGTTCGGCGCGAAGTCGCTGCTGCCGGCGGTGATTGTATTTTCGATCATCAAAGAAAGCGGCCCGATCATTACGGGGCTGGTAGTGAGCGGGCGCGTGGGCGCGGGCATCGGCGCGGAGCTCGGTTCGATGAAGGTGACGGAGCAGATCGATGCGATGGAAGCGTCGGCGGTGGATCCGCACAAGTATCTGGCGGCGACGCGCATTCTGGCGTGCATTTTAATGATGCCGCTACTGACGCTGGCTGCCGATTTTTGCGGAATCATGATGGGCTGGGTGGCGGTGACGCTGATGAAAGCGACGTCGCTGCGGCTGTTCATTGACACGGGGTTCAAAGACGTCGCGTTCAGCGATTTTATTCCGCCGGTGCTGAAGACAACGGTATTCGGCTTCATCATCGGCCTGATTTCGTGCTTTCAGGGCATGCGAACGCGCGGCGGGACGGCGGGAGTGGGACGCGCGGCCACAAGCTCGGTGGTGCTGTCGTCGCTGTTTGTGATTCTGGCGGATGTGGTGCTGGTACGGTTGATTCTCATTTACTTTCCGTGAGGCGGATATGGGTTCAGCGAATATAGACGCAGTGACCGGACATCGGAATGGCGATGCGAAAGGACCAGCCATTGCGATACGCGACCTGCGCAAGAGCTTTGGGGAACAGAAGGTGTTGAATGGAATCACGCTGGATGTACAGCCCGCGGAAACGGTAGTGGTGCTGGGACGCAGCGGCACGGGAAAAAGCGTGCTGCTGAAACTGCTGATCGGACTACAGAAGGCCGATTGCGGATCGATCCAGATTCACGGTGAGAATGTCACGGGGTTTGACACGAAGCGATGGAACGAGATCCGTAAGAAGATCGGATTTCTGTTTCAGCAGGCGGCGCTCTACGATTCGTTGACGGTGCAAGACAACGTCGCCTTCCCACTGGCGCGGCATACGGAGCTTTCGCTGGAGGATCGCAGAAAGAAAGCGCGCGAACTGTTGAAGAGCGTGGGAATGGAAAAGGACGTGGAGAAGATGCCCTCCGAGATTTCGGGCGGCATGCAGAAGCGCGTCGGGCTGGCGCGGGCGCTGGCGCTCGATCCGGATATTTTGCTGTTCGATGAACCAACGGCGGGCCTCGATCCGATTACGGCGGCCGAGATCGGGCAGTTGATTTTGGAACTGCAGAAGGACCGCAAGATTACTTCGGTGGTGGTGACGCACGACGTGCAGGGCGCGAAGAGTTTTGCCGACCGGATGGTGCTGATGCGCGATGGCAAGGTGGTGCAGGAAGGGCGCTTTGAGGACTTTGAGAAGAGCAACGACGAATTTGTGCAGCATTTCTTCAAAGGCGAAGCCGAAGAGCCCTCGCGGAGCGAGCTGAGGCGGTAGTTTATGTCACACGCAGTGCGGTTGGGTGTTTTTATTGTCGCGGCGCTGGTGATTTTTGCTGGGGCGGTGTTTCTGATCGGCGACAAGCATTTGCTGTTTCACCACACGTATCAATTGAAGGCTCAGTTCGACAATGTTGCCGGGTTGAATAACGGCGCTGAAGTGCGTGTGGGCGGCATACACGAAGGGACCGTTCATCAGATCGGGTTGCCCAACAATCCGAATGGAAAGGTTACGGTGCTGATGGATCTCGCGCCGGCGACGCGTGCGGTAGTGAAGAAGGACTCGGTGGCATCGATTCGCACGGAAGGGCTGGTGGGCGACCAATATGTGGAACTGACGTTCGGATCGGACAAGTCGCAGGGAGTGAAGGACGGAGACACGATCGGAAGCGAATCGCCGCTCCAGATCGCCGACATGATGAAGAAGGTAAATCAGTTGTTAGGAACGGCGCAGGGCGCGGTGGGAAATATCGAGCAAGCGGCAGGCAATCTGGATTCGATCAGCGCCAAAATCAATAGCGGCAACGGCACGATGGGGGCGCTGGTAAACGACAAATCGGTGTATCAGCATATGAATGCCGCCGCGAACGATCTGCAGGACGATATGGAGGCGTTGAAACATAATTTCCTGACGCGCGGGTTCTTCAAAAATCGCGGGTATGAGGACCAGAGCGAACTCAAGGCTCATGCGATCACGAAGCTGCCCGAGGAACAGACCGAGAGACAGTTCGATTTCAATGGCTCTAAGATTTTTGCGAAGTCCGACACGGCGAAGATAAATGGCGGCAAGAATTTGAAGGATGCCGGGGAGTTCCTGCAGGATCATCCATTCGGGCTGGCGGTCGTGGCGGCTTTCGGCAACGACAAAGGCGACACGGGGAAGCAGAAGCAGCTTTCGGAGGCGCGCGCGGCCGCGGTGCGCGAGTACCTGGCGAACAACTTCAAGATCGAAGACACGCGCGTGAAGACGGCTGGGCTGGGCAAA
>DATAUH010000005.1:0-10948 GCA_036268375.1 Bryobacteraceae bacterium | reverse complement strand
GGCGGCGTGTACATGCCGGTTCGCGCCTTCGTAAGCCGCTCCGTCCACCACACCTTTTGGTCGTCCGTCATGAACGCCGTGTACATATCTTTCACGGTCATGCCCTGGCGGCTGAACGGCGGCACCACGGTAGGAAAGGGCTGCGTCGGTGACGAAACCTCTCCGGGAACATCGGACTTGGGAACCGGACGTTCCTCGATCGGCCAAAGCGGCTTGCCGGTGACGCGATCGAAGACGTACAGAAATCCGTTCTTCGACGCGAGCGCGACTGCATCCACGGTCTTGCCTTCATGCTTAACGGTCACCAGTTGCGGGGCTGCGTCGGGATCGCAATCCCAAAGGTCATGATGAACGGTCTGGAAATACCAGAGCCGTTTTCCCGTCCGCGCATCGAGCGCCAGCAGAGAATCGGCGTAGAGATTATCGCCGGGGCGGTCGCCGCCGTACAACTCGTACTTGCCGGATGCGGTCGGAAAATAGGCAATGCCGCGCTTCAGGTCGACGGAGATTTCGCCCCACACATCGACGCCGCCCATGTATTTGTAAGCGTCCTTGGGCCACGTGTCGTAACCAAACTCGCCCGGGCGCGGAATGGTGTGGAATACCCAAACTAACTTGCCGGTGAGAACGTCGAATGCGCGAATGTCGCCCGGAGGAGCGAGGTAGCCCTCACCTGTGGCGCTGCCGAGGATTATCAAGTTCTCGAAGATGCGTCCCGCCGATCTCGAAGCAAGAGCCACAGGCGCGCGGTCGATGCCTGTCTTCAGATCCAGCTTGCCGTGATCGGCAAATGAGTCGACCAGTTCGCCAGTGCGTGCATCGATGGCATGCAGCATGCCGCCCGAGGTAATAAAGATACGGCGATCGGAACGATCTTTGCTCTCCCAGTAGTTCGCGCCGCGCTGGCCGCCGATTCCGCTGAATCGTCCGCCTGAGGGGAACGTGTGAACCCAAAGCTCCTTACCTGTGGCCGCATCCAGCGCAACCAGCGCGCCGCGTTTGGCGGCAACATAGGCGATGTTATCGACGACTAACGGGCAAAACGTGTAACTCGTTTCGTCGCCGGTCTCATAGGCCCAGGCGACCGCGAGATTGTTGACGTTGTGCGGCGTCAACTGTTTCAACGGCGAATAGTGAGCGCTCTCGGGACCGCCCAGATATTCGCTCCAACCGGTCTCTTTCTGCGCATAGAGAGCGAAAGGCGCAGTTGCGAACAACGCGAAAGCATTGAAGCGTCGGATTGAAGTGGCTCTCATGAATGTACCTCTCGGACTTAGTTTTTGCGGCTTCCAGCGCTCTTCCGCGCCCCCGGCTGAGGCCGGGCGTGCATCTGGTTCCAAAAGACGAACGTCCCCTTGGCGCTCGAGGTTACGATATCGGGCGCGCCATCGCCATTAAGATCCGTCAACACGAACTGCGAACCGACGCCGGACCGGTTGTGAATCAATTCGGGTACGAATTCGGCTCCGCCTGGCGCTTTGGGATTGCGAACGGTGCGATACCAATAGAGGACGGCCGCGCCATAGGGGTCGGGATCGAGGTGGCTTTCGAGATGCGAGTAAATCCGCTTGCCGACGACGAGATCCGGCACGCCATCGCCATCCATGTCCGCAAATGCAGACGCGTGCGCTTCCGAAAAGGTGACGCCGCCCGCGTTCTTCGTGCTGAAATCGCCCATAATGTCGTGTCGGACGAAAGAGATGGCGCCCTGTGGGTCGCGCTTCTGTTCGAACCAGGCGATGCCCCATCCGTGAGCCGCGATCGTAGTGACAACATCGCTTAAACCATCGCCGTTCACGTCGTAGATTCCCATTTCCGCGCCGCCTGTTCCGAAGTTCTCCGGGTGAAATTTCCAAGGCCCTTCACTTGCCCCGGTAGCGGGCTGTTCCCACCAACCGCGGCTGTTCACGGCGTCCATTTTGCCGTCGCCGTTAATATCGCCAATTCCCATTCCGTGGGCTCCGGCGAGACCAGGGCCCGAGATGTTGTGCGTCTTCCATTCGGCTGTTGGATTGGCAGGGTCCGGTTTCGCGTAGGCAAGCGTTGCATTGGGACCAGCGAATAGAATCTCGGGCTTGCCGTCACCGTCGATGTCTTTGAAGAGCTCGATTTCGGAAGTGGCGTTCGGCACGACGTTGTAGCGGTCCCATCGCCGCGCTTCGCCTTTGGGATTTACATAAAGATAGATGGGGCGGGAATCAACGCAGATAATGTCAGTCCATCCGTCGCCGGTGAAGTCGTAGGCGAAGTAGACCATGCCTTCGGGGAAGTTGTTAGTCGGGCTGTAGCTGCGAGCCGTGGTGAACTCTTGACGTACGGTGTAGTCGGGCCCCAGAAAATAGAACGGCCCCGCGATCACGTCGGGCACGCCATCGTGATTGATGTCGCCAACGGCGGCGCCCCACGAGTAGAAGAAGTCGTTGAGCTCCTGCATGCGGAAATGAGCCGAAACCTGCGCGGCGGGCTCGGTCTTGCGGTTCAGATCTTTTATTGAGACGTCGCGAAACCGTACTTCGCCTGTGCCGGCGGCATGAAGGGCAATCGGGCCGTAGCTCATCGCGCGGTCGGTAGTGGCAGAATTCGCGCCGCGGCGGCCGTTCAAGGTTGTCCACACCATGTCCGTGTCGACGATCACGCTGAGCGTATTCCATTCGCCCGTCCTGATTTCGGCGCGCGGCGGTGTGAACCCCCCCGCGGGCCGCTGCGCTGCGGGCGCCGGCGCCTTGGGCGGCTTGGCAGCTTCTTCCTGCTGTTCCGCGAGCGTAATGGCTGGCTTCGCGAAGCCGGGAACCTGCGCCCCGCCGTTTGACCATGGGCCGGCGGCCATACGCGCAAACTGCGCGGTCGCCCGCAGCAGGGGGGTACGCTTTACCTCTTTTCCTTCGGCGTTCAGCGTCAGGTCGTAGGCGCCGGCGTCGCCCGAAAGCTGTACATATACGCCTTTCCACCCGCCATCCGTCGTCTTCTCAGCGCGAAACAATAAGCCGACGTCGCACTTGTCGGCGCAGCGAAAGTCTGTATAGAACTCGCTGTCCTGGTAACTCTTGTCCAGCATCAGCCACCCTCCATCGGGTGACTGCGGAGTGGCCGCAATCTCACCATTTTCAGCGCGCCAATTTGCGGCTCCCAGCGTGCGCCATCCGGTTATGGATGATCCCCGGAAAACGAAATCGGGAACGAAATCGTGAGTGGCCGCGAAAATTGCCGACAGCAAAAGGGGAACTGCGGCAACAGTCAGGCAGGTCGTCTTCGTGGACATAAACGCCTCCTTCTTCAGGCCGAGACCTGCCTGTGACGGGTGATCGCCGGCCTAGCTATTGCGCAATACACAATCGTGATTGCGCGCAAGGATAGCTGAAAGATTATCACAGGATGGAGGGGTGCGGGCGTGGCTCCGACCTGAAAACAGGATGTGATCTGAAGTCAAAGTTGTAGGCCGAACTCGACGGAGCACCTTCAGGAGAGACCGCGGCACTGTGATTGTCCAAGCAATCTACTTCGCCGTGGCATTTCTAACGGGTCACGGCGGGCACATACTGAAATGAAGGGATGGGCCGCGGACGACAAGTTACGATTCGTCTGTTGATAGCCGGCGTTCTGGCCACGAGGTTCGGTCTGAGTCAGAACCTCTTGAGCGACGCGAAGAGGATCGCAGACGCGCAGAAATATTTTGAGGCGCTTCAGAGCGGCAACTCGGGGTGTGAGGTGTTACCGATCCAGCCGCATTTCATCTTCAGCCTGAGAATTCAAGCGGGCTATGCCGTTCGTCTGCCGTCAGTTGAATCCGCGGCGCAGGAACAAGGCTGGGTTTCGCTGACTCGCATCACACCACAGGTGCGCAATCGCAAACCTGTCTACCTGTCGGAGGTCGTCAAATTTTCCGTCGCCGATCTCAGCACTCCAGCGGCAACGATTGAGGGTAGTTATTCGCTCGGCGAAGGCCGGTACGACGCGACGTTTCTCATGTTCAACAGCCGCGGCGATGTTTGCCGGAAGGACTGGCAGATTGACGCGCGGCTGAATTCAGAGGTGAGTAAGCTCAAACCTTTGCTCGCCCCTGGAGAGGTGGGATCATCGCAAGGACCTGCGCTCGCTCGCGCAGTGGGGAGCAAGCCTGGCCTCCGGGTGACCATCCTGTTACATGCGGCATCCGTGCTGCAGGGGCAGACGCTGCTAACGAACTTGGACAAGACTATGTTGCTCGATGGCGTGGTGGCGCTGATGCAAGAGCTCCCAGCAAGTTCCGTGCGCCTGGTGGTGTTCAATTTGGAGGAGCGGAAGCAGTTACTAAGTGAGAACAGTTTCACGCTTGATGAGTTGGCGAGCGTAGCCAAAGTATTGGATGCGCTACAGCCTGCCGCACTCGACTACAGAGCTATTCAGTTGGGTTCGGCAGACTTCATCGAGAGCCTCTTGACGCATGAAATGCGTGCTTCCGCGCCATCTGAAGCGGTCATTTTGTTGGGGCCGAAATCGATCTACAAAGACAAACCATCACCGAAACTCCGTGTTCCGGCGCGCGTTACGCAGGGATTCTTCTACCTCCTATGCGATCCAACGCGATTGCTTCTTCACGGCCGTTCCACACTATCGAGTGGCGGCTGGCAGGCGCAGGGACAAGCGATGGGCTTTCCGTCTCGGCCATCTCGCGGCGCAAACATGGGATCCGTTGCTCCTTACGACTTTGTTTGGAGGAATTACGGACCGAATCATGGCGAGGACACCATCGAATACGCGGTGGGCAGACTCAGAGGAAAAACAATGCAGGTTGATTCGCCTGCGTCCTTCGCCGACGCGGTGTCGAAGTTAGCAGGTGTAGCAGGAAAGGGCCGCTGAGCGTTGCGGACCTGCTGTGACAAGTAATCACCGGCCGAGCGGCGGGTCCGCGCCCACGGAGCACAGCGTATCTAAACAATGCTTTGTAACATGGACTATTGTAATAGTTGACAAAATGTTGCTGTAGTCACATGAATATGCCCATAATGCTTGCGGTATCGGTGGCCGGGCCAAGGTGGCGGTGACGCAATTGGTCCTTTTTCGCCCCTTTACGCGCACGCACCATGTCAGTGGCGCTGGGCGAAGGGGCCATGTTTGGCAGGGAAAGATAGGCCAAGAACGGGGTTACGCATCCATCATTCTGGACAGCGAGTCGGGGCCGCTATAGACTTTAGCAAATGCAAGTGCTGCCGTTTTCACTTCAGCCAAAAGACGTCATCGGTCCGGTCATATCGTTCGTCGCGATGCTCGTGTCATTCACCGGTGCGGCCGTTTCATTCTTCTACTACAAGAAAAACTACGCCCTCTCGAAGCAGAACGCGGACCGGTCGATTTACATGGACGGCCAAAAGTTCCTGATAGAAATCTGCAAACAGTTAACGGCTGAACCGCTCTTATGGTGCGTCTATGACGACAATGCGCTACATGCGCAGTTCAGCAAGGAAGTGAGTGATGTGAAGTTTAAGGCTAAACTGCTGGCGTTCGGGCATTTGCATTTAAATATGTTCGAGATAGTATTGGCCGAGGCGCCGAATCCTGAAGCAGGCAAGCCCGGAAACCACTCGACGGTGTGGGTCAACTACTTTCAGGACACGATGAGCCGCTCACACTTGATCCGTAAGATCCTTCAAGAACCGGAAAGCGGCAAAATCTGGAGCCCCGTGCTGCTTGACCAGTACGCAAAGTGGAAGGACTTGCATCCGGATTTCACATTGTAGTTCTTTAAAAGACTTAGCCTGATTGAATTGCCGCTCTCAGTGTTAGTCAGGTGGCGCGGCATTCTACAGTCATTGAGATAAAGATCGCATCTTCCTAAAGAGAACAGAGGTCCGCGATACCCATGAAACACGCGGACCTCGATCGATTTATCGCGGCGTGATTTTGTCAGCCGCGGGTACCGGGAATGGGAATCCCAGGACGGGGAATTTGCCGCGCACCTGATCCTGCGCCTGGCAGTGCGATGTGCAGGGTACCGCGGGTGGAGCAACTTCGACGGAGTCCTCGCCGAAAACCCCGCCCATGCGGCCGCCGCTCGATACGCGCCACGTGGAGGAGGCACCGGTCTGGGCAATTTTGGTTGCGGACTGTGGACTGTCTCTACCCACGAATGTCTTCGAAAAATCGGTCGCGAAGTTTACGCGCGGCGTGATCGGAACGGGAGTGCAGGACGGCGTAAACGGTCCGCCGGCGGGGCATAACGGCAGCGGAGGTGGTGGAGGCCCGAAGTTGGGGTTATTGAAGTAGAAGACGTCGGGACCCAACACATGAACGATGTCGGTGGGCTGTCCATCTCCGCGTTCCGGCTCCATCTGGAAGAGGCCGCCTGTGGAGCAATCGTTGGCCTGAATCTGCATGGAAATTCCCGCTCCCGTTCGCTGAATTACGAGCGATTCGTCTTTGATCGATACCGAAACGTCGCTGGTGAGCGTGAGCCCCTGAAGCAGCGGCGTCTTGCTTGCGAACGCGACTATTGGCTGTGGGTTTGTGGACGAGAAAAGGAACGTATAGTTCTGCACGCCAAAACTCGCCGACACCACGTCAAACTTGATGAACCTGCCCTGAACGGTAAATTTCGCGCCCAGACTGTCTTTCGACAGAGTCGCGTTCTGATTACCAGTGAGGATGCCGCGGCTGGTAATGATGGAGAAGGCGCCGCCAGAGCAGCCGTCCTCCTTGGCAGCCCAAGCGGGTAAACCTGACAACGCCCAAAGGAACAGGCCGATGCCTAGATAGTGCTTTGCAGTTAGTTTCCTCATCCGTGAAGACCTTTCGGAGGATAAGACTGCAAGCCCGGCCAGGGGGAACGGCGAAATTTCGCCGCGCCCTTGTGTTTCGAGTTGTGAACAGCTTCAGCCTTGCTTCAGGGCGGTGGGCGCTTCCTTCGCGCCCGGCAACTTACTTCAGCTCACGTACCCAGATATTCCGGAAACTGATCGGCTCGCTAGCGTCGCCGTGGGCTTGAAGTTTGATTGGGGCCGAATCGTATTGCTTGTAGAACGGCTTCCCGATATAGAGCGTTTCGCCTTGCAGTTCGAAGTGGTTTTGCACCAGCACGCCGTTGAACAGAACGGTGACGTACGCCGGCGTCTTCACCGATCCATCGGCGTTGAACGTTGGCGCTGTCCAGACTACGTCGTAACTCTGCCACTCGCCGGGTTTGCGGGCCGGATTGACAAGCGGAATGCCTTGTTTATACATGCTGGCCGCCTGACCGTTTACATAGGTCTTGTTGTTATAGGAATCGAGAATCTGCAGTTCGTACCCAGCATCGCCCCCGCCGGTGGATGCGAGGAAGACGCCGCTGTTGCCTCGGGCCTGGTCCGTGCCGGTGATGTTTTCCGGGATCTTCCATTCGATATGGAGTTGGTAGTTCCGGAAGCTGCGCTTGGTTTCGATGTTGCCAACGCCGCGCTCTTTGCTGACGGTCATCACGCCGTCGGCAACAGTCCAGCGCGCGGGTGATTTGTCGCGATTGGATACCCACTCGTCCAGATTCTTGCCGTCAAACAGAATGATGGCGTCCGAGGGCGGCGCCGTGTTGTCGTGACCAGGAGTAACCACGGGCGGGACAGGCTCCCACACTTCCGTATCCTGTGGACGGCCTCGTGGAGACTGCTTCGCGCCACTCTTGCCGGCGCCGGCTTGCGGCTGTTGGGCGACGAGGGCGGCCGAGAATGCCAGGACCATCGCCAAGGTTCGGAATCGGAATGGAAAAATCATGTCGGTGAAATTGTCCTATCTATGTCAACGAGCCGTCAACTTCAGGTTACGCTCTTTGGATTCCGTTGGAAGCCGCACCTCCGTCACGGCGCCGAAGCGATCGGATGTGGAGACCCATCCGGCATCCTCGGAAGCGCGAAATCCTTCAACAGTGGCGAAGCGCTTCAGCGGCGCGCCATCGGCCGCAACCCTCGCGCTGGCTTGATGAATGCGCAGATCGTACATAGCAAAGTGCGGCTTGTATGTTCCGGTGGCGGCGCGCACAGCGATTTCCGTCGAGAGTGCCCCGCGCCGCGCTTCAACCTCTTGACGGAAGTAGGCGCCGTTTTCGTATTGATACGTGTGGCCGTCATCGTCATAGACAACGAAGGCCGCCACCCGCGCGTTCGAGGGAAAGACGTCGAGCACAAGCGGCGCCGATGGAGTCAAGTCGTTGCCGACTGCCGCGGGTTGCGTCGCAAAGATCGAACCACCGCGCACGTACAGCGGTATATCCTGCCAGGTCGTCGAATCGGCTGTAATGCTGATGTCGGTTCCACCGCGGAGGGATTTGCCGGTGAAGTAGTCGTACCACGTTCCATCCGGCAGGTAGAACTTATGCGTGGATTGGCCCAGTTCAACGATCGGAGAGACTAACAGCGCATCGCCGAACATCCACGCGTTGGTCTGTTCCGAACACCGGTCATCCTGCGGGAACTCCCAGAACAAGGGCCGAACGACGCCAATGCCGGATTCGGTGGCCTCGCGCGCGTTCGAATAGATGTAGGGCATCAGGTCGTAGCGCAGGCGCATGGCTCTTTTCGCAGCAGCCTCGGCGATGGGTCCATAGACCCAAGGCTGACGCTTTTCATTGTTGCCGCCGTGAACCCTAAATACAGGAACGAAGGCGCCGAATTCCATCCAGCGGGCGTAGTTCTCCGCTGTGGGGTGTCCGGTGAAGCCGCCGGTATCCATGCTCCACGAGGACTCACCCAGATCCAGCGTGGAGATCATGCGTTTGCGTTGGTAGGCCATGCTTTGGAAGCCGGTGCTGATATCGCCGGACCATTCGGCGTAGCTATAGCGCAGCGCGCCGATGTAGTAATTGCGGTTGATGGACCAGGCGCGTTCTTCGGAAACCGCGCGCTGTCCTTCATAGAGCGCGCGCGCCATATTCATGAACTGAAAGTTGCCGAATAGGTTTTTGTTGTCGCGATCCGCCTCATCGTTCCACCAGCCCGCCATACCGGATTGAAAAGCGGGCAGCAGGTTCTTCCAAAACCACGTGCGCGTTTCTGAGTTATTGAAATCCAAGTTGGCCGCGGCACGGTGGGTGAAGTAGTCGTTGCCGCGCTCTTCGTTGGGATACCAGAGGTTGTGCTCAGTGGCATACTGCGCGGCTTTAGTCGGCTTACCATCGGCGCCATTCACAAGGATGCGAGGCTTTAGAATGCCGGCGAGGTGGATCCCGCGCGCCTGCATATCGGCGGCGAATTTGCCGGATGCGCCATCCGGGAATTTGTTGGGGCTGGAGTTGCCGCCGCCGGAAGTGCTGTTCCACCGCCACTCCCCGTAGTCATCTTCGCCCCAGGCTTTCCAATCGAAGTCGAAGATGTAGCCGCTGACAGGAATTCCCTTCTCCGCATAAGTACTCGAAAGCTGGCGCCATTCTTTTTCGGTTGAACCCCACTGGGAGTTGAGAAATCCGAGCGTCCATTTAGGCGGCATCGGTGGGCGCCCGGAGAGAAGCGCCAGACCGGCCATACTTTTCAGTGGCGGACCGACGATGATGAAATACTCGGCGTCCGGTCGCGAAGGATTGGTGAAACGGATGGATTCATCGCGAGTCTGGAACGCTCCGCCATCGGAATCGATCAGGACGGCATAGCGTTTGGTGAGGAGAAATGGCCCGCCGGCATTGCCCTGGACGCCTGCCGCGACGGGCCCGCCGGAGGGCCGCAGAATTCCGGCGTCATCGTTGGTTATATCCAGTCCGTGGATGCCATAAAGATTTTCGTTAGCATCGTGTTCGAGAACGGCAAGCGCCCCGCGGTTGCCCCTGCCGCCGGTCTCGCGTTTCCAAACCAACAGGGATTTTCCAGCTGCGTCGAAGACCTGCACGGAGAGGGCAGCCTCGTCGACAACCACCCTCATCTCTTTCGAGGTCAGCGTCTGGAGGTCTCCGGATTTCTCCTGCCGGACGGAATCGGTATTGGCGGAATGAAACGCAGGGTCGATGACGGGCGTGCGAGGAGTCGTTTTCCCGGAAGGCTGCAGTTGGATGCGAACGATGTTGGGAGCGACCGCCTCTACTTCCAGAACGTCGGGATTGTGAACCACTCGGATGTTGGCAGCGGCCCCCCAGACAGGCGATATGCATGCCGCCAGGAGGACGAGCGCAACTGCGCTAATCGTGGCCGATGACTTACCCGATCCGGCTAGGAAATATCTCATATGGGGAGACTCGCTGACATCGCCATCCTAGGAGTCTGCCCGATGCCCCACACTCAGACAATCGGCGGGGCGTCTTTTGCGGCGCAACCTTTCTTCACCATGCAAGCACTTGATTCAACAAGAGTTGATATGCCTTGTTAACGGCGAGCCAAGCGCATTTCACGCCGCTTTCATGGCCGCCACACCCGCTACGGCGCTTTGGAAATCCGCGCGAGCAGCTCGCGAGCGGGAGCGTACGCGGGATTGAGGGCGATCCCCTCCCGGAGGATCGATTCTGCGCCGGCGCGGTCGCCAGTCTGCCAAAGCGCTACGGCAAGATTCATTCGGACCAGTTGCAGACCCGCGTTCTTTGAGAGCGCATCCCGGAAGAGTGGAATCGCGCCGGAGAGGTCGCCGCGTTCCATGAGGACGCCTCCGAGTCCAACGGATCCGGTAGCCTGTGTGGGGTCGAGTTGGATGGCCCGCCGATAGGGCGGAATGGCGAGTTCGTTTTTTCGACCGGTCCTGTAGATCTCGGCAAGGTACAGGAGCGTCTCGGAATCGTCAGGGTTTTGCCGTACCGAGGCTTCGAGAAGAGCCGTCGCCCGCTCGCGATCTGGTCCGGTTGTCTTGCCGATGGCAGCGATGGCGTAAGCCAGCGCGAGATCACGCGTTGACGGCTTGGAGCCATCGAACGGGTCCAGCTCGGGGTGAGATAGATCGCCGGCGGCAACCGAACGGATCCGGGGGCGGCGTGGGATCGAGTGGTCCGTGAGGACCACATGCTGCGCGTCACTGGCGGAGCTTTTCGGCATGTGGC
>DATAUH010000004.1:0-8330 GCA_036268375.1 Bryobacteraceae bacterium | reverse complement strand
CGTCGTGGAAGACGGCAAGCTGCTCTATGCTGGCGACCTGGCGTACGGCGGCGAGATGCGTTCGGCGGACGTGTATTTTCTGGAGGCAATCGAAGCGGTCCGTCAGAATCGCAGAAAGTATGCGCGTAGCAGGCCGCCGCGTATGGCGGAGAGCGTTCCGGTCGGATTCTGCAGCATCGGTGAGTAGTCGCATGACGGGCAGTTTCGGTGGGGTGCAAGGTGGAACTTCGGTGGACCGCGCACATCGCATCGTGAACGATGCCGGCGCGCAGCGGAACGACGAAGCTGGCGCCAGTGTCGCGGCGTTACCCGACTATGCCGCGACGCTGGACAATCGGTTTGGCGTGAACGGTGGAACTTCGGTGGAACGCACACATCGCATCGTGAACGATGCCGGCGCGCATCGGAACCACGAAGCTGGCACCGGCATCTCGGTGTTACTTGACTAATGCCGCAACTTGGAATCTACAGAATTCAAGATACTGGCGATGGCGGGAACTGCGCCGGACTATCCGCGTCCACGGGACCACAAGCCTGCAACACTGCGCCATTGATTCAGTTCTACGACCCGAACACCCAGCAGCGCTGGACAATCGGTGTAGCGTGAACGGTGGAACTTCGGCGGAACGCGCATTGCATCGTGAACGATGCCGGCGCGCATCGGAACGACGAAGCTGGCTCCAGTGTCGCGGTGTTACCCGACTAATGCGCGGCGCCGGAGAAACTACGTGTCGCGGGTTAGACAGAGGCGCTGTTGGCATCGCCGATTGCGTCTGATCCCGCCGCCGGCGGCCTGCCTCCGCTATCGGGTCAAACCGAGCCGCGGTTACTTCTCCAGCAGGCGCGAGGGATCGAACATGTGTTGTGGGTGGTAAAGCGTCTCCGACCATTTCATGCCGGGTTCGAATTCTACTCCGGCAAAGTAGCCGATCTCGCGGTAGACACAGTAGCGGACCGTGCCTTCGAGTCTCTGTTGTTGAGAGGTCCAACACAGCGTCGCGCCCGGAGTGATGGGCCTTTCCAGTTGCAGACAGGCGCCCGAAGGTGAGATATCCTCGAGCAGCGCCATCGTGCGATGGCGTTTGCCTGAGGGATCGCGCCAAAACAATTCGATCATATCGGCGCACATCATGCGGCCTTCATTGCGTCGTTCCTGCATGTACTCCATATCGGCGACGCGTAGGCGGGTCTTTAACGATTCGCTCTTGGGGAGGGTATAAATTTCACAAATCTTCGAGAGACATAGTCAGGGAACGCTATGCGAGGCGAAGGAGGAGCGAAGACTGACAGCTACCGCCTCACAAATCCGCCAGAGGGGCGCCTAATAGTTTAGCGAGCAGCGCCGTGCGGTCGGCGATTCGGTCGGTCAAGATGCTTTCGTTGGCCGCGTGGGCGCCTTCGCCGACTGCCCCTAGTCCATCTAAGGTTGGAATGCCCAGCGCGGCAGTGAAGTTGCCGTCGGAGCCACCGCCGGTCGCGGATTCCTCCAGGTCGATGCCGATTTCGGCGGCGAGGTTTTGGGCGTGACCGAAGAGGGCGGCGATCTTAGATGTGCGCTCCATGGGCGGACGGTTCAGGCCGCCGGTGATTTCGATGGTGCAGCGGCGGTCGATGGGACGCAGAGCGCGGAACTTGCGCTCCAGTCCGCCGCTATCTTTCAGGCGGCGAATTCGGATATCGACTTCGACCGTGGCCTCGGCTGCGATCACGTTGGAGCGGGTACCGCCGGAGATGACGCCAGGGTTTACCGTAATGCCGCGCTTCAGGTCGACGAATTGGGCAATCCGTTCGATTTGGCGCGAGAGTTCGACGATCGCGCTCGCTCCGGCTTCGAAATCGACGCCGGCGTGGGCGGCCTTGCCACGTACGGTGACGGTGAAATCGCCGACGCCTTTGCGCGCGGTTTTGAGGCGGCCGGTGAGTCCCGTGCCGGGTTCGAGGACGAGCACGGTGTGACTGGCGGCGGCCGATTTTTCGGTGAGCGCGCGCGAGGATTCGCTGCCGACCTCTTCGTCGGAATTCACTTGCAGGAGCACTTTCTGTGGAACCGGAATGTCGAGATCGCGGAGAGTTTGGGTGGCGAATAAGAGGAATGCAATACCAGCCTTCATATCGAGGACGCCTGGACCCCAGAGGCGCCCATCGGCTTCGCGGAAGGCCATCTGGCGCAGCGTGCCGAGGGGCCAAACTGTATCGGCGTGTCCGAGCGCCAACACTTGCCCGGATTTCTTACGGCCGGGGAGCTTCAACTCGCACAGCAGGTGCTTGCCGAACTTGCCGCCACGAACCGTTTTCGAGCGCGCGAATGGCGCGGCGTGGTCCGCGATCAGGTCCATGCAGCGGTCGACATCGGCGGCCGAATCGGTGGGTGATTCGCACTCGACCAATTGGCGAATAAACGCGGTGATGGCGGGCTGGAGGGAGCGAACGTGCGCGAGGATCGGGTCAGAAACTGAGGAAGATGGTTTCGAGTTCACGGATTCCACATGCGATAATACCCCTTCCATGCACATTCTGGACATCAACGAGATCCGGAAAATTCTGCCGCATCGCTATCCATTTCTGCTGGTGGATCGGATTATCGAACTGGAAGCGGAGAGGGTAGTCGGGATCAAGAACGTGACGGTGAATGAGCCGTTTTTTTCGGGCCATTTCCCGGATTTTCCGGTGATGCCGGGCGTGCTGATTGTGGAAGCGATGGCGCAGGCGGCGGGCGTGCTGGTGCTATCCGGCATTCCCGATCGCGATCAAAAGCTGGTGTTTCTGGTGGCAATTGAGAACGCGCGCTTCCGCAAACCAGTGGTGCCGGGCGATCAGTTGCGCCTCGAAATGACAGTGGTGAAACGCCGCAGCAACGTTGCCAAGATGGCCGGCAAGGCCACGGTGAACGGAGTGCTGGTGGCCGAGGCCGAAGTGATGTGCAAGCTCGAAGACAAGGCGCCGGAGGAAGCGCCTGCGCCCGCGCCGGCTGTGGCCGCGGTGGAATAGGAGCGGCGCGCGAGTTCGATGGCGATACACCCCTCGGCGATTGTAGACCCGGCGGCGCGCATTGCAGAATCGGCTGAGATTGGGCCATTTTGCGTGATTGGCGCGGAAGTGGAAATTGGCGCGCGCACGCGGCTGATGGCGAATATCTTTGTCGAGGGGCCGGCGTGGATCGGCGAAGACAACGTTTTCCATCCCTACTCGACGGTGGGCGTGGCGTCGCAGGACCTGAAGTATCACGGAGAGCGCGCCGAGACGCGCATCGGCAACCGCAACAAGATTCGCGAGTTTGTGACCATTCATCGCGGTACGGAAGCTGGCGGTCTGGTAACGCGAGTGGGCGATGACAACCTGCTGATGGCCTACACGCATGTGGCGCATGATGCGCAGATGGGCAACAACATCGTGTTGGGACACGGCGCAACCTTGGGCGGGCATGTGACGGTGGGCGATTGGGCAGTGATCAGCGCCTACAGCGGCGTGCACCAGTTCTGCCGCATTGGCCGGCACGCAATTATCGGCGGGTACAGCGTGATCACACAGGACGTCTTGCCGTTCTCGAATACGGTGAGCGAGCGGCCGATCAAGGTGTTCGGCGCGAACCGCATCGGGATGGAGCGGCGCGGGTTCACGACGGAATCGATTGAGGCGCTGCAGACTTCCCTACGGCTGCTGACGCGCGGGCAACTGAACACGACGCAGGCGATCGAGCGCATTCGCGCGGAGGTACCGCCGTGCGCGGAGGTGGATGAGTTGCTGGCGTTCATACAATCGGCGGAGCGCGGGTTCATTAAATAGATGCGGTATGGATTGATCGCGGGCAACGGCCGTTTTCCCGTACTGGCGCTCGAAAATGCGCGGCGGCTGGGGCACGACGTAACAGCGATCGGAATCGAAGAAGAGGCGCCGCGTGAAATTGAAGCGTTGGCAGCGCGGTGCCACTGGATTTCGCTGGGGCAACTGACAAAGCTGATCGAAATCCTGAAGTCCGACGGCATCACGGAAGTTGTGATGTGCGGGCAGGTGAAGCACGCCAAGATCTTTTCGGCGATTCGGCCGGATTGGCGTTTGGCGAAGCTGCTGATGTCGCTGCCGTCGAAGAATACGGACGGCCTGATTCGCGGAGTGATCAAGATTCTGGAAGACGAAGGCATACACCTGCGCGAATCGACATTCCTGTTGACGCCGTTATTGGCCGGAAAAGGCGTGCTTTCGAAGCGCAAGCCAACCAAGGAAGAGACCGCGGACATCGAATACGGGCGACGCGTGGCGAATGCGTTGGCGGGTTTCGACGTCGGCCAAAGCGTCGCGATTTGCGAGCGCGCGTGCGTGGCGGTGGAGGCGATGGAGGGCACGGACGCGATGCTGCGGCGTGCGGCCACGCTGGTGAACGGGCGTTCGCTGACGCTGGTGAAGGTGGCGCGCGGGCGGGAGCATTTGCTGTTCGATGTGCCGGTGGCGGGCTCGAGTACGATTCCGGTGATGCGGGAGACGGGGACGACGGCATTGGCGGTGGAGGCGGGGCGCACGCTGCTGTTGGACAGGGACGAGATGCTGGCGGCCGCGAATGCGGCGGGAATCGCGATTGTGGGAATGGAAATGCGAGATGGCAAAACATAAAGTTGCGGTGGTGGGCGCGGGAGCGTTCGGCGCCAATCACTGCCGGGTGACGCACGAATCGGAGCGCGCGGAGTTAACGGCGGTGGTGGACATCGACGCGGCGCGCGCGCAAGAGGCGGCGGCGAAATATGGCGTCGCGGCGTTCACGGACGTGCGGGAGTTGACGGGGCGCGTGGATGCTGCGATCGTGGCCGCGCCGACGACCGTGCACGAGGAACTGGGCGCGCGATTGATGGAAGCGGGGATCGACGTCCTGGTGGAGAAGCCGATCGCGCAGGATATGGAGGCGGCGCAGCGATTGGTGGACCTGGCCGAAAAGCGCGGGCGCATTCTGCAAGTGGGGCATCTGGAGCGGTTCAATCCTGCGGTGATCGAGCTGGAGCGGCGGTCGACGCTGCCGCTGTTTTTCGAAATCCATCGCATGAACGTGTTCAGTCCCCGCAGCCTGGATGTGGACGTGGTGCTCGACCTGATGATTCACGACGTCGACATCGTGCTGGCGCTGGCCAAAGCGGAGCCGGAGGAGATTCGGGCGGCGGGGATTCGCGTGCTGTCGGAAAAAGTCGACATCGCCAACGTGCGCCTTCAGTTTCCCAACGGATGCGTGGCTAATTTGACCGCGAGTCGGGTATCTACCGAGCGTGTGCGTAAGTTGAGGTTATTTCAACCCAAGCAATACCTATCGCTCGATTACGGGCGGCAGGACTTAGCGGTTTTTTCGGTGAAAGACGGGCAGCAGATCGGGTTTGAGCAGGCTCAGGTAACTAAGGGCGAGCCGCTGAAACTACAATTCGACGCGTTTCTAGATGCAGTGGAAAGCCGAAAATCGCCGAAATGCAACGGAGTGCGGGCGCGTCAAAGTCTTGGGGCGGCGCTCGCTATTCTTGCTAAGATCAAAGAGCACTCCGAAACCGTCTCGCACGCTTTGGAAGATGGATGGACTCCGTAGTTTCAGCTCCTGTTGAACCTGAATTACAGTTACTCACTACGTGGGGTCAACCCGGCGACGCCGATCGTCGGCGCACGGCACTAATCGCCACCATCCTGTTTCACATAGCGGCCACAACCACTTTGTTCCTGCTACCGGAGAGCTTCTTCCAAAATAAAACGCTGCCGCCGGAGCCGGCGCATCACATCACCCCAATCTTTGCGCCACTCACCAAGCTGACTCAGAAAACGCCGAACAACGGCAAGTTGTCGAAGGAGTTTACGGCGGAGGAGCGCGGCACGGGCGGACATTTGAATACGCCGGGGCCGCCGCCATCGCCGCGTCCGGCGCCGCAACAGGCGCACGCTTCGGCGCCACCGCCACCCCCGCCGCCCAAACGGCAGCCGGTCCGCCAGGCAGTAATCCCGCAGATGCCGCCGAAGCCGGTGCAGAACGCGCAGCCGCTGCCGGAGCCGCCGAAGGTGGATGCGCCGGTGAACACTCCCAAGGTGGATATTCCCCAGAACGGAGTGATTCCGCCGCCGCCGAAGATTCAGCCGCAGGAGCAGCCGAAGCTGGCGTTGGAAAACCTGGGGCAAAGCCGGCCGACGGTGGTACCGCCCGAACAAAGGCAGATCCCGCTGCCGGATACCTCCGTTCGCGGCGCGATTGAACACCCTACGCAGGGCGGCCCGACGCGTCCGGCCGCGCCGCCGGCAGGTATCGAGAACAACCAGGGGTTGCAGTTGCCTCAACTGCTGACCGATTCGCAGGGCGTGGACTTTACCTCGTACTTGCGCATCATTCTGCAAACGGTGCGGCGCAACTGGCAAGCAGTGATCCCGGAAAGCGTGCGGTTGGGAGCGCGCGGCAAAGTTTCGGTGGTGCTGGCGATTGAGCGCGACGGGCGGTTGGGCAAGGTGGTAATTTACGAATCGTCCGGGCTGAATCCGCTGGACCAGGCGGCGGTTTCGGGCATCAGCATGTCGCAGCCGTTTCCGCAGTTGCCGCCGGAGTTCAAAGGCGGAGAAATCCGGGTGCAATTCAACTTTGCGTACAACGCGCCGAAGTAGCGTAACGCGGCGAGTAACTCGCGCAGATCAGATCTAAATGGATAAACGATTCGTGGCGGCTATGTCGGCGTATGCGGTGATCGCGATTTTGGCCGCATTCACCTTGGATGGCGGCAAGATGCGCGATGCGGTTTGGATCCTGATGCTGGGGCTGGCATTCAAGACATATATTTCGAAGCGCGCGGGCTGGTAGCAGACGGCGGCTAATCCCTGATTAGTCCATGTTACGCTTGAAAAACATGCCCGATCAGTCCCATTTGTCGCCTGCGCTGGCGGCGATGATGTGCGACGGGATGGGGTGGTTCTCGCCGTTAGACTACAAGCGGATGCTGCTCGCGTACGACCGCATCTACTATCTTCTGCCAAGTACGACCGTCGAGTTTGAAGACGTCGGTGGCGCCCGGCAAAGCTTCTACTCCTCGACCCACTTCAAGCAGAATCCCTTATTCGAGATCTGGCATGATGTGCCGGAAGCGACGGTGCGCGACCTGATCTTCGCTGCGGCCAGGCTGGACGCAGAAAGCGAACGATTCCGCGCTGCGGTCGACGCCATCCCGTTGGAGGATCGGCTCTATACGTGGCGGATCACCAACGCGGACGCCGACCTCGGTGGCGGTGTCTCTCCAGCATTGAGGCCCGACGAACAGGCGTTGGCGCACGCAGTGCTGCTGAACAAATTCCTGCTCGCCGCCGATCATCTGAACTGCGCACCGATCACCGGCAAGCCCTACATACATACCCTGATTAGGGATAAATTCGAGCGTGCCGGAACCGCTGCCGATCCATTGCAGAAACGTGGTGTCAAGCTGGGGCCGGTGACGGCGCGCCTTGTCGGCGCGATCGTTCCGGATGATGAACTAGCCAAGCGGACGGAGCAGGACATCGTGGAGTACAAGAACAGAAACCGGAAGTTATTCGAACAGTTTAGCTACACGGTCCAATCCATGGTGAAGCAGATCAACTCCCTACCCGCGTCCGCTAATTTTGACAGGGACGTACAGCAATTATTGAACACGGAGGTGTGGCGCGATCAAGTCTCGGTTGAGAATGAACTGCGCTTGGCGTGGGAGAGCTTCTTTAAGGCGGCCGTCAAGGCCGCAGTGGGTAGTGCGGTCGTCGTGGGCATTACCCCGCTGCTATCCCTGGGACACCTCACGTTCGCGTCAGTACTGACAGGTGCGGCTGCGGCCGCACCCTGGGCGATCTCGGAAGCCCTACGATTCCAGGAAAACCGGCAGAAGGTCCGTCAGCACGGCCTTTATTACCTGCTTCGATTTCGGTGATCGCCCACCTTGAAGCGGACCGGCGGCGGTGAACAATCGTCTTGCCGCAGTCTTCTGTCGCATAGCTACAAATATCTCTTTGACATCTCTCACCGCATTTCTCTTCCCCTTCAAGCTCGCGATTTCCCGGAATAAGCAAAGCGCTGGCGCTCGAATCCCTTATTGCGAAGCAGAAGACATTCGCAGAGCGGACCGATGCGTCCGGCGGTGCAGCCGATGGCGACTGGACAAGGTGGTGGTTTGCGAATCGTCATATATTTCTAAGCGCGCGGGCTGGTAGCGACAGCTTCCTCATTAATATTCTCTTCGGGCATTCCTGGCAATTCATTTCTTACTATTTGCCGATATATTTCCAATGCGTTAGGATTACCGTACAGCAAACACCACAGAAGCTTTACGGCTCTTGCCGGACGTAGCGTGAGTTGAGAGGGGAGAAGTATG
>DATAUH010000003.1:0-27983 GCA_036268375.1 Bryobacteraceae bacterium | reverse complement strand
AAGTTTTTTCGGGTTTGGTCTGGGAGTCAACAGGTATCGCGTGCCTTCACCTGAGGAAGACGCTGCGTACGGGGCCGTTTCTATCATATGAGTTCCCGAGGTCACCGAATTCTCACGAGCGAGATGCCTGCCGTTCGCGGTAACGCCCAGGCCGAGCGCCGCACAAACTAGCCAACGCTCTGTAAGGCAAAGTAACAATAAAGCAGACGTCACACCAGGGAAATTCCGCTGCGCCAGCGTGCGGAAGTACCATTTATTCG
Source organism: Bryobacteraceae bacterium (assembly GCA_036268375.1). Classification (GTDB taxonomy): domain Bacteria; phylum Acidobacteriota; class Terriglobia; order Bryobacterales; family Bryobacteraceae; genus PALSA-243. The sequence goes on along the minus strand of DATAUH010000003.1, from coordinate 27,723 downwards.
GGGTAGGCATCCTAGACCTGCCCGCGAACTTATAACGTACCGCATGGTATTTGCGAGATATCAAGTGCTAGTTGAATCTATGTGGAAACCTGCGCGGTACCACGTAATTGGGCCGTCGAGGGCTAGAGAATCCGGAACGTCGAAACCATTAGTACCATTAGACTGCAAAATACAAAGCTGTTCTTAGCAAAAACTATCCTTAATCCTTAAACAAACATAACCGATAACCCGTGCGCGACGGGCGCGTGACTTGGCGTATTAAGGCAGAGCGCAACTGTCAAGCGTTATCAGTCGCAATATATTAGACTGTGAAGTACGCGTCTTTCGGGATGCTGAGCGTAATTGCAATTATGGCCAATCCGGAGTTCGATCGTTACTCGTCCTCTTATGAGGAGTTACTACGTGACCCGATTCGAGACCGTTTCACAGCTGGCGAGAGCGGCTTTTTTCATCGCCGCAAGCGGGATTTGATCCGCAAGTACTGTGCTACGAAAGGAGCCCACGCGCGGACATACCTCGACTTGGGTTGCGGGAAAGGAGAACTGCTTACTTTGCTCCGAGACGACTTCGTGGAAGCGGCGGGCGTCGATCCTTCAGAAACTATGATGCAAGGTATTAATGGAATACTTACCCGGGTTCAAAATGATCCTGCAAAGATTCCCTTTGAAGATGAACGGTTCGACTTTGTATCGGCGGTATGCGTTTACCACCACGTACCGCCGGCTGAGCGGCTGGCGCTTACATTGGAAGTCAAACGTGTTTTGAAGCCCAATGGAATATTCTGTATTATTGAGCATAATCCTTGGAATCCAGCGACGCGATTGATCGTAAGCCGCACTCCAGTTGATGAAAACGCGATACTCCTTAGAGCGTCCGAAACCCGTCGCCTCTTAAAAGCAGCAGGATTCCAAGTCAGGAGACAGGAATACTTTCTCTACCTGCCCGAGAGTCTCTATCGCCGAATCGGTGCGCTGGAGAATCTGTTGTCGTGGTTGCCTTTCGGCGGTCAGTACGCCACCTTTGGACACGTTCAGTAGGCGTGATTGCTTTTTCCCGGTCACTCTCGCCGATTGCCGATTTGGGTTGTCTTGCGCGGCAACGCGGCGGTACCCTTTGCGGGGGCGGGTGCGGAGCTGGCGCGCGAGCGTGATCGTAATGGCGGATGAGAAGCCGACTGAAAGGAAGAACAAGAACATTCTCGAACCGGTCGAGTTTACATCGCTAAGGTCGTCACACTCGTTGCAAGATGGTGATCGACAGCCTTGTAAAAAATCGAATTATCGGGCATCTCTACGCCAAAGTCGGGCTCTGAGCAGGAATCTGAAGACCCCAATTTTCTCGGTTTCAGTGATTTGGCGTCTGCTGGTCCGACGAGGGTCGGAGTGCCTAGCAAGTAAATGTCGCCAATGTTCACCGGCCTTTGAGCAGGCTCCATCACCGCCGGGCCGAAACCTATCGTTTCATTTCTCCCCGGACCGGGCGGCCAAGTGTCACGTCCCGACACCCGGTTATCAGCGGCAGACCTTCGGATTGGTGTGCAGCTCGAAAACCAGTGATCCGGAATACCAAACCGGCATTAAGGTTCCATCAAATGGGCTACGCTGATCTTCTCATCGATCACAACTGTAAACCGAGACGTGGTTCGAGCCCCCCAGAGGCTTCGTTTCTTGGGTTTCCTTCTAAAATCGTTGGCACAGGGCACAGGCCCGACGCCGGAAAACCTAGGAATAGTAAGTTTCAAGCCTCCGCAATTGGCCATTTTCCCTATTCCCGGAGAGCCAAAAGTCGAAGAGTCACGGTAGCCTTTCGAATCCCAGACGAGCTTTAGCGTCGAACCATCCTCCGCGCTGCCTCGTCTTTGCCGGCGGCTTTGGGAGTGAGCGAATTCTTTCGGCATTCCCGCCGCTACACACCGTGGCTCCGGGAACGACTTTCAGATCAACGGAACACCTTCGAAATCAGGAGTCGCGCAAGGCTGTGACTGGATCTGTGCGAGACGCTCTGCGGGCTGGGACATAGCTGGCCACCACCACCACGATCAGCAGGAGCGCCGCGACCGACGTGTAAGTCAAGGGGTCGAGCGCAGCGACGCCGTGGATCATCGTGGACATCAGGCGCGTGCACGCAATCGAGAGGAAAAGGCCAATGGCAAGGCCAGTCGCTCCGCGGGCGAGACTCTCGCGGAACACCATCGCTACGATATGCGCCGGAGTAGCTCCGACTGCCAGCCGGATGCCAAACTCGTGGGAGCGGCGCGCCGTCAGGTGCGAGACGACGCCATACAAGCCGATGCTCGCCAAAAGCAACGCCAGTACGGCGAAGGAACCGGCCAGCACCAGATTCAGGCGCTCTGCAAGAAGCGTGCGCGCGATGAAGCCGGACATGGGCAAGACGTCGTAGAGAGGCTGATTCGGATCGATTTCACGAATGGCGGCACGAATCACAGGCGTCATCGCCGCCGGATCGCCAGCCGTCTTGACGGCCATGGCCACGCGATCCTGAGTGCGCTGGGCGTAGGGCCAGTAGACTTGCGGTCGCGGATCGCGGTCCAGCCCCTCGTGCCGAATGTGACCCGCTACGCCGATAATCCGGACCCATGGCATGCCAGGCACGATGGGAATGCGGAAGCGTTTGCCAATCGGGCTCTCGTTGCCGAATACTTCGCGCGCGATCCGGTCATCGAGAATGCCAACGTCAGGGCGGCCGCCGATGTCGTCAGCGCGGAAGTCGCGCCCGGCCAGGAGGGGAATGCCGAGAGTGCGGAAATAGTTGGGGCTGGATGAGCGGGAATCGATGTTGGCGATGATGCCACGGCCTTCGAATTCGATCTGGAGCGTTTGCGTCTGGCCGCCGAGGGGCAGGCGATTTACGACGGCGGCGGATTCCACGCCGGGAGTCGATTGGACGCGGTCGATGAGACGCGACAAATAGCGCCAAACGTCGGAATCGGCACTGCCGTGTATCGCTCGATCCACGGCGAAGTGAAGGCCGAGAACGTGGCCGGGCTGGAATCCGGGATCGGTGGCGCGCACGTTGACGAAGCTGCGCATCAGCAGACCGGCCGAGATCAGGAGTACAACTGTGCAGGCGATCTCAGCGCAAATCAAGAGATCGCGGAGCCGCGAGTGCGAGGCGGGTCCGCGTTGCAGGCTGGTGGACACTTGCGACGCCGGCGCCACCGAAATAGCGAAAGCGGCGAGGGTCGAAAGCGCGATGGTGAACACCAGAACCGGCAGGTGAATCGCAATCTCTTCTACGCGTGGAAGGCCTGATGGAAGTAGCGGGACGAGCAGCTGAAGCAGGGAATCGGCGCCGAGGATTCCGAGTGCGGCGCCGGCGATGGCGAGCGGAATCGTTTCCACGAACGATTGCCGGATAAGGCGGGCGCGCGTCGCGCCAAGTGCGGCGCGGATGGCGAATTCTGCCTGACGTCCGGTGGCGCGCGCCAGCAGCAGGTTGGCGAGATTCACGCACCCAACCAGGAAGAGCATGCCCACGGCGGCCAGCAGCAGCCATAAGACAGGCCGCACGGATTCCGTGATGTCGCTAAGCAGCGGCTCGACGGTGACGCCGACATCGCGGTTGGTCCTGGGGAATTCGCGCGAGAGATCGGCGGCGATGGCGTTCATTTGCGCGCGCGCTTGCTCGATGGTGACGCCGGGGCGGAGACGGGCCACGGCCGCGTAACTGAGATCGGAGCGATCGCGGATCTCTTCGGGCGGGTAGTACAGTGGCTCCCAGAGTTCGTAGTCGCGGGTGGGATAGTGAAACTCGGCAGGCATGACGCCGATGACTTCGGTGTCGCGTCCGTTGAGGCGGATTTTGCGATTGAGGATGCCGACATCGCCGCCGAAGCGCCGCTGCCACAGAGAGTAGCCGAGCACGGCGACGCTCGATGCGCGCTCCGGATCGAGTTGCTCAACTTCCGTGAAGGTGCGACCGATGAGGGGCGCGACGCCGAGCGTGTGAAACAGGCTGGCAGTAGTGCGAGTGCCGCGGATGCGCTCGGGCTGGCCTTCGCCGGTGAGATTGAAATTGGCGACAAGACGTGTGAGGGCGAGATCGGTGAACACCTGCTGACGGCGCCGCCAATCGAAGTAGTCTGCGGCGCCGGCAGGGGCTTTGGAGACTACAGCATGCGGCAGGCGGGTCGAGAGAGAGACGAGACGGTCGGGTGCAGGGTACGGAAGGTCACGGAGCAAGACGCTATACGCGACGGAAAAGATGCTGGTACTTGCTGCGCATCCAAGGCCCAGGATCAGGATGGCGGAGAGTGCGAACCCAGGGGACTTCAGGAGAGTGCGTATGGCTTGGCGAAGCTCAGATCGCATACTTTAAAGCACGCGCAGGGGCTTGGGAAACGTGATGCAAACGTTACGGTAGTGAAACATGAATGTTCGCCAGCGGGACGCCGGTGACCGGTAGCGAACGGGCTTTCGCGCGCAGTTCCAGAAGTAGCGGATGGGCCCGGAGAAAATAACTCAGTTGCGGGGAGCATCATCTGCACTTACCTGACTTGGGCGAAGGCGCCGCTTAATCCGCCGCTCCGCCCTTGGCGCGAGCTAACAATGTCTCATCCGAGTGGCGACGGCGGATGCCTTCAGACGAATCGTAAGCCATGAACTTCGGCAGAAGCATGGCCAGCGCCAGAGTTCCGGCCACACACAGTACACCGCCCGAGACGACAGATGCTCGAACTCCGAATAGACGCGCGGCAAAGCCTGCTTCGGCGTTGCCGAGGCTCGGGCCCGTATGATAGCTAACCATCTCAATTGCAGCAGTGCGACCGCGTATTGACGAGGGAATCGTCTGGTTCCAAACGGTCATCCGAAAGATACCGCTTACCATGTCGGCGGCGCCGGCGGCGGCAAGGAAGATGAGCGCCAGCCATAGTGAGCGCGCGAAACCGAAGCCTGCAATTGCGAGACCCCATAACGCCGCTGCCCATGCGATGGCCCGTCCGTGGCGATTGACCCCCGTGGCCCATCCCGATGTAAGCGCCGCTATCATTGCGCCTAGAGGGGGCGCCGCATACAGAAGCCCCACAGAAGCAGTGCCCCACCGTTCCGCCATAGCGGGAAACAATGCGTTCGGCATGCCGAAAAACATTGCGTTCATGTCGATGAGATAGGTTCCGAGAAGATCCTGGCGGCTGCGCGCATATCGCCATCCTTCGAGCAGCGCATGCAGTGTGATGCCCTCATCACCAAGTGTTATACGCGCAACCGGACGCATCATGAGAATTGTTGCGATGGAAGCGAGATAGCTGAGAGCATCGAACCCGAAAGCGAGAGTTGCACCGCCCGTAGCGGCAATTACGCCGGCCAGCCCTGGGCCGACGATGAACGCGAAATTGCCGCGGACCGAGTTCAGCGCTCCTGCCGCGGCCATCTCATTCTCCGGCAGCAGTTGCTGCATCAGGGCTTCGATTGCGGGCCGCTGTAGCGCACCAAGGCCGGCCAGCAGTCCAGCTACAATCCACAGCACGACGACGTGGGGCGTTGAGAGCGCGGCATTCCAGGCCAAAACGCCACAGCAGAGAGCCATCGCGGATTCTACGAAACCGATCAGCCGCCGGCGGTCGAAATGATCGGCCAGCGCGCCACCGACGAGGGCCAGGGTCACCATCGGAACGAACTCGACAACGCCGATGAGTCCGACAGCCAATGCGGAGTGGGTTAGCGCATACATCTGGAATGGCAGCACGACATAGGTCATGGCGGACCCGAAGGCCGACATGAATTGGCCGATGTAGATCAAGCGGAATTCACGCAAACGGAGCGGCCGGAGATCAGGCAGGAAGCGAGGCACTGGTTACCCAGTCTGGCACATCCATCTGACATCTACCCGATTCGACCAGACATTACAAGTTGTCGGGTCAAGTTCAGACTCTCACACACATACATAAAAAAACCGCCGCCGGTAAAGCCAGCGACGGTTCCAATTTAACTATGGCGCCCGAATAAGACGCGGGCTTTTTTAACTAGCGTTCGGTTATACCACTAGGCCTTTTTGCGCGCGCGCCGCAGAGCCAACATCCCCAGCAATCCGCCGCCGATCAAACCCAGCGTCGCTGGTTCTGGAGTTTGCGAAACCGCGCCGCCCACATAGTCGAGCGCCAGGTCATGGTTGGCGACGGCAACGCCGTAGTCAAACGGACCTACTCCTGTGGGCGTGCCATTGCCCCACACATCTACTACGCGGCCGCCGCCAATGTCGAACATTACACCGTAAATATCCAACAGGCCGCCGCTAAGCGTATAGTCAGACGCTGTCGGCGGCGCCCCGTTCGGATAGTACAGGTTGTCATAAGTCAGAAAGCCGTTGGAAACGGGGTCGAGTCCGGTGGCCACGGCGAACCGGCTGAAATCGTTCGGGGCAAGAAGATTCGTCGCCTCCGGCATATCGTGGGTAATCGGCACGAGAGCACTAATCGGCACGTTCACGAGGTTCAGACCGTTGTTCGTATCTGTGAACGTGCCAGTGATCCCTGTCAATTCAAATCCCCCGGACTTGGTGTCCGTGGATGTCCCATAGGTCAGGTCCAGGGATCCGCTTACCCCAGGACCCACGAAGTTGAAATTGACAACGCTGGCGCGCGCCTGCCAGGGCAGGGACGCGCTTACCAGAAGAGTTGCTGCAATTGCGAGCTTGTTCATCATTTTTGAGAGGAGCCTCCGATTCGAAAATTCGAACTCAAGTAGTTGCTTCACGGGTAATTCCCGTATGTTGCAGCCGGTTGTTACCGGTCAGTGGACCGCCCGCGCTCGACGGCGCGGCGCGAGTGCCCCCATTGCTGCAAGAATTATATTCATCCAACGCCGCGCGCCACAAGCGACCAAACAGACACTTCTTTTTCCCACAGTCGGTTTATATTCCAGGACTTACAGGACCCTATAGACCGCCTGTCCAGGCGAATTGAGGCCGATACTAACTCGAAAAAACGAACTGCGGGGATGGAGCAACCAGGAGCGGTACGGAATCACACATCTCATGCCAGATGAATGAGCCACGCCGGCGCCGAATCACGAGTTTACTATTGGCCGCCCAGAGGGGACGGCCCAAAGGACGGCACTCGTGACTAGAACAATCATCAATCGCAAGGGGCTCGCCGCTTTGGCAGGCGTCCTGATTTTTGCATTTTTCAGTGGAAGCCTTCGCGCCAGCACTCTACCGTTCGGCGTCTTCGGGTTCCCGCTCGACATTTCCGCAAATGTGAAGGAGACGCTGCTGCCGAGTGGCGCGATAACGTTTCAGGATTCGCAGCCGCTGTTTGACACCGTGCAGGGCCAGAGCGCAGAACTTCTGGACATCTCTTCAACGGGTGTAAACGACTCGGGGCGATCGACCAATATTCACGGCGCATTCGCTTCTTCACTAACAGCGGCGGATGGCAACGGCGGCGTCGGTGTTAGCCAGCTGATATTCGGACTACCAGATCCGTCTGGCCAGGACTCCATCCGACAACTGACGGCGCAATCTATTTGGACGCAGACGTTGAAGTATACCGGCACGTTTCCGATCGACTTGACGGTACATCTGCACGTCCCGACTCTGCAGGTGGGGCTCTTAGGCGTTCCGCCGAGACGCACCGGCCTGAGCGCGACCGAAACGGCCGAGGCCAACGGCGCCTTTGTCCGGACGATTACGCATCCCGATCTCACCATCGCAGGAGGCCAGGTCGAATTCGGGCTGCGTGAATCCGAGCGGCAAATTCCGTCCGGCAGCGACGTTCTGAATTTTGCCGACCTGCAAGTACTCGGGAATACCGGGGAGTTCACTTCGCAGGGGCCTCGCTTCAACGGGGACGATTTCAATCCGAGCTTTACTTTGGACTCGTTCTCCGCTGACGTGGATCTCGGCGTACTTCACACGGGAGACATACTGTCTTACGTGTATACGTTGACAGCAGAGGGGACGACACACGGCTTCGAACGCGGCTACTTTGCTTTTCTAGGCGACCCCTTCGGCGGGGAAGTGATCAGCGATAATCTGAGCTTCACCGCCACTCCGGTCGACGCCGCCGCGACGCCTGAAGCGAGTACGTGCCTGCTGATGCTCTCGGGATTTGCCGGCGTGTTGGCGTGGGGCCGGCGGTCACGGCGGCGGCATTAGCTGCGTGACGGCGCCCGGGTTTACCATTGGCTTCTGTGAGAGGCCGCAAGAGGCAGGAGGCGAGTATGATAGATGGAACAGTTCTATGTTCAGCCAAGCAATTCCCGAGGCCGACATGGAGCGTATCTATCCGGCGCTGCGCAGGCTTGCGGCTCTTCAAATAAGACGGCGCGCCCCTCAGGCGAGCCTGCAACCCACCGCGCTGATCAATGAGACATGGTTGAGGCTTGCGGGCCACCCGTGGAAGAGCCGCTCGCAGTTCATGGCCGCGGCGTCTACGACAATGCGCAATGTGCTGGTGGACTATGTCCGCGCGCGACTCGCCAAAAAGAGGGGAGGGGAGTGGTCTCGCGTGAGCATCGATGGAGGCCCCGAACCGGAAGGATTGAGCTTGAACCTGGCGCAAGTGCTGGATGTCCACGAGGCGCTCAACCGGCTTTCACAACTGGATGCGCGAAAGGCGCGCGTAGTGGAAATGCGTTTCTTCGGCGGGATGGAGTTCGAGGAGATTGCCGAGGCGCTCAACATATCTCTGGTGACTGCAAAACGCGATTGGCAGTTTTCGCGGGCTTGGTTGTATGACTCCCTCACTTCCTAACTTGGAATCCGCGACTGCTTCGCGCATGGAGAGACTGGAGGCGCTCTTCTGGACGGTGATCGATATGCCTCCGGACGGACGCGGCGCGTTGGTTGCGGCCGCGTGCTCCGACGATCCCGATTTGCAGCGCGAATTGCAGCAGATGCTAGCTGCCCATGAACGGGCGGGCGCGTTCCTCGAAATTCCTCTCCCGGAAGTGCTCGCGTGCGATCTGCCGGACGCCACGGTGGCGCGATGGAGGCTTTTGGAGCGTGTGGGCGAGGGCGGCCTGGGCGTGGTCTATCGCGCCGAATGCATTGAGGACGGAGTAAGGCTTGAGGCCGCGGTAAAAATTCTTCGGCCCGGATTCGACAGCGGGAAGTTCCGCGAGAAATTTGTGAAGGAGCGGCGGATCCTTGCCGGGCTCGATCATCCTGGCATTGTGCGCCTCATCGACTGCGGCGCGGATTCGTATGGCCGCTCCTTCATGGCGATGGAGTTTATTGCGGGGGAGCCGCTGAATACGTATCTGGAGCGGGCGAATCCCGCTGTAGCGCAGCGGCTCGAGCTTTTCGAATGGGTCTGCGAAGCCGTCAGCTATCTGCACTCTCGCTTGATTATTCACGGCGATATCAAGCCCGCGAATGTGCTGGTCACGAACGCGGGAACTCCGAAACTGCTGGACTTCGGCGCGTCGAGCCTGTTGGCTGCGAACACCGGCGTGCGCGGAGAGCTCACGCGGCTGATGTTGACGCCGCAGTATGCCAGTCCGGAGCAAAAACGCGGCGAGGGGCCATCGGTTGCGGGGGACATCTATTCCCTCGGGCGGCTGCTTGAAGAGATTTTGCCTGACGCGGCCAAACACTCGGACGTGCGTTACCTTCTGGAGCGGGCTACGGCGGAGCATCCGGCAGACCGGTATCTGTCCGTCGCGGGCGTGCTGGAGGATCTGCGCAGGCTGAGGGAAGGACTGCCCCTGCGCGCGCGTCCGGCCACGGCGGCGTATGTGGCGCGGCGGTTCCTGCGCAGGAACTGGGCTGTATCGCTACTTACGGCGCTGCTGGTGATCTCGCTGGCAGGCGGATGGTGGCGCGCGGAGCGCGCATCCCGGAGCGCGTCGGCGGCAGCATCGGAGGCCTTGCGTCAACGCCAATCTGCGTTCGCGCATGAGCGCAGGGCGCTGGAGAATGAAGCCCGCGCGGCGGCGAGCGCACAGCAAGCGGACCTGAATGCGGCGCGACTGGAGGCGCTAATCGGCGATCTGATCAATGATGAGGAGGCCGACCCTAATATTACCGGCGAGCAAGAGGAAGCTGCGGAGAGGTCGCTAAGGCGCGCAGTAACATCGCTCGAAATTTTGCCTGGCGCGAGGCGCTGGCGCGAGTTGAGCGTGGCGTGGAGGCGCCTCGCGATGCTTCTTGTGCACAAGGGGCAATTTACCGCGGCTGAGACATGTTTGGAGAAGGCGCGGAATGCGGTGACGGAGTGGCTGCGAGCGGAACGGACGCCGGCATCGCTGCGCAGTGCGCTGATGTTGACGCTGTGCGAACTTCGGCTGGAGCGTCAGAAGGGCGGCGCGACCGAGACCGCATACCGCTTGGCGCATGACGCGATGAAGGATTTCCGCGGGTTACCGGCGGCCATGCAGGCTGAGCTGAACGGAACGGTTTGGCTGGAAAGTGCGCGCCTCTCGATTGTTCGCGAACTGATTGACGACGGGCGAGTGGAACGCGCGCCCGCCATCTTAACGGAAGTTGTTCGGAACAGCCAATCCCGCAAGCTGACGCAGACGCGTAATCTCGCCGTTACGAACCTGGTGTGGTCGTTGCGCAGACTGAACCGGCTGGATGATGCGCGGCGGTGGTGCGGCGTTGCCCGCGAGTGGCAGGTGGCCGAGTTGCGAATTGCGCAGTTCTGCGCCGAACCGCTGACCGCATATACCGAGCGCGACGCTCTTTTCCCGGTTGTGCCCGGAGCGCTTTCGGATGAAGAGCTCCGATCCCTGCTGTCGCGAATCAATCAGCTTGTTCAAGATCTCCACGAAGACAGTCGCAGCTTCCCGCTGAACATTACGCTCGGCCGGGCTTACGGGCGACTGGCGGAACACTATCTCGCGACGGGTCAAACCGATTTGGCGCGTCCCGCGGTGAAGCAGGCGGCGTTTATCCGCGATGCGCTGGTGGCGGGCGATTCGAATAGCCCGGTGGTGCTGAATTTCAAGCGACGCATAGATGGTTTGGAAGCGGCACTCAGGGCGCAGTGAGTTTGACGTGAACGCGCCTCAATTTTACTTGGCGGACTGGTGCATGAGGGCGCCGGATAAGATCGACTCGGCGGCCTGTTTGCCGCTGCGAATGCAGTCCGGGATGCCGATGCCGGAGTAGGCATTTCCCGCGAGATGCAGGCCCGGCGTGGTGGCGATGTGCGATTGGATTTCAGCGATGCGGGCGGCGTGGCCGACGGTGTACTGCGCCATTGAGCGCGGCCACTTCCATACGCGATGAAAGATGGGCCGTGCGCGGAGGCCGGAGAGCTCGCTGAGTTCGCGATATATGGCTTCGATGTCGGGTTCGTCTTCGCCTGCAAGGAAGCAGCGGGCAACCGATTTTCCTTGGGGCGCGCGGTGGGGGAATTTGGCGCCTAGCCAGGTGGTGGCGACGATGCGGCGGCGTTCTTTCGCGGGGACGAGAAAGCCGAAGCCGGGCATGGGGGGCGGCTCGTCGAGAGCGAAGGCGACGACGATGGAGGAACTGTACGGGATGGTCGCGAGGAGTTCGGAAAGACGGCCGGTCAAGAGCGTCGAGGCGTTGTAGGCTTCGCAGGCGACGATGACGTGATCGGTTTCGAGCCAATCGCCGTTGATGCGTACACGGAAACCGGAGTTGGCGGGTTCGATCGTCTCCACGGCTGCGCGTTCAAAGCGAACTTTATCGCCCAGGCTCGCGAGGAGCGCGTCGACCAATTGGCCGAGGCCGCCTTTGAGGGTGCGGAAGATGCTTCCGGCGTCGTTGTGCGGTTTCCGGCGCGAACTACCTGGTTTGGGAAGACCGGCGATGACGCCCCGGGTGAGACTGCCGTATCGATCGGCCAGATCGGCGAAGCGGGGGAGTACGCTGCGGACGCTGAGTGAGCGCGGGTCGCCGCCGTAGACGCCGCTGAGGAGGGGCTCGGCGAGGTATTCGACAGCTTCGGGGCCGTAGTGGTCTTCGATGAACTCGGCGACGGATTCATCGGGCCGAGGCGCGGCGGGTTTGCGGAAATATTCGAGGCCCATGCGGAGCTTTGTGCCCCAGCCCAGGAGGGGCGAGAGGGCCATGGGCAGCACTTTGGTGGGGACCATCATCATGACGCCGTCGGGGAGCTGGACCATTTTGCCGCGCTTGAAGATGAAGGTTTTGCGCTGGTGGTCGTTGGAGGAGATGACGTCGCCTTCGAGGCCTAGTTCGCGGATGAGCGTGAGGGCTTCGGGTTTGGCGGCGAGAAAGCTGTCGGGGCCGCCTTCGATGGTGAAGCCGTCCGCGTGAAAGGTTTCGATGACGCCGCCGGGGCGGGGACGGGGGTCGAGGACGATCGACGGCGCGCCCTTTTGAGCGAGGTGGTAGGCGGCGGATAGACCGCTGATGCCGGCGCCGATAATGACGGCCGGTTTATACATGCAGCGAGTGCACCGGCGCGGTTTGTGGGCGCAACCGGCGCGCGACGAATGGGACGCGAATGTGCGGCGTAGCTATTGCTTTCCCGTTTTGCTCAATTTGCGGAAGTACTCTTCGATGGCACTGCTGTAGCCTTGCGGCGTGGGCTCGCTGCCGGGGCTGCGAATGCTGCCATCGCCGCCGGCCTGATCGATTTTGCGGCGCAGTTCCATCTCCGCCTGCTCGATGTTGCCAAGGGCCGAATTGATACGCTCGGTGAGAAGCGGATCGTTATTCAGCGCCATGGGATCGAACTGGCGCAGGTTGCGAATGGTGTTGTTGATGTCGCGCTGCGCGTTGGGGTCGTTGCGGTATTGCTGCTGCAGGCGGTTCAGGCTGTCGAGGGCATTCCGGTAGGCCTGCTGGATATCCTGATTGCGGAAGTCGCCGCCACGAGAGCCGCCGCCGTTGTAGTTGGGGCCGCCTTGGGGGCTGTACTGGTCGCCACCATAGGCGCCGCCGTTTTGCTGGCCGGGCTGGCCCTGCTGACCTTGCTGTCCCGCTTGCTGTCCTTGTTGGCCGCCCTGCTGACCCTGTTGGCCCTGCTGGCCGCCCTGTTGACCTTGTTGGCCGGCCTGCTGTCCTTGTTGACCGCCCTGCTGACCCTGTTGGCCTTGCTGATTGGACTGCTGCTGGCCTTGCTGACCTTGTTGGCCGTTGCGCGAGAGTTGCTGCTGTTGGCGCTGTTGCCCTTGCTGTCCCTGCTGGCCCTGACCGTTTTGATTGCGCAGCTGCGCGGCGCGCGCCTCGACTTCCTGACGAAGCTGCTGCACGCTGTTGAACGCGTCTTCGAGGGCTTTGCCGCCCTGCTGGGCCTTTTGCTGATCGCCGCCCGGCCCCATTTCTTTACGGAGCTTGTCCGTGCGGTCGCGAAGTTCGTTCAGACCGGCGGTGATTTGGGCTTCGGACATGGCGGCATATTCGCCCATGCCGCGGCGGATCCAATCGGAGTCGCGCTGCATGTCGCGCGGGATTTCCGCCTGTTGCAGATCGCCTAAAGTCTGGCGTAGTTTGTTGGAGGTATCGCGCTGGCTGGCCATCAGATCGCGTACGGCGTTCTGCATGTCTTGCTCGATCTTCTTCACCTGCTCGGCCTGTTTCTGGTGTTGATCGGCGAGTGAGTTGGCCTGCTGGCGGTTCATGCCCTCGCCCTGCATGGCCGCGTGGCGGAGATCGCCTTCGAACTGGCGCTGCTGATCGGCAGCCTGTTGGGCTTCCTGGGCGATCTGATCGAGCTGATTGGCGGACTGCTGATTGCGCAGTCCGTTGAGCGTTTGTCGGGCGTCGCCGAGGCTCTCCGCGGCGCGGCGGGCTTCGGCGTCACTCTGCGCGCTGCCTTGCTGCTGCGCGTTGCGCATGCTCTGCTCCGCTTGCGCGAGATCGTCGAGCGCCTTTTTCAACTGCTGGGCGTTAGCGCCGCGGAGGCGTTGATCCTGGCCTTGCTGGCGCTGCTGGTTTTGTTGTTCCTGCTGGTTCTGCTGTTGGCCGCCCTGAGCCATCTGGCTCAACCGCTGCATTTGTTGATCGCCGGATTGGCTGCCCTGTTGGCCTTGCTGACTCATTTGGCCGCTTTGCTGTCCCGACTGGCCCTGCTGTCCGCTCTGGCCCTGCTGTCCACTTTGACCCTGCTGGCCTTGCTGACTTTGCTGCTGGCTCTGCTGGCCGTCGCGCGAAAGCTGGTTCTGCGCCTGCTGATTGAGCTGCTGCAGTTGTTGACGCAACTGCTCGGCTTCGCGGCGCAGCATTTCCTGCTCATAGCGCTGCTGGGAGGCGTTTTGCGGGTTCTTCTTTTGCTGTTCGGCGAGCGCCTGCTGACGGCGCGCCAGCTCGGCAAGCTTTTGCATGGCCTCGTCGATTTGTTGCTGCTGACGGTCGGAGGAGGAGCTGCTGGAGTTGCCGCTTTCGTACTGGTTCTTTTGCGTGTCGAGCTCGAGATCGAAGAGGCCCTCGAGATCGCGCGAGGCGTTCATGCCGCCGCCACCGCCGCCGCCCCCCTGGCGGCCCATGGAAACCTGGATATCGCGGAACGTGGCTTCGGCGCGCAGCAGATATTGCAGAGCCTTGTTCTCGCTGGGCAGGGCATCCTGCCACTTGGCTGCTTTCAGTTTGTCGGACGCGGGCTGCATGGCATTGACGGCCTGCTCCATATCGGCGACGAAACTCTTGAAGGAATCGCCCGCGCCATCGAGCTCGCGGCTCTTCATTCGCTGCGCGAGCGAAGCGGCCTGATCACGTAGTTTGGATTGGACGCTAGAGAGGAACGCGGCGTTTTCGGCGTCACTGCCGCGCGCGCCCGTGCCTTTCTGCTGGTTCCAGGTGGCCGTGATGATCTCTTTTTCACGCTGCGAAATCTGATTCTGCTGGTTAGCGTCGTCGCCGCCTCCGCCGCCTCCCCCACCTTCCTGTTGAGACTGGGAGTAGTTGCGCTCGAAGGGCTGGGCTTCAATGAAGAAGATATCGGTCTTCGACGTGTTGCGCGCATCGGACGCAGTGGCATAGAAGCTGACCACGTCGCCGGGTTCGACCTTGAAATCTTCGAGCGAAAGGACGGTGCTGCCGTTCGATTCCTTAGCGCCCTTGTTCTGCAGCAGCGGGACGACTTTCTCCGCGTTGCCGTTAACGGAGTAGTGCAGGTCGACATTCTTCAGACCGAAATCGTCTTTGGCATTGACGGCGACGGTGACTTCTTCGACCGGCAGGGCCCGGAAATCGCGAGCGGGCTTGGTGATCGAGATCGCGGGCGGCCCGTCCTTCATCGCTTCGATGAAGTAGTCCTCGCTCAAGCGCACGTCGTCGCCTGCTTCGACGGCGGCTACGTGATACATACCGTCCTTCTGCACCGGTACTTTGGCGGTCCAGGTATCGTTGGGACCTTTTGCTAGCGCGATTTTGGTTCCGTCGTCGAGGACGATTTCGCCGGCATCCGAGAGTGGCTTGTCGAACGTGACAAATACTTCGCCAACCGTGCCCTGAACGGCGCGTAGATCGCCGCCGGGATCTTCCGTGACATCTTTCAGGCCGAGATACGCCGGGTAGTGCAGGGTAGTAGCGACCTTTTTCACGCTGGGCAGGTCGACGACGTTGAGCTTGTAGGTTGGGGAGCGCACGCCGCCGGCTTCGATGTAGTAATCGAGAGTTTCGGGGACGCCGGCGATCAGAAATTGATAGGACGAGCCGCCCGATTCAACGCGCATATCGGCGCCTTCCCACTGCGAGGCGCTGGCATAGCGGGCGAAGAACTGCACTTTAGGCGAGGTAAAGCCGAGGAGTTGCGCGCCGATCGCCTGGTCGGAGCGTTTGCGGACGGTCTTATTGCCGGGAGTAACGGAAATACTGTAGAAAGCCTTGTGCCCGCCTTTGGGGACGCTTCCCCACAAGAGGCCCGCGCCATAACCGAGGAAACTCTGCAGAGTGGCAATCCAAAGCAGGGCGCCCAAAGCGACTACCGCGGCCGATGAAAATCCGAATAAGTGCGTGGTCTTGACTACTGAAGCAGGTTGCGCGCCTTCGGCGACAGTTAACGCGTCGGCGGCGAGCAGATGAAGAAAGGGATCGGACGGGTGGGTTTCGGAGCGTTCGGTGAAGGTGAGCAGGCGTTCCTGGAACTGCGGATGGGAGGCTTCGGCGGCGCGCGCGGCGCGATTGCGGTTGAGACGGATAAGGGGAATGATGAGTGCGGCGGCGATGGCGAATGCCAGGCCTAAAAACAGGAATACGCGCGCGCCCACGACGCTGCCGTGTGAAAAGGCGAACTGGTTGGCCGCAATTACAGCGACGATAGTAAGGATGAGAGCAGCCCCAGTAATTGCGGCTGCGCCACGCGTAAGCGTCAGCCAACGCATGCGCCGCTCAAGAGCGCGTAAATAACCGGACAAACGATCGAAAGGTTTCATGCGGCCTCTTTGTCCACCGATAGATGTCTATTTCCCAAGAGCGACTCGGCTATCGCCAGGGCCAACGCGGCCAGCATGACGTACCACCAGAGCGAAATCGGCTTTTGTTGCTCGGTGACCTGCGCCGTTTCTCCGTTGGCGGTCTCGCTGGCTGTATTCTGCCATAGTTTCAGTGTATCCGGCGCCGCAGGCGTGAGATCGCTCTCACGACGGTCCGAATTTACAGCTACTAACTCATTGCGGCCATTAGGGCGGCGAATATCGTAGAAACCGGCCATGGTGAACTGTACGTTCTGGACCGTTGTGGCCTCGCGGAGGTCGAAGACGCGCTGGCCCTTGGGATCGACAACGTCTACAGCTTCACCTTTCTGTTTGGCCTCGCGGAGTTCCTCAAAGGAGCCGACCTGTACGGCCGGCGGGCCGGCGTCCAGGCGGCCGAGGTAGCGCGCGGTCTGATCGATGAAAGGCACGAAGGCCTTGTGGAGCGGGAAATCGTTGTCGATGTTGTCGAAGGTGGAAGTGAAGACCTCGATATGGCCCTCGCCGAGTTGCTGATCGACGAGCAGCGGCGTGTCGTCAGAGAGGCGGGCCACCACGCGCGCTTTGCCGGGCACGATTTTGACGGCACGGTAGAACTTGACGCCTTCCCAATTGCCGTTTTTCTGGATGGCCGGGTAGGAGGGGTCGAGCCACGCGGCGACTTGAAAGCGCTGACCCTCGCGGCCGGAGTAGCGCGCCTCCGAGACGACGTCATCGGACACGGGAACTTTCATCTTCGTCAGTGCGTTGTGGCCAAGGGCTACAAGGACGGAACCGCCCGCGTGAACGTAATTGCGCAACTCGTTTTCAAAGTTGGCGGGTATGGAGGAGACGTCCGAGAGCACGACAAAAGCGTACTTGGAGGGACTGATGTTGGAGGTCTGCTCGGCTTGAACGGGTTGAATGGAGAAGGCGGATTGGCCGCCGGCTTCGAGGGCGGCTTTGAAGTAGAGCAGGGAGTTCTGGCCGCCAGCCTCGTAGACGAAGAGCGCCGGTTTGGGGTCGGCGCGTTCGACGGAGAAGTTGAACGCGTCGTCGGCAGGCAAGGTGTCGGCGGAATCGATTTTAACAACGCCCTTGTTGCGGCCGTAGGGTACTTCGAGCGATTGGAATTCGACTGTGCCGCGACCGGATTCGGGAACTTCCACAGGCTTAGTTTCGACTACGCGATCGTTCAACACGAGTGAGACCTGGCGGGTTGACTTGGGCGCGCCATAGCTGGCGACGGTTACCAGGACGCGCTGTTTTGCGCCGTCGTAGACGCGCCGGGGCGCAATGATGTTTTCCACGGACCAGTTGGGCGTCTCTTTCGAAGCTAACGGGTGGGGCTCGATCTGAACGGCCGCATTCAGGCGGAGATCGTTGAAATTGCCGGGCATGCCGCTTTGCTGCATGTCGGAGAAAAGCTCGACTTTGAGCGGCAGCTTCAGGGCCTGGGCGATGGAACGAAGGGAGCGCGCGAGTTCGGCGAAAGAGGTGCGGTCGTCGGAGGGCTGCGCGGCATCGATGGCGGCGTTTAGTTCGCGGGTGTCGTCAGTGACTTCGCTCAGTGGATGCACGCGGGCGCCGAATTCAAGCACTTCCGCGCGTTGGCCCGAGCGCAGGCCTGAGATCGCGGATCTCGCCATTTGCTTCGCCTGGTCGAAGCGGCCTGCTGCGCGCATGCTGAGCGAGTTGTCGATCGCGAGCACGGCGACTTCGCCGTTGTGTGAGAACGGCAGGATTTTTTGTTCGATATAAGGATGTGCGAACGCGAACGCGATGAGCAGCAGCAGCAAGGTGCGCAGGATGAAGAGGACGAGATAGCGCAGGCGGCGGTGCTTGATGGAGCTTTGCGTCCGCTGCTCGAAAAACATCAGCGAACTAAAGGGCAGGGGCTGAGAACGATGTTTGCGCAGCAGATGGAGCCAAAGGGGCAAGCCTGCAGCGATCACTCCCGCGGCCAGGAACCATGGGGCGAAAAGGCCCATTTAGCGCGACCTCCGCGCCTGCGCGGGCAGCCTCATAACATCCTCCGGCGAATGGCAAGATATTCGCGCAGGCCCTCGTCGAGCGGGAGGCCGGTGTCCATGAGGAAGTAATCGAGGCCGGAGGATCGGGCTTTCGAGTCCAATCCGGCGATGTGGGCGTCGATGCGCTTGCGATATTCGTGGCGCGCGTATTCGGGTGAGACTTCGAGGCTGGAGGTGGCGTCTTCGAGGTCGACGAGAAGGACGGGGTCGCGGAATTTGGGTTTGATCTCCTGCGGATCGAGCATGTGGAAGAGGATTACCTCATTGCCGCGGAAGCGCAGCGGCTCAATCGTTTTGACGATGGTTTCGGGCTGCGCGTAGAAATCGGACAGTACGACTACCAGGCCGCGACGGTGCTGGAAGTTTTGGAAATGGACGAACGGCTTGACGAAGTCGGTCCGCATGCCTGGCTGCGCTTCGGCCTTTTCGATGGCGTGCAGCAGGCGAAAGAGCTGGCCCTGGCGCGTGGAGGGCGGCACGTAGTTGATTACGTCGTCGCCGAAGACGAGCAGGCCGACCGCGTCGCGCTGTTGCGAGCCCATATAACAAAGAGACGCAGCAACGAAGCGGGCGTAATCAAGTTTCGAAACGCTGTCCGACGTGTAAGACATGGACGCGGAGGTATCGAGCAGTACCAGAAGCTGGGTGTTGGTTTCGCCACGGTACCGTTTGAGATAACAACGGTCGGTGCGGGCGAAGACGTTCCAGTCTACGTGCCGCAAATCGTCGCCTTGCGTATAGGAGCGATACTCGGCGAACTCCTGCGAGAAGCCGAAGTCCGGCGAGCGGTGCAGTCCCGCGACGAAGCCATCGACTACGGTCTTAGCGACCAAGTCGAGGCCGTCGATGGAAGCGAGCGTTGCGGGGTCGAGGAAGCGTTGAAGCATTAGCGTCGAAAAAATTGGCCCTGAACCTTAACCTGCATTTCTCACACAGTTTCTACCGCGGCGCGCGATAAGCCGCGTCCACTTCATTGCGCTTATTCACCGTGGCCGCTCCAGTACGCTTCCGCGCGCTGAATTCGCGAGCCTGGTACTCCCGGGCTTCGATCGCGCCTGGCGACGAACACGTGTGAGAAATGAAGGTTAATCCCTCGGCGCAGGCTTCGCCTCCAGAATTTTTTCCAGCACATCGTCTTGACGGAGTTTGTCCGACTCGGCGTGGAAGTTCAGCAAAATGCGGTGGCGCAGTACCGGGACGTAGAGCTTCCGGATGTCTTCATACGTCACGTGATAGCGGCCCTTCATCAGGGAACGAGCTTTGGCGGCCAGGACCAGGAATTGCGCGGCGCGGACACTGCCGCCGTAATTCACATATTTTTGGACGGCTTCAGTGGCGCTGCTGTCGCGCGGACGGGTGGCGCGGACCAGATCAATGGCGTAGCGGGAAACGCTCTCGCCGATAGGCACCATGCGGACCAGACGTTGAAATTCGAGGATCTCTTCCGCCGTGGTTACCGGGTCGGCCTGGGCGACGCTGACGACCGTCGTGAGATCAACCACTTTCAATTCTTCATCGGCAGTGAGGTAGTCGAGAATGGTGTTGAAGAGGAATCGATCGAGCTGCGCTTCGGGAAGCGGATAGGTGCCTTCGAGTTCGATAGGGTTCTGGGTGGCCAGCACAAAGAAAGGCGAAGGCAGCGAGTAGATGTTGCCGCGCACGGTGCAGGAGCGTTCCTGCATGGCTTCGAGCAACGCGCTTTGCGTTTTGGGAGGCGTACGGTTGATTTCGTCGGCGAGCAGCACGTTACCGAATACGGGGCCGGGAACGAAGGTCCACGTGCGGCGGCCGGTGCCTGGATCTTCTTCAATGATGTCGGTGCCGGTGATGTCGCTGGGCATCAGGTCCGGCGTGAACTGAATTCGCTTAAAGATCAACCCAAGGGTTTGGGAGAGCGTGCGCACCAGCAGCGTTTTGGCGGTTCCAGGCAAGCCGGTGATCAGGCAATGACCGCCCACAAACAGCGAAATCATCACCTGCTCAAGCACCTCCTCCTGGCCGACGATCACGCGGCGCACCTGCGTCACGATCTCGTTTTGAACCTGGCGAAAACGCTCGATGCGCGTCCTCAAAACTTCGGGATCCATTTGCGTGGTAGCGGTAGTTGACATGTTTTCGAGTGTGCTCACTTGGGAAGGTCCTGCTTGCTGGAACTTAATTTCAGCAGCAGTTTCTGGGCGTCGCGATAACCGGGTGCGATTTCGAGCGCGGACAACACTTCGTCTTTGGCCTTTTCGGGCTGATTTTCGGCATTTAAGGCGCGGGCCAGGCCGTAGTGAGCCTCAGCCGGGTTGATGGGCTTGTAAGCCAGTTCGGCGGCGAATTCGCGCGCGGCGCCAGCGGCATTGCCTTGGTCCAACCAAAGATCGGCCAGCATGTGGTGCGCTTCGCCATCCACCGGATAGATGTAGTTCAATCGGTCTAGTATATCCGCTGCTTCCTTTTTGCGGTTGGCTTCGGTGAGGTCCTTCGCAAGCAGCTTCAAGGTTGCAGGCGAGCGGCCGCCGGCGTGCGCGTAGCGCATCAGCTCGTCGATGGCGTCGGGCATGTCTTTTTTGTCGGCGTAGGCCGTGGCCAGAAACTCGTAGACGCTGCCCGCTTCCACATAATCTTTATACATGTCGCGAATGGCCAAGCCTTGCTTGATGACGGCGTCATCGTCTTTCTTACCCGCGAGCTCGATCATGGTCTTCATGCCGTCTTTCCACTGCGAATAGTGAGTGACGGTTTCCCCCAGGCGTGAATCGATGAAAGCGTTGAGTTGTTTGTCGAACTCGTCGGGCTCGATTTTGAGCTCCTTGCGAATCACCGCGGGCGTTTCTTCATTCTGCCCGTAATCTTTGATCATCGCGAGCACGGTGTCCCAACCCCACTTCTGCGTGATGAAGTCGACGATCTGGCCGCCCTGGAAGTAGCTGACCACCACCTGGCTGGGATAAGTGGGATGAATGAAGCCGCGATCGAGTTCGGCGATCGCGAGCAATCTGTGATCCTTGACGACGGTGATTTCTTCCGGACCGACGCGGTCGCCCCACTCCGGGTTGGCGGCGGTCTCTTCATGCACGGCGATGCCCTCGGTGAACCAGCGCGGGATCTTCGAATTGGTCATCGAAAGCGTGAAGACATGGCTCATTTCGTGCCAGAGAGTGGAGGCCCAGTGGAACTCGCCAGGAGGCCGCCCGGACGGACTGTCCATGGCGATCGAGTAGTTGAAGGTAACGCCTAACGCGCCGAGACCGGGCATGCCCATTGTTCGAACGGCGAAGTCTTCGTGGTTGGGATAGACCTCGACTTGAACCGGATGCTCGAGCTTGAATTTGTACTTCTTCTCGTAAGTCGCGATTACCTTCTTCATCTCGGTTTCGAAGTAGGGGTGAAGCAGGTCCGCCTCCTTCTTATCGAGCATGAGAACGGTGTTATCGGTCTTGAACGTGGTGAAGTTCTTCATCGTATCGAGCAGACGAAGACTGTTCGTCGTCGCATTGTCGGTGAAGTGCGCGTTCCAGCAGAGTTCGAGTTCCTTACGGGCTTCATCCATCCGACCCAGGCGCATCAGATTGAGGCCGAGCTGGCTGCGCGCGGTGTACAGGTTGGGATCGAGTTCGAGCGCTTTGCGATACAGGGCCACCGACTCTGTATAGCGCCGGTTGAGCATGAAAAAGTGCGCGGCCAGTTCGTAGCCATGCGCGTCATGCGGGTCCCAGGACGAGTCTTTTTTGTCGGCCAGCCAATCCATGGTGGCAAGGACGGCGCGGCCTTCGACGGATTTCGGATCCATCTCGAGCGCTTTGTGCGCTTCATCGCGGGCGCGGGTTTCGTTGTTGTCTTCAAGGGCAAGACGGGCGAGCAGTTCCTGCGCTTCCACCAGGTGTGGATCGTTCTTGAGCGCCTGATGCGCCAGGTCAGCCGCGGAGCCGAAGCCTTCGGCTCGTACCAAGGCGAGTCCGAGAAGCGCGCCGGCGTTCTTGTCGTCGATTTGCACCGCTTCCTTGAAAAGATCTTCCGCGTCTGCGGGCTGCCAATGTTCCAGATAGAGCCGGCCCCATACGACGCGAACGTCGGCATTCTTCGGATACTCGGCGGCTAACTGGCGGAGTAAGTTGTTGGCGTCGTCATAGCGGCGCTCCTTCTGCAAAGCCTTCGCCTGTTGCAAAGACTTGCCGAGATCGAGCTGCTGCGCGGAAAGGGAGCCCGGAATCAGTATGGCGGCGAGTATCGCCACACAGGCGACTCGCGGAGAATGCTTCACTTGTCGATGGCCTCCTGCACTTTTGCCAGCTCGAGCAGGAGTTGGGTCAGTTGCTGTCTGTATTGAGCTTCGGGAACGGCGGCTTTGTTGTACTTGAGCTGGTCGATGGACTGTTCGAGTTTTTCTTTCTGATCGAGCAGCGCGCGCTTGGCGGGATCCTGCGCAGCCGCGGCGTTGGCGCCGATGCGGACCACGGTGAAATTCGCGGCTATGCGACCCTCGCCGTTTTCGACGGATGGCGCGCGTTCGCCTTCGCCCTTGCCGGTGTCTTCCAAAACTGCATGCTCCGTGGCAAGGCGCTTTTGCGTGTCGTAAAATTCGGTGGTCTTCTGCTGCGCGTAGTGAAACGCTTCGAGCGCCGATACATTCTCGTTTTTGTCCGCATCGGCCGCGGGATCGTGCAGCGCTTCGACCCAGTAGCGCGCGAAGACGGTGGCGTTCTTTTCGGTGCCGGACTTGGTGGCGGCGATCACGACGCGATTGGGTTTGCGGAGAAACTCGATCGATCCGCCGCTGGAGCTGGTCATGTTGACGATCAACTGGCGCGTGGCGGGGACGTGGTCTAACAGGCCCGAAAGCTCCGTGCCGCTGATATCGGGGCCCGGAATGGCGAACTTATAGTCGGCGCCATCGTAAGTGCCATGGCCGATGAGCATGACGACCAGCGCATCGTTCGGTTTGGCTAACTTATCGATCTCGCTGAAGCGGGTGCGGATCTGATCGCGGGTCGGAGCGACGAGGGTCATCACATTGACGTCGCCGCCGGCTTTCTTGAGCGTGGAATCGACTTCGTCCGCGAGTCCTTTGAACCGCTGCACATAGTCCGCCTCACCGCCCAGGCCGGAAAGGGTCAGGTAAAAGGTCGTTGCATTCACCGGCAAGGCAAGCGAGAGAAGAGCGACAGCTCCAACGGCGATTTTCATACCACACCCCACTTTCTACGGAGCAGCCACTCACTGGTTCGGATGCCTAAGGCCAGCAAAAAGACGATCGGCATGTCCCAGAGATCACGGGTTTCGCGCGCCGTGATGCCGGCTTCGGAATAGGTGATGTCGTTGCCCAGCTTCGCAGCCTCCTCCGGTTTGTAATAGCGGCCGCCGGTCTGGTCCGAGAGTTTTTGCAGCAGGTCGCGGTTCTGTCCGGTGTGGAAATTTTCCGCCACGCCGTCCTCACGCCGGAACGAGAGCACGTCGTGTCCGATTTCTTCTGTGTCGTGGCCGGCGATGATCTCCGCGACGTACGAACCAGGCGCTTCCGCAGTCCAATCGCCGCTGTAGATTCCCTCTTCGAGCGGTTGCGGAGCGAGTTCGATGGTGGCGGAAGTGCCATCGGGGCTCATTAAGCGCGCCTGCACGCGCGCATTGGCGACAGGCTTGTACTGCTTGTCGCGAACTTCGACGCGGATGGGCAGGTGCGTATCGTCGGAGAGCACGCTTTTGGGCGTGCTGACCGCGATCTGTCCCGGCGTATCCGTAACCATATAGCGGAACATCTGCTGCCAAAAGACGTAGTCTGACGTGTCTTCATGCGGTAGCCACATGCGCCAGCGCCAGGTGCCTTCGGTGGCCAGAACCGCAGTGCGGCCGCGGCCATAATTTTCAGTCACCAGCAAAGGCATGGCCCGTTTCCCTGCTGGTATGACGTTCAAAAGCACGGATGCGCCCGGTTTTTTCTCGCCGATCTCCTGGTAGTTCGCGATCATCGGCATTTTCTTCCAGCGCTCCGCGTTGCGCGCAGGATCATCGTCGAGACGGGCAATCATGCTTTGTGCGCCTTCGGGCGTGAGCTCCACGGGCGAAAAATCGCGATGGAATGTGCCTCGGTTGGGCGGCAACTTCGCCGGCACAAGGTCCTCCAGCGGCGAACCGACGTAACCCCCGTCCGACAGCGTCGCGCGTCCGCCGGTAAAGAGCAGTCCGCCGCCGCGCCGGTCGACGAAATCGCGAATCATCTGCTGCTGAGTGGGGGTGAAGTAGTTGGCCTCCACGCTACCGATGATCAGGCCTTGAAAACCGAACAGGTCTTCGGGTTTGCTGGGGAATCCCTGCTTCAGGGATTCGTCATCGGTCTTGCCGGTGGTCTGCGCGTAGATGCCGTTCTGCGTGGTGCGCAAAATCGTGAAGAGCTCGATATCGTTGTAATCGTCGAGGGAGCGCCGGATGAACTTAAAGTCCCAACGGGGCTCCCCCTCCATATATAGGATACGAGGCTTGCGGTCTTCGACCGTCACCAGGCGCGTGAGCCGGTTGTTCTGGGGATTCTCATCACCGGCCAAAGGCTCCACGCCGATATCCAGCGTCTTAGGCCCCTTTTCGCCGCAGTTGAAGACGATGGACTCGCTTTGCAGGATGCCATCGCCTTTCAAGGCGATGTCCTGCGAGGCCAAAACTTTGCCATCCTGGCGCACGCTCAGCTTGGCTTTGGAGCCGTTCAGCCCGTAGCTCTGCAAGGTCACCTGTGCGGTCAGGCGCGACTTCGGCAAGGCGCGCGAGGGCACTACGGCATCCTCAATTTCTACGTCGCGGTTGGCGTGCTCACGCCCGAAACCGACGGTATGCACGGGGATACGTTGGCGGCGGATGGCGGCGATCGTGTCGAGATTGATGCCGCCCGCATTGTCCGCGCCGTCGCTCAATAGAACGATGGCGCCCAAGGGCAGGGAAGAGGACTCCGCGAGAGTTCGCTCCAAGGTGTCGCCGATGCGAGTCGCCTGGCCGGAGGCGTTCAGCGAATCCGCATTGGCAATCCGCTGCGGCTCCTTGCCAAATTCATAGAGCCGTACTTGAAACTTTTCGGCTAAGCTTTTCAATAGTCCGCTATTCAGAGCTCGTTTGGCGGCTGCTTCGCGGGTACCATCGGAATCCGCGATGCCCATGCTTTTCGAGTTGTCCACCAGCACAGCCACCACATTCTGTTGGGGGCGGAGGGTGGCCACGCTCAGCGCCGGGTGCCACAAAATAAAGAGCAGCAAGGCCACCATAGCCGTTTCAAGCAGCCAGATCGCCACCGGACGCGCGCCCGAAAGCAGCCCGTGGTGCCGGCGCACGTGCAAGTAAAGCGCGCCGCCCGCGACCAAAATGGCGAGCGCCAGCAGCCACAGGGGCCACGGCGTCAACAGGACGAACTGTCCTTTATGAAACAGACTGGCCGGATACTTGAATAGAAATTCGAACATTGAGTTGGGCTAAACGCCGGCTTCGATGAATGTGTAGACGCGGCTGGAGTGGATGGGAGTTACAAGCTTTCCCGGTTGCGCGGAATGACGCATGTTCTGCAGCATTCGGGCGTGCGCCTCGTATGCCGTCAGGATAGCATGTCGGGTTACAACGGCCTGTTGCAGCCAACATGTTCGAATGCGCGCATATCGCGAGTTCGAGTATCTTCATAGAATGCTGATGAGCCGAGTCTGGGTCCTGCTTTTGTGCGCCGCGTGGCACGTTGCGGCGGCCGATGAACACGGCTCGCTGATTCTCCATTTTCTGCAGTTACAGGTGGGTGAGGAGAGCTACGACCTCGCGACGGAACCTGGCGGCGGCCTGCTGCTGAAGGCGAACTTTGATTATACGGAACGCGGATCGCACGTGCCGCTGGCCGCGACCCTGCGCATGAAGAGCGACCTGACCCCGGTGCAATTCGAAGCCAAGGGAAAAAGCTATCGCCCATTTAGCGTGGATGCGGCTGTGAATGTGGCGGCGGATGGGCGATCGGCGGTTCTTCGCGACAACGGCAAAACGCGTGAAGCCGCGCTTCCAGAGCGCTATTTCACCGTCTCGGGCTACGCGCCGTTTTCGGTGCAGATGATGATGCTGCGGTATTGGAATGCTCACGGCAAGCCGGCGCGTTTGCCGCAATTCCCGGCCGGCGAACCTGGAACCGAGGCGCAGATCGAAGTTTCCGGCCAGGAAACGATTGAGGCAGGCGGACAGACGGTTCACCTGACGCGCTACTCGATCGGCAATATTGTGTGGGGACGGGAAACGATCTGGCTGGACGATCGGGGCCAGATTGCCGGAGGCGTGAGCTACGCGGGTGGACTACCGCTCGAGGCCGTGCGCTCCGAATATCGCGGCGCCTTTGCGCAATTGATCCGTAGCGCGATTGCCGATCGTATGCGTGAATTGTCCGCGGAGCGTGCGCGCATTCATCCGCTGCTGGAGGGTGCATATGCGATTACGGGCGCGACGCTGATTGACGGTTCGGGCGGGCCACCGGTATCGGACGCGGTGGTGATCGTTCGGGATGGCAAGATCGCGGCGGCCGGAACGCGCGCGCAGGTGCAGATTCCCCGAGGCTCGCGCATTGTGGATGGACGCGGCCAAACGCTGCTGCCAGGCCTCTGGGAGATGCACGCGCACTTCGCGCAGGTGGAATGGGGACCGGCATATTTGGCAGCGGGCGTGACCTCGGCGCGCGACTGCGGTGGCGAGTTCGAATTCATCACCGCTGTTCGCGACTTGATCGAGAGCGGCAAGGGCCTGGGCCCGCATCTGCTGCTGGCCGGGCTGGTGGACCGCAGCGGCACGGGCACGTTCGGCGTGAACTATGCCGATACGCCGGAGCAGGGAATTGCGCAAGTGGCGCGCTACAAAGCGGCCGGATTCGTTCAAATGAAGATCTATAGCCGGATTCAACCGGACGTGCTGAAGGCGGTGGCGGCTGAGGCTCACCGCGTGGGAATGACGGTTACGGGTCACGTTCCCGAGGGGATGACGGCGATTCAAGGAGTGGAAGACGGCATGGATCAGATCAACCATTTTGGTTCGGTCTATCAGGCGATCCGGCGCGCCGATGACCGCGCTGCCGTGATTCAATTTTTCAAGGATCACCACACGGTGGTCGACCCGACTTGGGCGTGGAACGAATTGCTCGGGCGGCCGATGAATGTGGATATAGCCAGCTTTGAGCCGGGCTTCGCGAAGGCGCCGTACACGCTGACCTCTGTCATAGGCACGGCGGGAACTCCGGCTTCCAATGCGCGACCCGCCGGCCGGATGGACGATCAATACGCCGTCCTGCGCGCGCTTTACGCCGCGGGTGTGCCCATTGTCGCCGGGACTGATAAAGCCGTGCCCGGACACAGCCTGCACCGGGAGTTAGAGCTGTATGTTCAGGCGGGACTCACGCCCATGCAGGTGATCCAAATCGC
>DATAUH010000002.1:0-4092 GCA_036268375.1 Bryobacteraceae bacterium | reverse complement strand
GCGCAGTCTCATCCAGGAACTTGCCGCGCGCGGAAAAGTAGTGCTCTTCAGCTCGCATGAGCTCGAAACCGTGGAGCGCGTCTGCTCTCATGTCATCATCCTGCACCGCGGCAAGATGGTGGCTGACGATTCCATCGAGCGCCTGCGCGAATTGATGGCTGCTTCCAGTTTGGAGGAGATATTCTCGCAACTGGCCGTAGAGCAGGACACGGGTGCGATCTGCCGCGAAATCGCTGATCTGATTTCCAACTGAGGCCGTCATGGACAAAGTACAATTTCGCGTGCTGTACCGCGAGTTTCTCTTCCGCATGGTCGATCTGGAGGTCCTTTCGCCGCAGGCCCTGGGAGATAGCAGCAAGCTCTTCGGACAGTTCGCGGCCATGCTCATCTCCATCAGCCTCGCGCTTACCATCATGGGCTTCGGCGCAGCGGGCCCACGCTGGATGACGGTCGATCAGCGGCAAATGGTGATATGGAGCAACGAGCATTTCCTCATCAGCTTCACCATGCTCATCGTAGGCTTGTTCGCGGTCTTGAGTTGGGATTCGACGTTTCCCACAAAACTCGATGTCATGGTCCTGGCGCCCCTTCCTGTAAGGCCGAAGACGCTGTTTTTGGCGAAAGTCACCGGCATCGCGGTCGCGCTGGCCTTAGTCGTGGCTACACTTCATTGCCTGGCGCAAGCGACTTGGCCATACAGCGTCGCGGCGCAAGCGCCATTGGTCTTCGATGGCCACGCGATCCCGCTCGCAACCGGTTTTTTGAATTACTGGCGTACGTTTGCGGCCTTCTGGATCACGCTCTTCGCGGCCGGCGCATTCATCTTTTGCGCAGTCTTGGCGCTTCAAGGACTCATCGCCCTATTCTTAACGCGAAGCTGGTACCTTCGCGTGTCGTCATGGCTGCAGTTAGGCCTCTTTTGCTTCTTCATCTGCGGCATCATGACCATGCCAATGAAAGCGTCGCCCACATCGCTAGCCGCTGCGCAAGGCAACGGATTGGCAGGCTGGCAATTCACCTTCTGGTTTCTAGGACTGTTTCAAGAACTGAAAGGCTCCCCCGCGCTGCCTGTGCTGGCGCATCGCGCGTGGCTGGGATTGGCGGGCGTAATCGGAACTGCCGCGGTCGCCTTCGTGTTTTCCTACTTTCGTATGCTGCGTAAGATCGTGGAAGAGCCCGACATTTTACCCAGCACGCGCGGCGCGATTTGGCTTCCAAGTTTCGGCGATTCACTCCAAACCGCTCTCGGTCATTTCAGCGTGCGCACGCTGCTGCGCAGCCGCCAGCATCGCATGATCTTCGCGTTCTACCTGGGAATCGGCTTCGGATTGACGACGGTTGTGTTCGCTCTACCGATCCATATGCAAGGTGGCGCAATCCGCATGCAATTGATCTCCGGCACCATCTTCACGTTGCTCCTGTCGCTGGTTGGCGCGCGCATTGTTTTTGCGATACCAGCCGATCTGAGAGCGAATTGGATCTTCCGCATCACTCCCATTCGGGGCGGCCTCAATTGCTTACGCGCACGGCGGCGCGCCATCCTCGCAATCGCGGTGCTGCCGGTGTGGTTGGCTGTCGCTGCACTGTTACTTTGGTGGTGGCCGGTTTCGCTGGCAGCATCTCACTTAGCCATCCTCGGACTGTTGGGCGCTATCCTTGGCGAAATTTGCCTGCTGGGCTTCCAAAAGATTCCATTCACGTGCTCGTACCTGCCTGGCAAGACCAACATTCACGTCACGCTCCTTTTTAGCGTGATGGTGTTGCTGCAATTCATCGGCTACTGCGCATATCTCGAAAACGGGATTCTTGATAGTCCCTGGAAGCTTGCGGGTTTATTGGCGGCGCTCGCCGTCATTTGGTATGTGCTTCGCAGACGCACGAACGAGCAAGCCGAAAGTGACGATCTCGGCCTTATGTTCGAAGATCCGGGTACGCCCGCGGTGCAAGGGCTGGGGCTTTAGCAGCCCTCAGCTACTTCTTCGCAATCTTGGCGTCGATCAGCAGCCAAACGTTGGGATCGAGTTCCACGGACGCAGGCTCCTGCTCCGCGGCTATATCAACGTGCTGCTGTTTGCCCGTGAACTGCACCTTTTCGATTTTCGCCGGCCCGCTCGCGGACTGCAGAGCGATTTCCATGGGCAAACGATATGCGGCGCCATTTTCCGTCTGCGTCAAATCGATCGCAACTTTCTTCGATGCCGCGTCGTAGCGCCACGCGGCCTCCACCACAGGCGATCCCGCGCGATAGATCCACTGGTCGAAGAACCAATGCAGATCCTGACCGGAAATCTCCTCGACCGTCTTCTCAAAATCCGCCGTCGTAGCGTTGCTGTCGCGATAGCGCCGGTAGTATTCGCGAATCGCGGCCCAGAACGTTTCGTCTCCAATTTGGCCGCGCAGCATATGCAGCACCCAGCCGCCCTTCTGATAAACGATCTGATTGGGAATGCCGCTCCACGGCTTGTGATCCACCACTGCCGTGTCCGGCCGCTGCTTTTCCGTTTGAAAGATTCGCGGGCGCGTGCGCTGCATCTGCTGCACGAATGCGTCGCGTCCCAGGTAGTGCTCAGTCGTCAGCGACGAAAAGTACGTGGCGAAGCCTTCGCTCAGCCACACGTCGTCCCAATCGCTCTCCGTAACCGAATCGCCGAACCACTGATGCGCGGTTTCGTGCGACACCAGCCCCAACCCGTTGCGGCCGGTGATGCTGCGCTCGCCGAAAAAGATTTCGCTCGCGTGCTCCATGCCGCCGCCCATTCCGGCTGCCTCAACGCCTGCCAACTTCTCATAAGCGTACGGGCCGATGTGGTCATTGAAGAATTCGATCGATTGGCGCAGCGGTTCTTCCAACGTCGCGATGCCGTTTTCACGATCCTTTGGGAAACTCCACGATTGCAGCGGCACGCCCGCCGCCATTGTAAAATGCCGCGATGCGAACTCCGCCACGCCAATGTTGTTGAGCCAGGTTGCGATCGGCACAGACTGCTTCCAATGCGTCCTCCGCCGGCCATCTCCCAGGTCGAACTCTTCCTGCAGAAGCCCGTTCGCCACCACTTGATACTTATCCGGCGCGGTCACAATGAACTCGCTCGTTGCCTTGTCTGACGGGTGGTCGACCGTCGGCAGCCACTGATGCGCCAGGTTGGGCCAGTTCACGCTGAACATGGTGCGGTCGCCAAATTTGTTCTTCGGAAAGAGCAGCCCCTTGTTGGGAACACCGTGATACTTCACAGTGAACGCGCGCACGTCGCCGGATTTAGCCGCGGGAGAAAACTTGAGCGTCAGTCGATCTTCGCTGTGCTCGAAGCGTACGGCCGCGCCGGCCGAAGTCGCCTCCGAGACCGTCATGCCCTTCCCCGCGTTCGCGGAAGCCAGATCGAGCCAGAACGACGACACGCCATCGTTCAAGAAACGCACACTGACCGTGGTCTCGCCGGCAACCTCATCATTGGCGTCGGTCAATTCGACGCGAAAGACGTAATGCTGCACATCGATGGCTGGCTGCCGCTGATACGTGTCGCAAAAACCAACCGAGGCGCACAGCGCCAGGACCCACCCACGCAATCGCATAAATCTCCCGAGAACCTACTATAGCGACTCGGCGGCGCACTAATAAGGGCGTCCACCTATACTGAAATGTGCCGCCCGTCTGGAAGCTGAACTCGGCGCAGATTCTGGCTCTCGCATGCCTCGCCATCGCGCTGGGCGCGTGGCTGAAGCGCAAAGTACGCCTGCTGGACCGGCTGAATATTCCCGTGCCGATAGCCGGCGGCACGGTCTTCGCGCTGGCTGCTCTGGCGCTTCACGGACGCGTGGTCAATTTCGACAGCGACACATCTCTGCAGACGCTGCTGATGATTGCGTTCATGACCACCATCGGCTTGAACGCGCGTCTGGAACTGATTCGCCGCGGCGGCATCGGGGTGATCAAGTTGCTGGCCATCGCGTCTTTGGGCGCGCTGCTGCAAAACCTGCTCGGCGTCGCGCTCTGCAAGGCTCTGGGCGTCGACCCGCGCCTCGGCATCCTCACCGGATCTGTCGCTCTCACCGGCGGACCCGCTACCGCTGCTGCGTTCGGCAGCACCTTCGCAA
>DATAUH010000001.1:0-23383 GCA_036268375.1 Bryobacteraceae bacterium | reverse complement strand
GGAGTTGTTGGCGCAGTAGCATGTCGTGGTGAATGCTGTCTGGTCTAGTTCCACCAGAAGGAACCGGGAAACTTCCTGGCCGCATATTGTGCGCCATCGAGGCAGGCGATTTCCTCATGCTTCTCCGCCGGATCGACATTTAGATCGGGAGAAGTGGAGCGACGGTGGTTCGCTCGGGCAGCGCTAGCTGCGTCGTCTTCGCCACCTTGGGATTGCTCTTGTGCGTCGGAAAACTCTGAACTCCACAGGTTTCAAACAAGCCGAATTGACGTCGTCTACTGAAATGTGTGATTATTCATTAGAGTGGATAATTATTCATTTGAGGAGAGGTCCGTGTCGACTTTGGCGAATCCGGCGAGAGTTTTGAAGATGAATGCGGCCGACCTTTTGTCGGATCTGGATTTGACCGACGAGGAGTTGCCAGCGCTGCTGGATCTGGCGGCGGCGGTGAAGGAGAGACCGGGCGACTACTCCGCTGCGCTGACGGGAAAATCGATTGCGTTGCTGTTTGAGAAGCCGTCGCTGCGTACGAAGCTGACGTTTGAGCTGGCGATCAAGCAGTTGGGCGGTGATTGCGTGTCGTCGGACGGGCAACTTGGCGTGCGCGAACCGCTGAAGGATGTCGCGCGGAATCTGGATCGCTGGGTGAACGGAATTGTGGCGCGCGTGTTTGCGCACGCGACGGTGACGGAGCTGGCGAAATGGTCGTCGGTTCCGGTGATCAACGCGTTGTGCGACGTGTATCATCCGTGCCAGGCACTGGCGGACGTACAGACGATGATGGAGCATTGGGGCGAGGTGCGCGGACGCAAGCTGGCGTTTATCGGCGACGGCAACAACGTGGCGCATTCGCTGATGCTGAGCGCGGCGAGATTGGGAATGGATTTCAGCATCGGATGTCCGAAGGGGTTTGATCCGGATACGGAAGTGGTGGCGCAGGCTGAGGGGCTGGCGGCGATTGCGGGCGGAAAGATTGAAGTGGTGCACGACGCGGCGGCGGCAGTGAAGGGCGCGCACGCGGTGTATACCGACGTTTGGGCCAGTATGGGGCAGGAGGACCAGGCGGCGCGGCGGCGGGCCGCGTTTCGGGCGTTTCAGGTGGATGAGAAGTTGATGGCCAAAGCGGAGGCGGGGGCGTTGTTCATGCACTGCCTGCCGGCGAAACGTGGTGAAGAGGTCACGGACGAGGTAATGGAGAGCGCGGCGTCTGTGGTGTTCGATCAGGCGGAGAACCGGCTGCATGCGCAGAAGGCGCTGTTGTTGATGTCGCTGTGAGGCGACGGCGTTTGCAGAGATAGTCGTTTGCGCGCGCCTCCAACATTCCGCATCTTGGTCACGCGCGCTTCAGCGAAGTGACGATCCACGATTGCAGCCGTTCGGACGTCATTCACTCCGAATGCCTTTAAAAATCGGTTGGACGGCATTGTGCCTGATTGCGGCGGTGACACCGGCATGGCCGCAGGCGCAGTTCGAGGCAGCGTCGATTCGACCCAGCCAGCCCGGCATGACAGCGCGAGATGCACGCCACAATTTTCGAGGTGGTCGCTTCGAAGCCAGCGCGACGACAGTTGGCGACATTCTTGACATGTTGAATGGACACAAACTGTTTCGGGTGGTGGGTGGACCCGATTGGATGAGGACAGATCGCTACGATATCGAGGCGAATGCTGCCCGGCCATTGGACGACGCTGAACGCCAAGAGGCGGTGATGGCCCTGCTGCGGGAAAGATTTCATTTAGAGTCGCACCGGGAGAGGCGGGATGTGCCTGGGATGGCGTTACGAGCGCCACGAACCGCTCGAGGTCTGAAGCAGGCCACAGGCGAGGAGCATTATTCGATAGGCAACGATCGCGGCGACGTTGTGTTTACTGCCGTGCCGATGTCCACTGTAACCAATTACCTGTCGCAGGTGTGGGCGGCGCCGGTTGTTGACGAAACGGAACTAAACGGGGCATTCGATTTTAGGCTGTCTACATCGGAAGTCGAGCAACGGCCGCAAATGACTTGGAGAGATCGGGTACGCGAGGCGGTGGAGGCTATAGGCTTTCGTGTTGAGAATCGGCGGATTCCGCTGGAAGTCACGGTTGTAGAGCGGTGCGAAAGGCCCAGCCCAAATTAGGGGGCGCACGGGCTTTCTTTATAGACCAAGTCGTGATTTGCGCACGGTAGTGAGCCTTGAAGAGTTTGTCCGGGAAGTATATAATTTCGCGCACCGAGTCTGTGGAGACTCAACGCCGGAAGGCTCTCGTGATTTCCACGTTGCCACGTTCAAGCTGAGCGGCAAAGCCGTTTTCATGAAGATACGCGGTGACAAGCTCCGAATAGAAGAAGAGCTTGAAATGAACCTTGAGTTCGCGGCGTTTACCGGAGGATGACTTCACGCTGAAAACGTAATAGTCGCCTTCGGACGCCCCGTCTCTTACGTCGGTGAAATATTGGCGAAGGTACTGGC
Source organism: Bryobacteraceae bacterium (assembly GCA_036268375.1). Classification (GTDB taxonomy): domain Bacteria; phylum Acidobacteriota; class Terriglobia; order Bryobacterales; family Bryobacteraceae; genus PALSA-243. Next base: position 20,931 of record DATAUH010000001.1, on the reverse strand, counting down.
GCACGTCTTCGGGGAGCGGATCGACTTCCATCCCAGCATTCTAGTCTGCACACAGCCGGAACTGCAGCTCTCGTCTCGCGGTTACGACAGGAAAAGCGCCGGATCTGTGCCCTTACCCCTTTATCACTCGTAGCGCAGCGCAGTTATCGGGTCGACTCGCAGGGTGCGGCGCGCGGGAATGTAGCACGCAAGCAGCGCGACAAATGTTAGGACGACGGCGACCAAGGCGAATGTGGCGGGGTCTTCGGGGCTCACCGAGAAGAGCAGCTTTTGCATATAGCGCGTGAGGGCGAATGCTGCGATTGTGCCGATGATCAGACCGGCGGCGGCGATGCGGGCGCCTTGGAGCAGGATCATCTTCATGATGTCCGGGCGGGCGGCGCCGAGCGCCATACGGATGCCGATCTCCTGTGTGCGCTGCGCGACTGAATAAGAGATGACGCCGTAGATCCCAATACCTGCGAGTACGAGCGCCAACGCGCTGAAGACGTCGAGCAGGATGAGCGTGAGGCGGCGGCTGCCGACGGAGTCCTGCACGAGCTGATCCATGGTGCTGATGGAGGTGATGGGCTGGTTGCGATCGATGGAGGCCAACACGCTGCGAATGGATGAGGTGAGTGAAGTGGGGTCGATGCGCGATTTCACGATGAGATCCATTTCATCGGGAGCAACTTGCGCGAGGGGCCGGTAGATTTCGAGGCGGGAGGGATTCGCGAGGCCGTACATGCGGGTGTCGTCAACGACGCCGACGATGGTGATCCATTCCGGTTTTCTCGCCCAATCGGGCCGGCCGGACATGAACCGTTTGCCGACGGGGTTTTGTCCAGGGAAGAGGTCGCGCGCGATACGAGCATTGACTAAAGCCACCGGGGGCACGGTTTCGGAATCGCTTTCGGTGAAGTCGCGGCCAGCGAGCAACCGGACCCCGAGGGTGCGCAAATAGCCGAGACTTACAGCGTGACGATCGGGGTGCGGGAAGCTGCCGGGGGCCGGCAGCGGCATTCCTTCGACAGTGATGTCGCCGCGGCTGTGGCTGTTGGTGAGCGGAACATTGGTGCCCAGGGCTGCGCTCTCCACTTCGGGTAGTGCGCGGACTCCGTCCAGCAACTGGCGCCAGAACGCACGGATCGCGGTGTCGTTTGGATACTTCAAAGAGGTCAGGCCCAGGTCCAGCCGAAGCAGATGATGGGGGCGGAAACCGGGGTCGACGGCTACGAGGCGGTAGACGCTTTTCATCATCAGGCCGGCGCCTGCCAGGAGGATTACGGAGAGTGCGAGCTCGGCCACAACCAGCGTGGTTCGCCAGCGATTTTGACGGACTCCGCTGGTGGTGGATTTCCCGCTTTCTTTGAGGCGCGAATGTACGCCTGCGCGGATGGACTGCATTGCGGGAGCCAGCCCAAAGGCGATGGCGGAGAGGACGGCGGCCGCGAGCGCGAACAGCAACACCGCCAGGTTTAGATTCGCCGCATCGCCGGACAGCGCAGCTGCGGGGATGAAACTTTTCATGGCGCGCATTCCGGCGACGGCCAGGCCAAGGCCGAGTGCGCCGCCGAATCCGGCGACGACGAAACTCTCGGCGAGCATCTGTTGGATGATGCGCCCGCCCGTGGCGCCAATGGCGATGCGCAGCGCGATTTCGCGAGTGCGGCCGGCGGCGCGCATCAGGAAGAGATTGGCGAGATTGGCGCACGCGATGAGCAGCACGAACATGACAGCGGCGAACAGCACCAGCAGGGCCGGCCGGATATCGCCCACAAAGAGTTCCCGGATGGGTTGAAGAGAGATGCCAAATTGATTGTTCGCTTCCGGATATGCGGCGGCCAGGCGCGCTGCGATGGCTACCATTTCGGCGCGCGCCTGTGCAAGCGTAACTCCGTTTGTGATGCGGCCAATGGCCACGGTATCCCCGCGATTGCCTCGTTCGAACGCGTAGGAATTCTTGGTGAGCCAGACGCCCAAAGGCGCGAGAACGCTTACTGTCTCGACCGCGCGGAAGCCGGGCGGGAGAACCGCGATGACGGTGAAGCCGCGGCCATCGAGCGAAATATTGCTTCCAAGCACGTCCCGGCGGCCTCCGAAGTGCGATTGCCAGAGCGGGTAGGTGAGCATGACTACGGGGGTAGCGCCGGGCTTGTCTTCGGAAGGCTCGAAGTCGCGGCCAAGGAGCGGATGCACGCCGATGAGCGAGAGGTAGTTGGAAGTGACCGCCTGCCCGGTGATCGTTTCGGGTTGAGAGATGCCTGAGAGGTTGTATCCCACGCCGACCACCAGCGCCATTTCGGAAAAGACGTGGTTTTGCGCGCGCCAATCGAGGTAGTTGGGATAGGAGACGCTGACCGTGCCGATGCGGGGATGGGTCTCGTTAAGCACGATGAGGTGATCGGGGTCGGTGTAGGGCAGAGGTCGCAAAAGAGCGCTGTAGACGACGGAAAAGATCGCAGTGTTGGCGCCGATGGCGAGCGCGAGCGTGATCAAGGCGACGGTGGTGAAGCCGGGATTCTTGCGGAGGGTTCGAAAGCCGTAGCGGAGATCCTGCGAGAGCGCTTCGAGGGGGCGCACGCCGCGCGCCTCGCGGCACTCCTCACGGACCTGCGCGGGACCGCCGAACTCGAGGTAGAGACGGCGGCGCGCTTCCTCGGGCGAGAGTCCGGCCTGAAGGTGTTTTTCGAGTTGGCGATCGATGTGGAACTGTAGCTCCTCATCGAGTCCCGTGTCCATCGATTTGGCGCGGAAGAGAGTGCGAAGACGGAAGAGGAGATCGCTCAGCATGGTGATCCTCAGGATTCGCCGAGCACCTGATTGACGGCGGAGGTTAACTGTTTCCAGAGGCCGGTTTCGGTTTCGAGTTGTTTGCGGCCGGTCTTGGTGAGTTCGTAATAACGGGCGCGGCGATTGTTCTCCGACTTGCCCCACCGGGCCTTGATCCAGCCGCGGCGTTCGAGCCGATGTAGGGCGGGGTAGAGCGAGCCCTGTTGAATGCAGAGGACCTCGCGGGACATTTGCTGCACGCGCTCGGAAATGCCCCATCCGTGCTGGGGCGCGAGCGATAGGGTGCGTAGGATGAGGAGGTCGAGGGTGCCTTGGGGGAGATCGATGCGCGACATAGTTCCCTGTTGCTTCTACAGGAAGGGTAGCGGAAGTCTTGTAGAAGTGCAAGGGGAAGATTTGGTTTGGCGGCCGGGCCTGAGATCGGCGGGGTCCCGGCCTAGTTGGATGAGCTCGCGTCGGCTTTCAGCACGGTTTGCAGCAGGACGTTGGCGCCGTTCTGGATATCTTCAGGGCGCGAGAATTCTTTGGGCGAGTGACTGATGCCGCCGATGCTGGGGACGAAGATCATACCGGCGGGGACGATGCGGGCGATTTCCTGGGCGTCGTGGCCAGCGCCGCTGGGAAGCAGCAGGGTCGTGAAGCCGAGCGCGTGAGCGGAGTCGTCGATGAGTTTACGCAGCGGCGCGGCGGTGAGCGCGGGATGGACGATGACGGGTTCGCTGAAGGTAAACTTCGTCTGATTCATTTTGCCGATGGCTTCGGATGCGGTTCGTAGCTGACGGAAGAGAGCGACGAATTTCTTTTCGTCGAGATCACGCAGTTCGAGGCCGAGCGTGACTTTTCCGGGGACGACGTTGTATGCGCCGGGTTCGGCCTTCAGCCAACCGACCGTGCCGACCTGAGCGCCGGGCGTGGCGGTGACGACCTGGTTCACTTTTTCGATGAAGCGGGCGGCGGCGAGCATGGCGTCGCGGCGTTGATCCATCGGCGTAGTACCGGCGTGATTGCCGAAACCTTCGATAGTGACCTCGGAGTGCAGAATCCCGACAATTCCTTCGACGACGCCGATCTGGATTTTGTGACGCTCCAACTGGCCGCCCTGTTCGATGTGCAGTTCGAAATAGGCAGCGAGGCTGCCGGGTTTGAGGCGAGCTTCGGCGATACGATCGGGATTGCCGCCGAGGGCCCGTATGCCGTCGCGAACGGTTTTGCCACTTTGCGAGACGAGGTTGAGCTGCGCGGCGGTTAAGCCTTCGCCGAGCGCCTTGCTGCCGACCGTGCCACCTTCCTCGTTCTGAAAGATGATGACTTCCAGTGGATGACGCAACGTCACGCTGTGTTCTTTGAGCGTCTGCGCGACTTCGATAGCGGAAAGCGAGCCCACGTCGCCATCGTAGTTGCCGCCCATGGGCACGGAGTCAATGTGAGAGCCGATCATGAGCGTTTGGAGCGATGCTTCGCGGCCCGGGCGCGTGCCGACCATGTTGCCCGCGAGATCGATGTGCACGTCGAGTCCGGCGTTCTTCATGAGATTGATGGCGTAGGCGCGACCATCGAGATCGGCTTGAGTGTAGGCGACGCGGCTGACGCCGCCTTGGGGATTGGCGCCGAATTTTGAGAGAGCGGTGAGGTGTTCAGAGATGCGCGGGGCATTTACACGAAGGGCGCTCGTGGACTGTGCGCGAGTGATCGTGAGGCACGCGAGAGAGAGTGCGAAAAGCGACGCTGCGCGAAGAGCGCGATTTTGCATAAAACGATTATGGCGTAGGCGGCGGCTCGCGCCGGGGCGCGTGATAATGTCTATGTAGCTAACACAACTTGTGAAGGCTTGACCTACCAAAGGAGCTTTCTATGGCCTCAGTGATGCCTCTCTCCGCCAAACACCACGTCGATGTTTCGGCAACCAAGCTTCTGATCAACAACCGCTGGGTTGCGTCGCAATCCGGCAAGACTTTCCCCACAATCAATCCCGCAACGGGTGAAGAGATTTGCCAGGTGGCGGAAGCCGACGCCGCCGACGTGAATATAGCGGTAGCCGCGGCGCGCGCGGCGTTCGAAAAAGGTCCGTGGCGCAAGATGCAGGCTTCGGATCGCGGACGGCTGCTGAACAAGCTGGCCGACTTAATGGAAAAGCATGCCGACGAGTTGGCGGCGCTGGAGTCGCTTGACAACGGCAAACCGTTGGGCGTGGCGCGGGCGGTGGACGTGCCGGCGTCGATTGCGTGTTACCGGTACTTCGCGGGCTGGTCGGACAAGATTCAGGGCCGAACGATTCCGATTGACGGCGACTACTTCTGCTATACGCGGCTGGAGCCTGTAGGCGTGGTGGGGCAGATCATTCCGTGGAATTTTCCGCTGTTGATGCAGGCCTGGAAACTGGCCCCGGCGCTGGCAACGGGCAATACGGTGGTGATGAAGCCGGCGGAGCAGACGCCGCTTTCGGCGCTGCGCGTGGGTGAACTGCTGGTTGAAGCGGGATATCCCGAAGGCGTGGTGAACATTTTGCCTGGGTACGGGCCGACAGCGGGCGGCGCGATTGCGCGGCACATGGACGTGGATAAAGTGGCGTTCACGGGGTCGACGGAAGTAGGCCAGATCATCATGGAGGCGGCCGCGAAATCGAACCTGAAGCGCGTGACGCTGGAATTGGGCGGAAAGAGCCCGAACATCGTATTCGCGGACACGAACATCGACGAGGCGGTGGAAGGCGCGCATTTCGGGCTGTTCTTCAATCACGGGCAGTGCTGTTGCGCGGGCTCGCGCGTGTTCGTGGAACAGAAGATTTACGACGAATTTGTCGAAAAGAGCGGCGCGCGCGCCAGCAAGAGGCGTGTCGGCGATCCGTTCGACCCGAAAACAGAGCAAGGGCCGCAGGTGGACGATGCGCAGTTCGACAAGGTGATGGGATACATCGATTCGGGAAAGAGCGAAGGCGCGAAGTTGGTGTGCGGCGGCGGACGCGTGGGCGATAAAGGCTATTTTATCCAGCCGACGGTATTCGCAGACGTAAAGGATGAGATGAAGATCGCGCGCGAGGAGATTTTCGGGCCGGTGATGAGCATCATTCCATTCAAGAGCGCGGATGAAGTGGTGGAACGCGCGAATAAGACGACGTATGGGCTGGCGGCGGCCGTGTGGACGAAGGACATCACGAAGGCGCTGGCGATTTCCAACAGCGTGCGGGCCGGCACGGTGTGGGTGAACTGCTATAACGTGCTCGACCCGCGCGCGCCGTTTGGCGGGTTCAAGCAATCCGGGATCGGGCGCGAATTGGGCGAGTACGGATTGCAGCAATATACCGAAGTGAAGACGGTCACCGTAAAATTATGAGTTGGCGGGAGGGCCGGCTCAGGCTTGCCCTCCCAAATTCGCCAAGACAAGAAGGAGCCTGAATGTTTCGTTCGCTCGTACCGGTTTTCGCCCTGGCCGCGGCTGCGCTGTGGGCGCAGAATCCGCCGCAAGCTCAAACTCCGCCGCAGACGCCTCCCGCTCAACAGACGCCCGGAAGCCCCGCCGCGGGCGCCGCGAAACGCACTCGTCCGGCCCCGCCGACGCGCGATGCCCACACGCCCGGTTATCCGGCGGCGAAGGATTTGCCCGATGGCGAGAATGCGTCGCCAACTGCGGATGGCAACTTTGTATTGGGTCCGACGCACACGCCGGCGCCCGAGATGACGGCCAAAGACGGCGTGCCGAAGGGCGACGTGTATGAGTTCACGATGGAGTCGAAGGATAGCAAGATCTATCCCGGTATTGCGCGCGAGCAGGGGACGTTTGGCACAGCCGATCCGGAAAATCCGGCGAAGCTGATCGTGACGACGAGCCATCCGGCGGAATACACACGGCACGTGGGCGTGTATGTACCGAAGCAATACGTGCAGGGTACGGCAGCGCCGTTTATCATCGGCGCGGATGGGATCGACCGCGGACTTTTTACGGCGCTGGACAACCTGATTGCGGAAAAGAAAGTGCCGGCGATGATCGCGATTTCGATTGGCAACGGCAGTGGCGATGCACAGGGCAGCGAGCGCGGGTTGGAGTATGACACGATGTCCGGCCTCTATGCGGAGTGGGTGGAAAAAGAGGTGCTGCCGCTGGTGGAATCGAAGTACAACGTGAAGCTGACGAAGGATCCGGAAGGACGCGCGACGATGGGCGGAAGCTCCGGCGGATCGTGCGCGTTGATTATGGCTTGGTATCACCCCGAGTGGTACCATCGCGTGCTGACTTACTCCGGCACTTATGTGAATCAGCAGTGGCCGTGGAATTCGGAGACGCCCGGCGGCGCGTGGGATTTCCATGCAAAGCTGATTCCGAATAGTCCGGTGAAGCCGATTCGCTTGTGGATGGAAGTGGGCGACCGCGATAACTATAGCCCCAACACAATGCGCGACAACATGCATGACTGGGTGGTGGCCAACGAGAACATGGCGAAGGTCCTTGCGGACAAGGGATATCATTACCAGTTCGTTTTTGCGCAAAATGCGGGGCACACGGACCGCGCAGTGAAGACGCAGACGCTGCCCGAAGCGCTGGAATATCTGTGGCAGGGCTACCCGACTGGCGGGAAAAAGTAGCTGCGAACCAGCGGGCTTGCCCTGCACGCGATTTAATTTGACCTTTAAACTTTCTTGCGCTACATATCGTGGAGAGGTTCTTCATGATATTCCGCGTCGCCGCTGTGGTTGTGTTTTCGCCGGTAGTTTGGCTCTGGGGACAGGGCGGTGATGGTCCTGCGTATCTGAATCCCGATTTGCCGGCGGAACAGCGCGCTACCGATCTGGTTTCGCGGATGACGCTCGAAGAGAAGGCGCTGCAGATGCAAAACGGCGCGCCCGCGATACCGCGTCTCAATATTCCGGCGTACGACTGGTGGAACGAGGCGCTGCATGGCGTGGCGCGTGCGGGCGAGGCGACGGTTTTCCCGCAGGCGATTGGCCTCGCGGCGACGTGGGATACGGATTTGATGGGCCGCATCGCGACGGTGATTTCGACGGAGGCGCGCGCGAAGTACAACCAGGCGATTCGGGACGACAATCACGCGCGGTATTACGGATTGACGTTCTGGTCGCCAAATATCAATATTTTTCGCGATCCGCGGTGGGGACGCGGGCAGGAGACGTACGGCGAAGATCCGTTCTTGACTGGGCGGCTAGCGGTTGCCTTCATTCGCGGTATGCAGGGCGACGATCCGCATTACTACAAAGTGATAGCGACCGCAAAGCACTTCGCAGTGCACAGCGGGCCGGAGCCTTCGCGACACGAATTCAACGTAAAACCCAGCCAGCGAGACCTGGAGAACACGTATCTGCCGGCATTTCACGCGGCAATCGTCGACGGCAAGGCCGATTCGGTGATGTGCGCGTACAACGCAATCGATGGCTTGCCCGCTTGCGAAAACCCCGATCTATTGGTGAAGGATTTGCGGCAGGACTGGGGTTTTCAGGGCTATGTAGTGAGCGATTGTGGGGCCATCAGCGACATTTTTCGCGGCCACAAGAGTAAGCCGGACGCTGCGGCGGCTTCGGCATCGGCGGTGAAAACAGGGACAGACTTGACGTGCGGGACGGAATATAAGGCGCTGCCGGATGCGGTGAAGCGGGGGCTGATTACGGAAGCGGAGATCAACAAATCGCTGGAGCGTTTGTTCACCGCGCGTTTCAAACTGGGAATGTTCGACCCGCCGGAGCGCGTCCCATTTTCGAAGATTGCGTATTCGGAGGTGGATTCGGACGCGCACCGCAAAGTGGCGCTGGAGGCGGCGCGAAAATCGATCGTGCTGCTGAAGAATGCGAACAACACACTGCCGATCAAGACGAGCGTGCGCAGCATTGCGGTGATTGGGCCATCGGCGGACGATCCGATTGCGCTCCTGGGGAACTACAACGGCTTCTCGAAGAAGCATGTGACGCCGCTCGATGGAATTCACTCACAGATGGCGCACACGCAGGTGAACTACGCGTTAGGCGCGACGTACACATCGCAGTCGGCGGCGCTGATACCAGCGAACGCGTTTGAACACGGCGCCGGCGGGCACGGTTTACAGGCCCAATATTTCGACAACGCGGAGATGAGCGGGCAGCCGAAGATCAGCCGCGTGGAACCTCGGCCATTTATTCAGGCAGGTGTGCCCGACGCTGCGATCACGGCCGCGTTTCCGAAGGGCGGTTACTCGGTGCGATGGACTGCCACGCTGCATCCGCCGGTGACGGGTGACTACACGATTACGCCAGCGGCCGGATTTGGGCGCAACGCGGTGAAGATTCTCCTGGACGATAAAGAGCTTCAGCCAGACGCGCCGGAGGCCGCTCCCGCTGGGCGTGGCGGGGGCCGCGGCGGCCCGGTGAATCTGAAGGTTCACTTGGATGCCGGGCATCCCAACAAGCTGCGCATCGAATACCGGCCCCAAGGACCGCAGGTTTCGCTGCAGGTGTCGTGGGTTCCCCCGGCTGAGCCGCTGCTGGAAGAGGCGGTGGCTGCAGTGAAGAAATCCGACATGGCGGTGGCGTTCGTGGGCTTGAATCCGAACCTGGAAGGCGAGGAGATGCGGGTATCGATCCCCGGCTTTGCGGGCGGCGATCGCACGGATCTGAAGTTGCCGGAAGGGCAGGAGAAGCTGATCGAGGCGGCGGTCGCAACGGGCAAGCCGGTGGTTGTTGTGCTGACCAGCGGCAGCGCGGTGGCGATGAACTATGCGGCGGAGCATGCGGCGGCGCTGCTGCAGCTTTGGTATGGCGGCGAAGAGGCGGGCACGGCGATTGCGGAGACGCTGGCGGGCGTAAACAATCCAGCGGGGCGTCTGCCGGTGACGTTCTACAAGGGTGTGGAGCAGTTGCCGCCTTTTGACGATTATTCGATGAACAACCGCACGTACCGGTATTTTTCGGGCGATCCGCTGTATGGCTTCGGTTACGGGCTCAGTTACTCCAAGTTCGAATATACGGCGGCCAAGGCGCAGCGTACCGCGAACGGCGCGCAGGTTTCGGTGCGCGTGAAGAATGCATCGACGCGCGAAGGCGACGAGGTGGTGCAGGTTTACAGCAACGGCAACGGCTCGGATGGCGCGATTCGCGATCTGCGCGCGTTCACGCGGATTCATCTGCGGGGCGGGGAAGCACGCGAGGTGCAACTGCCCATTACGGGCGCGCTGCCTGCGGACGCCAAGATCACCGTGGGCGGAAGCCAGCACGGGGTTGACGTCGCGCTCTCGAAGTAGACGCCTCAGGCGCGAGTGAAAACGACAAATCCGTTGGCGGGTATCGTGATGGCCGCTGACGCGGAAAGGCCATGCATGGCGGGTCCATTGGCATTCACGCCACCGCCGTTGCCCGCGGTGGACGGGTTCACCCAGTTGTCGTAAACGTCGCTATTGAAGATCTCGTTCCAGCGGCCTTCGCTGGGGAAGCCGATCTGGTAGTTGTACCTGTTGGTCTCGCTGAGCGTGGCGGCGATCATGACGTCGGCGCCGATGCCTTCGACCCAGCGCTGGATCACGATGACGCGGTTGTCGCTGTGAACGTGGGTAACGGCGCCGCCTTCGCCGCGCAGGGCGGGGTGGCTTTTGCGGAGGGCGATGAGTTCGCGCGTGAAGCGGAGAAAATCGGACATCGTTTTATCGCCGCTGTCCAAGCCTTGCCACCAGATTTCGTAAGAGACGTTCGGCGTGTCGCTCCACTGCTTGTCTTCGAGAAACTCCTGACCCATGAAGAGCAGCGGAATACCGGGCGCGGCCATCAGCATTCCCATCGCAAAGCGGCTGCGGCTGCGCGCGTACCAGGAGCGCGAGTTTGAGCTGTCGGAGAGTTGTGCGATGCGCTGATCGCGGCCGGTGTAGACAAGGTCGTGATTTTCGAGGCACGAGACCGAGCGCCACCGATTGTCCAGGCTGTTAGTAAGCGCGCCGGCGATGGACGCCATATCGACGCTGGCGGAAGACCCGCAAGCCGCGGCGTTGAGGGCAGCGCGGACGGAAGTGCGCAGCCAATCGGTCCAAGTAGCGTCGAAGCCGGCGCCCCCGGCGTAGGCGTCCTTCACGATGTAGTCATTCACCGGCCAGTATTCGGCTACCTGGATGGCGCAAGGGTTCAAGTAGCGCAGCGTTTCCGTGATGAACTGACAGGTTCCCCATCCGCCGAAATGGTCCATGACGCTGACTTCGTCGAAGCGGAGTCCATCGATGCGGTACTCCTGATATAGGAAGCGCGCGTTGTCGATCAGGAACTGTTTGACGCCGTCGTTCCAGTAGGCGAACACCTGGCCGCCGGCCCAGCTCATTTCGGTGAAGTAGAGGCTGTCGTTCTTGTTGTCGTACGGCATGCGGTCGGTGTACCAGAGGGGGCTGTTTTCATCGAAGCCGCCGCCGGCGTGGTTGTAGACGACGTCGAAGAGCACTGCGATGCCGTAGACGTGACAGACATCGATGAGCGCGCGCAGTTGACTATCGGGATCGCGCAGAACATCGACGCTTGCGTAAGCGGACTGCTCCGCCTGCCGCAGGATGCTGTTGATGGAGTCGAAGTAATCATTCAGTTTGCCGTCGGCGGTTTCCGCGTATTCGTTTTCAGGACTGAAGTAATCGGTGCCGTTGTAGCCGAGGCTCGACTGCGTAGGGAATTCCTGAATGGGAAGCGGCTCGATTGCGTTGACGCCGAGCGCTGCGAGGTACGGAATCTTGGCGATCACGTCGAGGAAGTTGCCATGGGCGTTTCCGGGTTGGATGGAAAAGGTGCCGACGTGGAGTTGGTAGATGATGAGGTCGTTGAAGGCAGGCGCGTGATAGCCGGTCTGATGCCAGGGGAATGTGGAGGGATTGCGCAGCACGCAGTTGGAATTCGGGAAAGCGGGCTCAACGGTAAGCAGGCGGCCGTAGGGATCGCGCTTGTACCCGGAAGTGCCCGGGCCGTCGACGTAGAAAAGGTATGCGTCGCCGTCTTTCAAGTCCGGAACGAACCCGGCCCAGTGGCCGCTACCGATCGGAGTGAGGAGAGAGGACGCGTCCTGCGCCCAGCTGTTGAAGTCGCCACAAATGTAGACGTTCTTCGCGCGCGGCGCCCAGATGCGGAAGGTGGCTCCGCCGTGCGCTAGATTGCCTCCCATGGGAATGGTGGTCAGGTCCGGCAGAGTCGTGGTCATGAAATCTCCTATTGCTTAGGAGTAAGCAAATGGGGAGAGTGTATCACGCGCTTCGCGCGAGACCTGCGATCGCGCAAATGAACATCAACCGTGGGACGCATCGATGAGTGCGCGCGCGACTCAGGCTTTGGCGGAGTGGGCTCGCGATTTACGCAGTTCCAGCAGCGTGGGCACTAGCGACAGAACGATGATCGCGAGGAGCACCTTTTCGAAGTTCTGGCGCACGAACGGCAGACTGCCGAGAACGTATCCAGCAGTGGTGCACAGCAGCACCCAGCCGAAGCCGCCGCATATACTGAAGGGCAAAAAGCGGCGGTAGGGCATCTCGGCCACGCCTGCGACGAAGGCGGTGAACGTTCGAACGATGGGTACGAAGCGCGCATAGACGATAGTCTTGCCGCCGTAGCGCTCATAGAAGGCTTTGGTTCGCAGCAAATGTTCGCGCTTGAAGAACGTGGAGTCGGGGCGGCTGAAGATGGCTACTCCGACGCGGCGGCCGAGAAAGTAGCCGGTGGAATCGCCGATCATCGCGGAAAGCGCGAGCAGAACAATCACCAGCGGCAGGCTGACGACGCCGTCCCCAGCCACAACACCGACCGTAAACAGGAGCGAATCGCCCGGCAGGAAGAAGCCGACCAGCAGGCCGGTTTCGGAAAACACGATGCCGCAAAGCAATGCGTATCCGAACCAGCCGGAGAAGACCTGGCTAAGCAACTGCCGAAGGCCATCTGGTGACGTGAGCGAGCGGAGAAACTCTATCAGGGTGTGAATCATTCGTGGATCGCGCTTTGAGCCAAATTAGCTGGTGCGATACGACGCGATCACTTTGTTGATGACGTCCTGATGAATCTTGATTTTGCCTTCGTCGATAAGGCGCTGCTTCAGGCCTTCGCGGAACAGCGTATCGCGATCGCCAGCCTTCTGGCTCTTAATCTGATCGCGGATGGCGGGCCGCTCTTCAGCCAGTTTCGACATGTCAGCCGGCACGTGCTGAACCACCTTGGCGACGACGGTCGCATCCGGCATCAGAATGGGACCGATCACCGCGCCGTCCGGACTGGCGAACGCCTGGCCGATATAGTTGGCGGAGCCGAAACCCATAACCGTGTCGGTGCGGATGAACGGGTCGGTAGTTTCGACTTTGAAACCGAGCGCCTTGGCCGCGCCTTCAAGATCGCCGTTGGTTTTGGCTTTGTTCACAAGATTCGTCGCGATTTCGCGCACCTTCGCGGGAAGTCGGTACTGCATCATCGAGTCCTTGATCTTGTCTTTGACTTCGTCGTACGACATCGGCTTGGGCGGCACGATGGTGGTCAGTTCCGCAACCACCAGCTTATTGTTCGGGAACGCGACAGCCTGGGATACTTGGCCGACTTTGAGGGTGGCAATTGCCTGGTCGAAATCGGGGCTGGTTCCGACCTCCGGAATCGGCTTGCCGGGTTCGACGCCATCGGCGTGAACTACCTGCATATCGAGCGCGGCAGCCACCTTGTCCGGATTGTTCGGATCCTTGGTGAGCATAGCCTGGGCCTGATCGGACGCGCGCTGCAGAATCTCGTTGACGCGGCCCTTTTTGGCTTCGGACGCCAACTGCGGCTTCACTTCTTCGAAGGTTTGCTGATGCGCCGGCGTACGGGCTTCAACCTGGACAATGTGATAGCCAAAACTGGTTTTGATCAGACCGATGTCGCCGACCTTCTGAGTGAACGCGGCGTCTTCGAACTCCTTCACCATCTGGCCGTTGCGCTGCAGGTCTTTGTATTCGCCGCCCTTGTCCTTGGAACCAGGGTCTTCGCTATACTTCGTGACCATGTCTTCGAACTTAGCCTTGCCGCTCTTGATCTGGTTCATGACATCTTCGGCTTGAGCCTTGATCTTGGCCTCATCGGCAGGCGGCTTGCCCTGCGTCATAAAGAGGATGTGGCGGATGGTAGCCTGTTCGGGCACGTGATACTGCGCCTGGTTCTGGTTGTAGATCTTGCGCAAGTCGTCGTCGGGAACGTTGATGCTCTGTTCCACCTTGGCCTGATCGGCGATCAGCAGGACGAAGTTCTTTTTTTCCGGCGCTTGGTAGGTGTTGATATTCGCCTGGTAGTAGCTGCGCATTTCGGCGTCGGTGGGGGTGATTTCGGCTTTGTACTTATCGGGGGAAATCTTGACGTACTGAATTTTGACGCGCTCGTACTTCTTCTTGAAAGCCTGCTCCACTTCGAGCGGAGTGACTACCGATCCCTCAACGGCAATCTCCTGAAGGCGCGTGATCAGTACGTCGTTGCGCGTGTTTTGCTCAAACTCTTCAGGCGTTAACCCCTGCTGGGCAAGCATCGCGACGTACTGTTCTTTTCCCACAAACTGACCGTTGGGAAAGAGCGGCTGAATCTGGCGCAAGGTGTCGCGCAACTGCTGCTCGGTGACCTCCAAGCCAAGACGCTTCGCCTCGTAAACCATGGCGTGGTTGGTGATGATACCGTCGACGATCTGCGGAATGTAAATCGGCAGCATGTCGGGCGGAAGCTGCTTGCCCTTCATGGCTGCCTGCACTTGGTGCTGGACTTCGTCGGCGTGTATATCCTGGCCGCCAACCGTGGCAAGCACCAGTGTGCCGGTTGGTCCGTTGTTGGTGTCGTAATTGGGCACCAGGTACGTGAGCATCGAAATGGCCACGACTACAAGCAGGCCCCCCAGCATGTAGCGCACTACTTTATCGCGGCTGCGGAACAGGTCGAACATGGTTCAGAGAAACTCCTATGGATTGCGAACGGAAGATTTATTGTACCGCGTCGAGCCTTTCCGATGCCTTTCGGCGGGTACAGTAGGTAAATTCACCCGCCTAGAGGTTACAAAGCGAAAACCATTACGCTCAATATGTCTAAGCGTGATTTAAGGCACGTTTTCAACGTTCATTACGCTACCAATAGCATCCAGGCTACGGTTGTTTTGGCGGATGACCGGATGATACGGTTGGAATATTATTTCGAATGCCTTGGAGCTACATACCTGATGAAAATTGCACTTGAAATCGGGGTTTTTGCAGTTGTCGTATTTATAGCGTGCGTGCTGGGCAGGATTTTTTGGTTCGTTTTTCTGAACGTGGGTGTTGAGAAGTGTCTCTGTCCCAATTGCGGTAACGTCAATGTCCTGCATTCGTCCCGCCGCTTGACCGATATACCGTTTCGCATGTTTGGACTGAGGCCGTTCCGCTGCGCTGTTTGCGAGACTCGGTTCTTTGCGTATCGCGAACCGATGCAACTCCGGGCGCGCTACAGGCGCAATGCTCCGGCTTCGCTCCGTCATTGAATGGGAGTTTTCTGAAGAGACGCAACGTTGCAGTCTTGCCGTATCAGTAAACCGGCGCTTTTTCGGTAAGCGCAGGTTGCCGGATTTCGAGGCAGCCCTTACCCGTCGGTAGCATTTTGCCCGGATTCAGACGCGAATCGGGATCGAAGAGCGCTTTGAGGCGCCCCATCGTTTCGAGCGATTCGAGCGAGAATAGCGTGGGCATCAGGTCCATCTTTTCCATGCCGACGCCGTGCTCGCCGGTGATGGACCCGCCTGCCGCCACGCAGAAACGCAGGATTTCGTCGCCGCAGGCGCGCGCTTTTTCCAGGTCGCCGGGCTTGCGCGCATCGAAAAGGATGATCGGGTGTAAGTTGCCATCGCCCGCATGAAAAATGTTGCTGATGGCGAGCCCGAATTTGCGCGACATCTCGCCGATAAATTCTAGCGTGGGCGCGATTTTTGTGCGCGGCACGACACCATCCTGCACGTAGTAGAACGGGCTCACGCGACCGACAGCGCCGAACGCGTTTTTGCGGCCCTTCCAGAGCAGTTCACGTTCGGTGGCCGATTGCGCCACGCGAATTTCGCGCGCGCCGCAGCGGGCGCATGCGCCGCGCACCTGTTCGATCTGTTCTTCCACCGCCTGGCGGACGCCTTCGAGCTCCACCAGAAGCACCGCTGCCGCGTCCATCGGGTAGCCGGCGCGCGTAGCCTCTTCCACCATGCGCAGCATCACGCCATCCAGCATTTCAATGGCGGCTGGGGTGATGGCGCACGCGGTAATTTCGGCGACGGTTCGGCCGGCGGCTTCGCTCGAATCGTAAATAGCCAGGATGGTTTTGACGAGTTCGGGCTTGCGCATGAGACGCACCGTGATCTTGGTCACGAGCGCCATGGTTCCCTCCGAGCCCGTGAGCAGCCCGGTAAGATCATAACCGGCAAGGTCCGCGGATTTGCCGCCGGTTTCGAGGATGGTTCCGTCGGCGAGTACGAGTTCGAGGCCGAGTACGTGGTTGGTGGTGACGCCGTACGCCAGCGTGTGCGGTCCGCCGGCGTTTTCGGCGACGTTGCCGCCGATGGTGCAGGCGCGCTGGCTGGAAGGATCGGGCGCGTAGAAGTATCCGTCCGGATCGACGGCTGCGGTGATGTCGAGATTGACGACTCCGGGTTGCAGGACGGCGCGTTCGTTCTCCAGATCGATTTCGAGGATGCGATTCATGCGCGCGAAAGAGATGACAATTCCGCCTTCGCGTGGAATTGCCCCGCCCGAGAGGCCGGTGCCTGCGCCCCGGCCGACGAGGGGCAAGTGAAGCTCCTGCGCCAGGCGCACGATTGCGGCGACCTCCTCGGTCGAGCGCGGAAAAACGACGAGATCCGGCCGGCGCTTATCGACGCCGCCGTCGTATTCGTATAAAACCAGGTCTTCGGGGCGATTCAGAACGCTGCGCTCGCCGAGCAGGGCAATCAAACGTTCAGCCGCAACCGCGGACGCCGACATGCGAACAGTGTACCGTGCGGGTTTCGAAGGCGGATTGCCGGCGCGCGCTCGTTATGTGCTTTCGCGCTTTACTTCGTCAGCGCCGGCCGGCCGTATTTCGGGATTCTGAAGGTAAATCAAATTCAGACCCAACCAGACGTAGAGAATTCCGTCCAAAGATGGGAGCATCGTCTTCTCAGCGTAAGGCTGACGTTCACATGTTGACAGTCAAGAGAACGCTGCGCTACTGTCGGACACAGCTGATCCTTTCGGAGTGCTTATGGACCATTCAAATACCGGCGGCTTTCAAGGCACGCTCGAAATGCTCGTCTACAAAACGCCGGCGCTTGATCCCGTGTGGCGTCAAACGAAGAACGCGCGTTGCGCTTCGGCTTTTGCGCCACTGCTGAAGGCGGAGAGATAGCGATATGTCTCTCTGGCGCCAGTTAACGCGCGGCCTTCGCGCCTTGATACGGCGGAAGGCCGCCGACCGGGATGTTGCCGATGAGGTGCAGGATTACTTCGAACATGCCACTGCTGCGTTCGAGAAAGGCGGACTCTCTGCCGGCGATGCGCAGCGCGCCGCCCGGCTTCGGTTCGGCTATCCAACTAATATTCGAGAACAGGTGCGCTCCTCCGGATGGGAACGCCTCTTCGGAACGCTTGCCGCCGATCTGCGCTATGCCGCGCGCCAACTGCTCCACAATCCAGGTTTTGCGCTCGTCAGCATTCTTACGCTGGCGCTCGGCATTGGCGCAACGACCGCCATCTTCAGTGCGGTGAATCCCATCTTGTTCCAGCCGCTGCCGTACCCGCATCCGGACCGGCTGATGATGATCCAGGAGATACGCAACAACGGATCGCCGCGCCTCCCGGCGTTCGGTACGTTTCACGGGCTGGCAGAGGGGAGCCACGCCTTCGACGCGATGGCGGTAACCAAGCCATGGCAGCCCACAATGACCGGCGCCGGCCAACCGGAGAGATTCGACGGGCAACGCGTGAGCGCGGGCTACTTCCGCGCTCTCGATGTTTCGCCATGGATGGGACGAGATTTCCAGGGGTCTGATGACCGATTCCATGGTCCCGACGTGGTTGTACTGAGCGAACGGTTATGGCAGCGGCGCTTCGGTGGAGACCTCGCGGTTCTTGGCAAACAGATTACTCTCGATGACAGCCTTTTCACCGTGATCGGCGTAATGGCGGATTCTTTCGAGAATGTTCTGCAGCCTTCGGCGGAGCTTTGGGCGCCGCTGCAGTACGATCCATCTCTTCCGGCGGAGGGCAGGGAGTGGGGGCATCACTTGCGTATGGTGGGACGGCTGCGCCCGGACGTGAGCGCGATTCAGGCCGGCAACGAACTCAGAGAGATACTGCGCTCTTTTGCTCCGGCGCACGCGAAGGGGTATAACTGCTGCGGTGGCGCCCCCGATCGGATGTTTGTAACCCGATTGCAGGACGAGCTCACCCGCGGCGTGAAGAAGTCGCTACTGTTCGTTCTCGCCGCCGTCGGTCTGGTGCTCCTGATCGCGTGTGTAAACGTTACGAATCTCCTGCTGGCTCGTAGTGCGCGACGTCGCAGTGAGTACGCCTTGCGGGCTGCACTAGGGGCCGGACGAACGCGTTTGATACGGCAACTGCTGGCGGAGAGTTTGCTGCTGGCAGTAACCGGCGGCGTGCTCGGCATGGTCATGGCGGAAATTGGCGTGCGAAGTTTGGTGGCCCTGAGTCCACTCGGACTGCCTCGCGTGGGGGCTATCGGCGTCGATGGCACAGTCTTTGCCTTCGGATTGGCAATCACCACGCTGGTGGGCTTGGTATCGGGACTGGCGCCGGCGCTTCACGCGTCACAGAGCGATCCGCACAACGCCCTGCGGCAAAGCTCACGGACCTCCACGGGCGTGCATCAATTGACCCGCCGGGTGCTGGTTGTCTCCGAAGTCGCGCTCGCTTTTATGCTGCTGGTGACCGCGGGACTGCTGTTGCGCAGTCTCGAGCGTCTGTTTGCAAACGACCCAGGCTTTACCAGCGCCCACTTGTTGACGATGCAGGTGCAGGAGTCCGGCCGTCGATTCAGCTCCGATAGCGCCCGCGCCCGATTCTTTACACAGATCCTGGAGGAGGTGCGCAAAGTTCCCGGCGTCACAGCGGCAGCGTTCACAAGCCAACTGCCGTTGAGCGGAGATTTTGCCATGTATAACATGCAGCTTGAGGCGTACCCCAACAGCAACTCCGAAGGTCTGCTTCAATACGCCGTTACTCCTGGCTACTTCGCTACGATGCGCATTCCGCTGAGAGGCGGCCGCCCGCTGGATGAACGTGATCGCGAAGCGGCGCCCACGGCAGTTCTGATCAGTGAGTCATTTGCGAAACGCAACTTTCCCCGTCAGAGTCCAATTGGACAGCGTGTTCGCATAGGCGCCGGCGTCGGGCACGCAGACCGTCCGTGGGCCACCATTGTTGGCGTGGTGGGAGACGTGAAACAGACGTCGCTTGCTGTTAACGCGCCGGATGCTTTCTATACCACGATGACACAGTGGGATTGGGTGGACACGGCGCAGTCGCTGGTGGTCCGCACTCGCGGTGATCGAGCGGCGGCGCTGGCTCCAGCTATTAGAAATGCGATCTGGTCCATCGACAAGGACCAGCCGGTCGTGCGTGTCGCCACTATGGACACGCTACTTGCCACCTCTGAGGCCGAGCGGCATTTTGCATTGATCCTGTTCGAAGCCTTTGGTGTAGTGGCGGTAGTACTCGCAGCCGTCGGCATCTATGGCGTCATCTCTGGCAGCGTCGCCGAGCGCATACGTGAAATCGGGGTGAGATCTGCACTTGGCGCGTCTCGCCGTGACATCCTGAGTTTGATTTTTCGTCAGGGAATGACGCTCACCGGGATCGGCGTCGTGATCGGATTAGCTGGAGCAATCGCAGCCAGCCAAGCCATGATCTCGATGTTGTATGGCATCTCGCGTTTCGATTCGATCACCTACTTGGGCGTGATTGCGCTGCTTGCAGGCGTGTCCGGAATCGCGTGCCTGGCGCCCGCGTGGCGCGCGGCCAAGGTGGATCCGTCAATAACGTTTAGGGCCGGGTGATGATCCCAGCGCTTCGCGTCTTTGCGCGCGCTCTCACGCCTGCTTCGCCAGCGCCGCGAGCGTTGAAGTCTTGCTTTTCACGACAGTGTCGAAGCGTTCCAGGAACAGTTCGGTGAAGCTGTCGATGCTGTAGCCGGCAAAAAACGCGGATGGCCAGTCGGCTTTCGAGATGCCGAAGGTGAAAAGAATGTAGCCCAGCCAAACGTACAGAATTCCGCGGCGGAAAGAGGCTTCGCGCACATGCAGCCACAGCACCCAGTCGTCGAGCGCGCCGAAATTCTGTGACGGTTGCGAACGCGATGTTTTGAGAGATTCGACCGCCAGGTGCGCCCCGGCGCCCACCATGATCATGGCGTAGTCGGTGAGCAGGCGTAACAGTTCGTTCGAATGTAGCGGCCAGGCCGGGAAATAGCGGCCGCCGTTGGCAAGCACTATCGGTATAACGAAGCCCGCCAGGCACCAAAGCACAATGCGCCAGACGCTGAGGAGTTGCAGGGTGCGCGTGGCAGCCGTTTTGTAGATGATTTGAAGCTCGGGATCGACCACGCCGCATTCGATGACGCCCGATTCCTGAGCAAGTTCCTGCGCCAATCGGACGCGCAGTTTCGGATCTTTGGGAAACTCGGAAGCGAATTCGAATTCGAGATCGAGCTGCTGGCCCACACGCAGGTTGCGCATCACATCGTTGACGCGTGGGGCAAGCGTGAGCGAGGCGCACTGGTAGACGATGCGATCGAGCGGGTCCTGCATGGCGGTGAGCCGGTCGGCGATATTGGCGTCTTTCCAGCACTCGCGAATATTGCAGATTTCGGACCAGGCGAGCGAGATGAACGCGATCGTGTCCGCGCCCCAATCGAATTGCGTAGCGTCGGTTTGGAAAAGCTGCTGTGCGCTTGTCAGCGCGCCGGTTACGATTTCGTCGGCGCGGTTCAGGGGAAGCGTGAGCGCGTTTGCCAGGAAGGACTCGCGAGCGTCCGCGGGCAGGCCGGAGACCTGCTTGAGTGTGCTTGCGATGGCGTCTTGCAAATACTGGCAGGCGGCGCGGATTTCGCGGAGCAGCCCGAACATTCTACGATCGTTGTCGCCCACCATGATTCCTCCGTTACGGCGTGGGAGGAAGGCGCGCCTCCCACTTTGCCATTGATCTGGGGTATCGCAGTCGCGCCGGAATGTCAATTG